>JALOSW010000005.1 GCA_025458245.1 Burkholderiales bacterium
CTGAGCGACACGTAACAGCGTAGCAAATCGAAACACTTCAACGGTGGCCGGTCCGTAAACGCGCAGCCGATAATCGCGTTCAAAGAGACATGCCGGCGACGCGGACAACGTGCGCAGCCGGCGTTGACGGAGAACCGCGATGAAACCAATCAGAACACTCCTCGCAGTCGGTGCGCTCGCCGCGATTCCCTCGCTCGCGCTCGCCGGCGGCGGCGTCGGCGTCAGCCTGTCGTTCGGCATCCCGGGCGGCGTTGCCGTTGTGTCGGCCCCGGCGTACTACCCCCCGCCCGCGGTCTACTATGCGCCGCCACCGCCCCCCGTGTACTACGCGCCGCCGAGAGTCGTCTACTACCCGCCCGCGCCGGTCTACCGGCCTTACTACCCGGCCCCGGTGCAGTACGGGCCGGGCTATTACGGCCCGCCCGGCAAAGCCAAGGGCTGGCACAAGCACCACGGCTACTACGGCCGGTGGGACCGCTAAACGGTCGGCGAGGAAGTTAGCGGTTTTGCCTCGCCATGAACACCAGCCGCTCGAACAGATGCACGTCCTGCTGCCGGTGGAACAAGGGAGCGGCGCTCCCTTGTAGATCCCTCCATACGGCGCTGCGCGCACCCGAGCAGGACCGGCTCGTCACCGATTCTGCCTCGCCATGAACACCAGCCGCTCGAACAGATGCACGTCCTGCTCGTTCTTGAGCAGCGCCCCGTGCAGCGGCGGGATGATCGACTTCCGGTCCTTCGAGCGAAGCGCCTCCGGCGGCAGGTCTTCCGCGAGCAGCAGCTTGAGCCAGTCGAGCAGCTCCGATGTCGACGGCTTCTTTTTGAGCCCCGGCACGTCGCGCAGCTCGAAGAACACTTCCATCGCCTCGCGCAGGAGCATCTTCTTGATCCCCGGGAAATGCACGGCGACGATCTTCTCCATCGTCTCCTTGTCCGGGAACCGGATGTAGTGGAAGAAGCAGCGGCGCAGGAAAGCGTCGGGCAGCTCTTTCTCGTTGTTCGAAGTGATGAAGACGATCGGCCGGTGCTTGGCGCGGATGAGCTCGCGCGTCTCGTAGACGTAGAACTCCATCCGGTCGAGCTCGCGCAGCAGATCGTTCGGAAACTCGATGTCGGCCTTGTCGACTTCGTCGATCAGCAGGACGACCGGGGTATCGGCGGTGAAGGCGTTCCACAGCGTGCCGCGCACGATGTAGTTGGCGATGTCCTTGACCCGCGGATCGCCGAGTTGCGAGTCCCGCAGCCGGCTGACAGCGTCGTATTCGTACAGACCCTGCTGCGCCTTGGTGGTCGACTTGATGTGCCACTCGAGAAGCGGCAGGCCGAGCGCCGCCGCGACTTCCTCGGCCAGCTTGGTCTTGCCCGTCCCCGGCTCGCCCTTGACGAGCAGCGGGCGCTCCAGGGTGATGGCGGCGTTGACCGCGAGCATCAGGTCGTCGGTCGCGACGTAGGTCGTTGAGCCCTTGAAGCGCATGCTCGATTCCGTATGTATGGGGGTCGAGCGATTATAGCCCGCGGTGCTCGGCGCCTTTACCGGCGGTAGGGGCTCGGTTACAATCGCGCGATTTTCCAGGGGCCATCCGCTCCGACACGACCGAGTGAAAACGATGACAAAGGTTCTCGGACACACCTTGGCGGCCATCGCGATGGTTGGGCTCGCGTGCGCTGCGAACGCCCAGCAGGCGCCGACGGGAAGCGCCGAGGCGGCGAAGGCGAAGGTATCGATGTGCCAGGGCTGCCACGGCATCGAGACGTACCGCATGGCGTTCCCGGCCGTCTATCACGTGCCGAAGATCGCGGGTCAGTCGCCCGCATACATCGCCAAGGCGCTCGAGGAGTACAAGACCGGCCAGCGCGCGAGCGCCACGATGCAGGCCATCGCCAAGCAGCTCTCCGAGCAGGACATGGCCGACCTCGCCGCGTACTACGGCACGGCGAAATAGGGAAACGTCATGAAGAAGATCGTCGTCATCGCCGTTCTTTGCCTTGCGACTTCGTCCGCCTTCGCCAAGGGCAACGCCGCCGCTGGCGAGGCCAAGGCCAAGTCCGTCTGCGCCGCGTGCCACGGCCCGGACGGGAACACGCCCACCAGTGCCGAGTTCCCGCGCCTCGCGGGCCAGTACTACGACTACCTCGCGCGGGCGCTGAACGAGTACAAGTCCGGCGCGCGCAAGAACGCGGTCATGGCCGGTCAGGCGCAGCCGCTCACCGCGAAAGAGATCGAGGATCTCGCCGCGTATTACGCCGCCCAGAAGGGATCGCTTTACACGAAGCGCTGAGCGCGTTTCGCGCGCGGCAACCGCCTGAAGGGCCGCCCCAGCGCGGCCCTTCGCCGTTTTGGGCATCTGCCCCGCACGCGCCGGGCCATTCACGCCTGCCTACGCAGGCACTCCAGGTACGCCACGGCATCGGGCGCCGCGCGCTCGCGCTGGGCTCGCCACACCACTTCGCCGAGGCAATCGAGCACGGCATGCAGCGCGGCATGGCGGTCGCCGCGGGACGCGAGCACGCGCTCGAACTCGGCGCGAATGCCCGGGGGCTGGTCGATCGACAGCTGCTCTTCGATCGCCATGTGCAGGCTCATGTGCAGGAACGGATTCATCGCGCCCTGTTCCGGCGTGTAGTCGGCATCGAGGGAGCGTGCCGGGTCGTCGAGCAGAGGGTGATACTCGGCGTGCAGCAGCGCGATTTCCACCGCCACGGTCTCGAGCCCCTCGAGCGGCTGGCGCGCGCGGTACTTCCGCCACGCGTCGAAGAAGAATTGCCGGACCTGCTCGCGCGAGGGGTTGAACATGGGAGGGCGCCGGGTATCCAGAGTCCGGGAGTCGGGAGTCGGGGTTCGGAGTTCGGAGTGCGAGGTTCGGGACCTGGCCCTCGATCCTCGAGCCGCGAGCCTGGATTTTCAACCCCCGGCGTTCGTCTTCGGGCGGTACTCGCACAGATCGCGGATGAGGCACGCCGGACAGTCGGGCCTGCGCGCCTTGCACACGTACCGGCCGTGCAGGATGAGCCAGTGGTGCGCGTTCCTGCGATAGGGCTCGGGCACCACCTTCTCCAGAGCCGCCTCGACGGCGAGCGGCGTCCTGCCCGGCGCGAGCTTCGTGCGGTTCGCCACGCGGAAGATGTGCGTGTCGACGGCCATCGTCGACTGCCCGAAAGCGGTGTTGAGAATCACGTTCGCGGTCTTGCGCCCGACGCCGGGAAGCGCTTCGAGCGCGGCGCGATTCGCCGGGACTTCGCCGCCGTGGCGCTCGAGGAGGAGGCGGCTCGCCTCGACGATGTTCTTTGCCTTGTTTCGCCACAGTCCGATGGTTCGGATGTGCGGCTCGAGTCCGGCGGCGCCGAGGGCGACGATCGCCTCGGGCGTACGCGCCACCGCGAAGAGCTTTGCCGTCGCGAGGTTCACGCTCTTGTCCGTGGCCTGCGCGGACAGCACGACTGCGACCAGCAGTTCGTACGGCGTCGTGTAGGCGAGCTCCGTGGTCGGGTTCGGGTTCGCGGCCGCCAGCCGCGCGAAGATTTCTGCGCGCTTTTGCGGGTTCATCCGGCACGCTCCGCGAAGTCTCCCGGCTCGCCGGTGCCCCGAGCGGCGGCTTTGCGGGCGGCACGCCTTGCGCGCGCTCGCCCGACTGCGGCGCGAACGACGGCCAGGCGATCAGCCGGTGCATCGCCGGTGCTGGCGACGGCGGCGTCGTCGCGGTGCGAGAGGCGCCGCACCGCTTCCCGGGCAAGGCGGGCGTTTCGCCGCTCGAATCGGCTGCGGCTTGCCTCGCGCTGCGCGGCGGTCCAGTCGCTGTCGGCGTCGCTCGCGGCGACCAGGTCGATGCAGTCGACGGGGCAGGGCGCCACGCAGAGCTCGCAGCCGGTGCAAAGCGAGGCGATCACGGTGTGCATCTGTTTCGGGGCACCGACGATCGCATCGACGGGGCACTTCTGGATGCAGATGGTGCAGCCGATGCAGCGTGCCTCGTCGACGACCGCGAGGCGCCTGGGCTGCTCGACGCCGCAGGCCGGATCGAGCGGCAGGGGAGGCAGGCCGGTCAGCTCCGCGAGCGCACGGATGCCGGCACTGCCGCCGGGCGGGCAGCGGTTGAGGGCCGCGTCGCCGCGTGCGATCGCCTGCGCGTAGGGCCGGCACGCCTCGTAGCCGCAACGCGTGCATTGCGTCTGCGGCAGGATCGCGTCGATCGCGTCGGCGAGCGGTTCCTCGGCCTTCGAAGCGCCGGTCCAGTTCGGCACGATGTCGGCGGCGTTGCGCATCGCGCGCGTTCAGGCGCGGGCTTTGCGCCTGCGCGCCCGCGGCGTTTCCCTGGCGAGCGCAGCGACGATCTCGCGCACGAGGCCCGGGCCGCGGTAGATGAGTCCCGTGTAGACCTGCACGAGGCGCGCGCCTGCGTCGAGCTTCTCCTGCGCGTCGGCGGCCGACAGGATGCCGCCGACACCGATCACCGGGAGCTTTCCGCCGAGCGCCTTGGCGAGCCGCGAGATCACGGCGGTCGATCGCGCGCGCAGCGGGGCGCCGGAGAGCCCGCCTTGCTCGTCGGCGTGCCGGAGTCCGGCGACGCCGTCGCGCGAAAGCGTCGTGTTGGTCGCGATCACCGCGTCGACCTCGTGCTCGAGGAGCGTTCCCGCGATGGCCGCGATCGCCGCATCGTCGAGGTCCGGCGCGATCTTGACTGCGAGCGGCACGCGCCGCCGGGTGGCGCGCGCCTGGCGGTCGCGCGCACGCGCGATGCGCGCGAGCAGCGGCCCGAGTTCGTCGCCTCCTTGCAGCGTGCGCAGGTTCTTGGTGTTGGGCGACGAGATGTTGACCGTGATGTAGCTCGCCAGCGCATAGACACGGTCGAGGCAGGCGACGTAGTCGTCGGCAGCACGCTCGATCGGGGTGTCGAAATTCTTGCCGATATTGATGCCGAGCACGCCGTCGAACCGCGCCGCCTTCACGTTCGCGACGAACGCGTCGACGCCGTGGTTGTTGAAGCCCATCCGGTTGACGAGCGCCTGCGCCTCGGGGATGCGGAAGAGCCGCGGCCGGGGATTGCCGGGCTGGGGACGCGGGGTCACCGTGCCGACTTCGATGAAGCCGAATCCGAACTTCGCGAGCACGTCGATGAACTCGCCGTTCTTGTCGAGCCCGGCGGCGAGCCCGACCGCGTTGGGGAACGTGAGCCCCATGGCCTCGACGGGCGCGCCGGCGATGGGTTTGCCCGGTAGCCCGATGAGGGCGCCCGCGCCGAAGCGCCCGAAACGCTTGAAAGCGGGCAGCGCGAGGTCGTGCGCGACCTCCGGATCGAGATGAAAGAGAAACGGTCGCGCCAGCTCGTAGAACATGTCGCGGATTTTATCAGCGGCGGGCGCGCGGCCCGGCGCCGCGACGCCGTCAGCCTTCGAGATCGCGCTCGTCGAGCGGCCGCCAGACGCCGTTCACCAGTCCCTCGATCGGGCGGAACCGCGCCTTGTAGGCCATCTTGCGGCTGTCCTGGATCCAGTAGCCGAGATAGAGGTAAGGGAGGCCGAGCGCGCGGCAGTGCTCGAGCTGCCAGAGGATGTTGTAGGTGCCGAGGCTCGCGCTCGGGAGGTCGGGATCGAAGAACGTGTAGACCGACGACAGGCCGTCGGACAGGAAGTCGACGATGCTCACCATCGTGAGGCGGCCGTCGTCGCGGAACTCCACGAGCCGCGTGTTCACCCGGCTCTGAAGCAGAAAGTGCGAATACTGGTCGCGGCTGTCCTGATCCATTCCGCCGCCGGCGTGGCGCGCGGCCTGGTAGCGCAGGTACAGCGCGTAGTGTTCGACGCGGAAGCGCAGCCCGAGCGTCAACGCCTGCAGATGCTCGTGCCGCTTCCACGCGCGGCGCTGGTAGCGCGCCGAGTCGAACTCCGCGACCGGAATGCGCACCGGTACGCATGCGCGGCAAGCGTCGCAGTATGGCCGGTAGGTGAAGATGCCGCTGCGACGGAAGCCGAGTCGCACCAAATCGCCGTAGAGCTCGTTGCCGATGAGGTGGCTCGGCGTTGCGACCTGCGACCGCGCCATCTTGCCCGGCAGGTAGCTGCAGGGGTAAGGGGCCGTGACGTAGAACTGCAGTACTGCGTGCGGAAGGTCGTTCAGCTGCGACATCGAGACGGCCCGAATGCTCCTTGCCACCTGCCTGGCGGCTCGGGGTAGTCTACCAACTCTGCGACCCGCCGGGCGAAGTCGGCCCGGGGAATCTCCCGCGCGCCGAGCGATTCGAGGTGCGCCGTGTGCATCTGGCAGTCGACCAGTTCGAACCCCCGGCCGGCGAGAAAGCGGGCGAGGTGCACGAAGGCGATCTTGGAGGCATCGCGCGCGCGGGAGAACATCGACTCGCCGAAGAACACGCGTCCCACCGCGACTCCGTAGAGCCCGCCCGCGAGAGCGCCGTCGATCCAGGTTTCCACGGAGTGAGCGTACCCCAGTGCGTGCAGGCGGAAGTAGGCCGCACGCATCTCCGGGGTGATCCAGGTCCCGGCCTGATCCGGCCGGGGGGCAGCGCACCCGGAGATCACGGCCGGAAACGCGGTGTCGAGCCGCACCTCGTACTCCCGGTTGCGCAGCGTCTTCGCGAGCGAGCGCGTCACCCGGACCGCGCTCGGCACGAGCACCATGCGCGGGTCGGGGCTCCACCAGAGAACGGGCTCACCCTCCGAGAACCACGGGAAGATACCGTGCCGGTAGGCATCGAGCAGGCGTTCCGGGGAGAGATCGCCGCCTGCCGCGAGAAGACCGTTCGGGCGTACGAGCGCCTTCTCGATCGGCGGAAACGGCGCATCCCGGTCGAGCCAAGGAATCATGGAGCGGATCGGGGATCAAGGATCAGGGACCGCGGAACCGTGCAGGACGGATCGCATCCCGAATCCCGGCGCCCGCATCGCGAATCCCGAATCCCGAATCCTGGATCCTGAATCCAGAATCCAGAATCCAGAATCCCGAATCCTGAATCCCGAATCCCGTCCCTCAGCACCTCACCTGCTGGCGGCAATACTGGTCGAGTTCGCGCACCACCGCCTCGCCGCCCACGGCCGTGCGGACGCGCCCGCTGTGTTCCATTGCGAGCTTGAACTCGAACTTCTCGAAGAAGTCGTTGAACATCTCGCCGCCGAGCGTGCCGACTGCGAAAAGTTCGTCGGAGGCGGGTTCGTACTCGAGGAGGATCGCAGCGAGCGGCTGAGGCGCCGGACCGGCGAGCACGCGTGCGCCGTTTCCGGCGTCGTACTGGCTGTGCTCCGAGCAGCAGTGGATGACCTGCCTGAACTTCGAGGTCGGGGTCGCCTCGCCCCGATATGCGATGAAGCTGATGTCCTTCGTGGGATACGTGAGCTTGTGCGCGCAGATCGCCGAGTACGCGACGATCGACTGCGCGGGCCCCGCGCCGCCTGGCCAGTCGTAGGTTTTCGCGTCGGCGGTCTTGAGGGCCGATGCCGGTCGCGCCGGCTGGCCGAGATTCACGAGAAAGCAGGGCGTCGACGCATACGGATAGTGGAAGATGAAGTTCCGGTTCGGCGGGATCGATTTTGCGCTGATCGGCTTTCCGGCAGCGTCGACGAGTCGCGCGCGCGTGTAGCTGCGGGGCGCCGCGGTCCCCTGTGCGAACGCCGGGACGCTCGCACCCATGCAGGTCAACGCACACGCCTTGATGAACTCCCGACGCTCCATGCTCCGCTCCGTTTTGCGACGACGCGCCAGAGGCTAGCCAAGCACCATCAGGCTGTCAAACGCACCGCCCGGTCGCGGCGCGAGGTCAGCGCAACGGCGGGATGTCGCCGGCGTGCAGACGGAACGTGCCGCCGCGCCGGTCCTCGTAGTAGTGGCGCAGGGTGGCGCTGATGGTGCGGAAGGCGAGTTCCGGCCACGGGATCTCGTCCTCACGGAACAGACCGACCTCGAGGCTCTCGGTTCCGGGCGCGAAGTCGAGATCGAGCAGCCGCGCGCGATAGAACATGTGCACCTGGTTCACGTGGCGCACGGAGAGCACCGTATAGAGCTCGCCGAGTTCAACGCGCGCGCCCGCCTCCTCCAGCGTCTCGCGCATCGCCGCCTCGGCGGTGGTCTCGCCGTTCTCCATGAAGCCCGCCGGCAGGGTCCACTTGCCGTGGCGCGGCTCGATCGCGCGGCGGCAGAGCAGGACGCGATCCTCCCACTCGGGGATGCACCCGAGCACCATCTTCGGATTCGAGTAGTGGATGGTGCTGCAGGCGTCGCAGACGTGCCGCTCGAGGTTGTCGCCGGGGGGCACCTTGAGCGCGACCGGGGCGCCGCAGTTGGAGCAGAACTTCATCGGGAAGAGGCGGGTAGGGCGAATGCTATGATAACCGAGCCACTCTCACGCGAGCGCGCCGCGCCGATGCGTCCGTCCCAGCTTCAAGCCGTCCTCGAGCGCGAGTTCGTCGCTGCTGCCGCAGGAAACCACACGCCCGTCATGGTGTGGGGACCTCCGGGCGTCGGCAAGAGCCAGATCGTCGGGGCGATCGCGACCCGCCACAGGGTGCCGATCGTCGATCTGCGGCTCGCGCAGATGGAACCCACCGATCTGCGGGGAATTCCTTTCCGCGAGGGGCGTCATGTCGTCTGGGCGCCGCCGGCCCTGTTGCCGGACGCGTCTCGGCACGGGCAGCGCGGAATCCTGTTCCTCGACGAAATCACTTCGGCGGTGCCGACCGTCACCGCCGCCGCCTATCAGCTGATCCTCGACCGGCGCCTCGGCGAATACCGTGTGCCCGACGGCTGGGCGATTTTCGCGGCCGGCAATCGGCACGGCGATCGCGGCGTGACTTACACCATGCCCGCGCCGCTCGCGAACCGGTTCGCGCACTACGAGATCGAGGCCGACCTCGACGACTGGGTAGCCTGGGCGCACGCGCACGGCATCGATCCGCGCCTGGTCGGTTTCCTGCGCTTCCGGCCCGATCTTCTCTTCGATTTCGACCCGAACCGCTCGGGCCCGGCGTTTCCCTCGCCGCGATCGTGGGAGTTCGCGAGCCGCGCACTCGGGAAGTTCGGTCATGACAGCGCGCTCCTCGCCGAGAGCCTGAAGGGGTCGGTGGGTACGGCCGCGGGCCTCGCCGCGCGGGCCTACATCGACCACGTCGATCGGCTGCCCGACATCGCGGCCGTCGCCGCGGGCCGCGTTGCCGACGTCCCCGCAGGCGTCGAGTTGCAGTACGCGCTGGCCGCCGCGCTCGTGCGCCACGTGACGCGGCTCCCGCGCCCGGAGCAGGAGACGGCGACGGCGAACGTGCTCGGCTACGCGCGCCGCTTCCGGCAGCGCGAGCTCGGCGTGATGCTCGTCGCCGACCTCGCGCGGTCGATCGGCCGCCCGCTCTACGACGTGCCGCAGTTTGCCGAGTGGGCCGAAGAGCTCGGCGATCTGCTCTCCTACGACCGCGCCTAGCGGTCGCCGCCCGGTGACGTCCGACCCGGTCACGCGCAAGCTGCACTCGGCGCGCGCCCGGCTCGTGATGGAGCGGCCGTTCGTGGGCGCGCTGGTGCTCCATCTCGATCTCGTGCCGAGCCGCCGGACGCGCTCCATGGCGACCGATGCCCGTGCGATCTACTTCAACCCCGATTACGTGGCGCGGCTCGACCTCGCCGAGACCCAGTTCCTGCTCGCCCACGAAGCCCTCCATTGCGCGCTGGGGCATTTCGCGCGCGGCCGCCATCGCATTCGCGAGCGATGGGATCTCGCCTGCGATTACTCGGTGAACCAGCTCCTGGTCGACGACGGAATGCGCGCTCCGGCGGATGCGGCGCTCGACGCGCGATTCCGCGGGCTCGCCGCCGAGGAGGTCTATCCGCTCGTGTCCGACGAGTCGCCCGCGCTGCCGCTCGACGATCACTGGTTCGGCGGGCGTGCCGTCGCGCTCGATCAGCCCGAGGCCGGACGTACGTCGGGCGCGCAGCTTGCGGACAGCGCATTCCTCGAAGCACATCGCGACGGATTCGACGAGCTCGCAACGCGAGCGCCGACAGCGACACTCGCCGACGCCTGGAAGGATCGGCTGGCGGCCGCAGCCAACGAGGCGGCCCAGGCTGGGCGCCTGCCCGGCCAATGGCACGAGCTGCTCGGGCGATTCGCGCAACCGCGCCTTCCGTGGCGCGCCCTGCTCGAGCGGTTCCTCGTCGCGCTCGCGCGCGAGGACTACAGCTTCGCGAAACCGTCCCGGCGCGAGGGCGAGGCAGTCCTGCCGGGACTCGCGGGACGCGAGGCGAACCTGGTCGTCGCGCTCGATACCAGCGGATCGATCGACCGCAAGGTCCTCGCCGAGTTTGCCGACGAGGTCGACGCATTGAAGGGACGGATCCGCGCGCGGGTCGCGCTCCTCTTCTGCGACGCGGCGCTGTCGCGCGAGTCGCCGCTGCGCTTCGAGCCGTGGGAGGCGATCGCGCTTCCACCGGGTCTCGTCGGCGGCGGCGGGACGCGGTTCACGCCCGTGTTCGACTGGGCCGATCGCGAGCCGGTGCGGCCCGACGCGCTCGTCTATTTCACCGACGCGCAGGGCGAGTTTCCCGACCGCGAGCCCGACTATCCGGTGCTCTGGATCGTGACCGGAAACGCGCCCGTGCCCTGGGGCACGCGCGTCCAGCTCAACTGAGAGGCGCAGGCCCGTGCGCTGCGCCATGGTCGTCGCGTTGATGCTCGCTGCCGGGTGCGCGTCCAGGGCGCCCGTGCCGAAGCCGGCGCCGCCGTATGGCGAGGCGGGCCGCGTCGTTGGCGGACATCTTGGAACGGTCGTTCTCGCCGAACAGTGCATCGCCATGTTCCCGGAACTCGCCGGCGAGATCGGGCCCGCCTTGCTCGGCTGGCGGTGGCGCAACGACTCGGTCGCCGCGACGGTCGAGAGTCGCATGTGGGCGGCCGTGGCGGAGCGCGGCGCGACGCCCGCGGAACTCGCTGCGGCGAAGGTGTCGTTCGACCGGGAACTGCAGTCGATCGGCGCCGGCATGGCGGAATGGTTCGCGGGCTGGCCGGCCGGGAAACAGCGCGCGTACTGCGACCGCGTCACGGCGCGCCTCGCGCTCGGCGACGACGATCTCGCGCGGCGGTTCCCCGCGGAAGTCCGGCGCTGGCAGGGCGCGACGCGTTGAGCGCGCCGCTGTCGGGCACAGGTCGAGCGGGCGCCGCGTCGCGTGTGGCGCTGCTCGCCGCCGGCGCAATGATCACGCTGCCGTTCCTGCTGCCCGAGCACCGGTTGCCGGTGCGCAGCTTCTACGACGAATGGCTCGCGATCGCGCTCGGTTGCGTCGCGCTCGCGGCGGGCGCCGCGGACATGCGCGGCCGGGCCACTCGAGTCCCGGAGCTCGCCCTCTGGCTCGCCGCGTTCGCGGCCTGGCTTTGCGTGCAGGCCGCGTTGCGATCGCCCGCGTATTGGCAGCTTCCGGCGGCGGCCGTCGTGTTTCTGCTCTTCGCGGGGGCGCTCGTGTCGCTCGGGGCGTGGCTTCGCGACACCGCGGGCGCGGAGGGCACAGCCGACGTGCTCGCCGCCTTCGTTCTCGCCGGCGCGTCGCTCAACGCGCTCATCGGCATCGTTCAGTTCTACGGCGTTCCCGCGGCCCTCGACGGCATCGTCGCGACGCCGTCGGGGCCCCGCTCCGTCGGCCATGTCGCGCAGGCCAACGTTTTCGCGATGTACCTCGCGCTGGGCGAGGCGTCCCTCGTGTATCTCTTCGCCAGGCGGCGCCTACACGCCGCCGCGGCGGCGCTCCTCGGGATGCTGCTCGTAATGGGCAGCGCGTACGCGCAGTCGCGCAGCGGGTTGCTCTTTTCGATCTGGCTGCTCGCAGCCGCCTGGATCACTGGCAGGCGCGACGAGAGCACCGCGCACCGGGTGCGCCGGGCGACGCTTTTCCTCGCCGTAGCGACACTCGGCGCCATGCTTGCGCTGCCGGTGGTGCACGAGGCCCTCGGGATCTCGGGGCGCTACATGTCCGCGCTCGGCCGGCTCGTCGCCCCGGCCGTGCTCGCCAGCGAGAGCCGGCCTGCCGCGTGGGCGCTCGCGCTCGGCCTTTTCGCGGGCTCGCCGTGGCTCGGTGTCGGTTGGGGCGAGTTCGCCGGCGCGGCGTTCGAGCGCGGGCTGCCGAGGGTCATGGCGACGTACGAGGCGATCTGGAGCTCGCCGCACAACGCGATCCTGCACGTTCTCGCCGAGGGCGGCATCGTCGCGGGCGCGATCGCGCTGGCAGGCGCTGGCCGCTGGTGGTGGGGTGCGCTTCGGGGACTGCGCGGGACCGGCGTCCCTGTCGTCTGGTGGGTGGCTGCAGTCGCGGGCGTCGTCGGCATCCACGCAATGCTCGAGTACCCGCTCTGGTACGCCCACGTGCTCGCGCTGACGGCGCTCGTGGCGGGGCTCCTGCCGACCGCCACGGCCACCTTGCCGACGAGGCCGGTGCGGGCCGCGGCGGTGGCCGGCATCACGACGCTCGCAGCTCTGCTTGCCGTGACCCTGAGCGACTACCTGCGGTTCGAGCAGGTATTTCGCATCGCGAAGGGCGACACGCTTGCGCCGCCGGGCGAGGTCGTGGCGGCCGCGGACTCGCTCGCGCGCTTGAGCCGCGGGTCGCTCGCGCCATACGCGGAGCCGTGGCTCCATCGGGCGCGCGCGCCCGGTGAACCCGACATGCCAGCCATGGGGACACGGGTGCTGCGCCGGGCGCCCGATGCCGAGGCCGTCGCACGCCATGCCGCGGCCCTCGCGATCGCGGGGGAGCGCGACGCCGCCACGCGGCTGACCGATCACGCCCTGGCGACCCTGCCCCGCGCGCGCGCGAGCCTCGAACGGATCGTTGCCGAAACGCCGCCGGCGACCACCGAGGCTCTGGCCCCTCTGCGCGAGCGTGTGCGCGCCGCGCCGCCCTAGGCGAGCGCGGAAGTTCGCGGCTCACTCACCGATCAGATCGGGCAACCGGGCGAGCGAGTCGATGACGTGATCGGGGGCAACCCCGAGCGCGTCGACCGGGGCGCCGGTCCGGTTGATCCAGAACACGGTGAACCCGAACGCCTTGGCCCCGCACGCATCCCAGCCGTTCGACGATACGAATCCGATCGATGACGCCGGCATGGCGAGCCGGTCGACCGCGAGCTGATACACGATCGGCGAGGGCTTGTACGTCTTCACTGCGTCGACCGAGAGCACGTCGCCGATGCTCGCGTCGAGGCCGGAGTGGGCGACCAGCGGATCGAGCATGGACGGAGAGCCGTTCGAAAGGATGGCGAGGCGCAGGCCGCGCAGACGCTCGAGCGTCGCGGCGACGTCCGGAAACAGCGCGAGCCGCCGGTACGCCTCCATGAGTTGCGACACCCGCCCCGCGTCGAGTGCAAGCCCGAGGCTCGCGCACGCGTAGCGCAGCGCGTCTTCGGTGACGCTCGCGAAGTCGGCGTAACGGCCCATGAGCGTCCGCAGCCAGGTGTACTCGAGCTGCTTGGTGCGCCAGGCTTGCGACACCGCCGCGCCCTTGCCGGGCCATAGCGCGTCGCAGAGGCGCACGACCGAATGCACGTCGAAGAGCGTCCCATAGGCATCGAACGCGACTGCGGCGAGACGCATTGCAGCTCCCTCCCGGGTCGAGCACCACCGGACGACAGGCTCCCCGGTCACTGCGCGCCGCGCCCCGGCGCGAGCGGGCTCGACCGACGCCGAGCTCGAGGAGCCAACCTGTAGAATTATTGCACGCGACCTGCGCACCGCTCCGCTATCCATGATTCGCGAGTTCGATTCCGCATTGCTCGTCACGCTTCGCAACGCGCGGCACGTGGCCGTCCTCACCGGCGCGGGCGTGTCGGCCGAAAGCGGGATCCCGACCTTCCGCGACGCGCAGACCGGGCTCTGGTCGCG
Source organism: Burkholderiales bacterium (assembly GCA_025458245.1). Lineage (GTDB taxonomy): Bacteria > Pseudomonadota > Gammaproteobacteria > Burkholderiales > SG8-39 > JAOAEA01. The sequence continues at coordinate 13,852 of JALOSW010000005.1, forward strand.
ATTCCGCCCCGAGGAACTCGCCACGTCCGAAGCGTTCGATCGCGACCCGAAGCTCGTGTGGGAGTGGTACGCATGGCGCCGCGACGTCGTGGCGCGGGCGGCGCCGAACCCGGGGCATGCGGCGATCGCGCGGCTGGCGAGGCTGGTGCCGCGCCTCACGCTCGTCACCCAGAACGTGGACGGCCTGCACCAGCGGGCGGGCAGTTCCGACGTGATCGAGCTGCACGGCAACATCCACCGCAGCAGGTGCGTGCGCGAGAACCGGCTCGTCGACGACTGGCAGGACGTCGGCGACGTGCCGCCGCGCTGCCCGCGGTGCGGTGCGTATCTTCGGCCCGACGTGGTGTGGTTCGGCGAAATGCTGCCCGCGCCTGCGCTCGAGCAGGCCGAGAGAGCGGCGCACGACTGCGACGTGTTCTTCTGCGTCGGCACGTCGGCCGCGGTCTACCCCGCCGCGCAGCTCCCGCTCACGGCGCGCGACGCCGGCGCGACCGTGATCGAGGTGAACAAGGATCCCACACGCATCTCGGGTGCGGTGACCTACAGCCTTCGCGGTGCGAGCGGCGACATCCTGCCGCGGCTGTTCGCGGCCGCGTGGCCGACTTGAGCGGCGCGAGCGCAGACGCGAACCGCGACGGGAGAAGGGCGATGACCGACCGCTACGAGGAGATCTACCGCGCGTTCCGGTGGGAGGTCCCGGAGCGATTCAACATCGCCGCCGCGTGCTGCGGCCGGTGGGCGGCCGAGCGGCATCGCTTCTGCCTCTACTGGGAAGACGAATCGGGCGCGACAGGGGCATACACCTACTGGGACATCCAGCAGCAGGCGAATCGCCTCGCGAATGCGCTCGTTGCGCTGGGGGTCGAGCGAGGTGACCGCGTGGCAATCCTGCTCCCGCAGCGTCCCGAGACGGTCGTGGCGCACGTGGCCTGCTATCAGATGGGCGCGGTGGCGATGCCGCTGTCGATCCTTTTCGGCCCGGACGCGCTCGAGTATCGCCTCGCGAACAGCGATGCCGTGGTGGCGATCGCCGATCCGGCTTCGCTGCCGAACCTCCTTCCGATCCGCGACCGGCTCCCGGACCTCCAGCACGTCATCGGCGTCGCGGGCGCGCGGGAGTCGGGCGTACTCGAGTGGGACAGCCTGCTCGCGAAGGCGTCCCGACGCTTCGCCCCGGTCGACACGCTCGCCGAGGATCCGGCGGTCCTGATCTACACGAGCGGCACGACCGGGCCGCCGAAGGGCGCGCTCGTGCCGCACCGCGCGATGATCGGCAACATGCCGGGGTTCGTCTATTCGCACGACGAGTTCCCGCGGCCGGGCGATCTGTTCTGGTCTCCTGCCGACTGGGCGTGGACCGGCGGGCTCATGGACGCTCTCCTGCCGACGATGTATTTCGGCTACCCGATCGTCGGCTTCCGGGGACGGTTCGACGCGGAGCGGGCGTTCGGCCTCATGGAGAAGTACGGCGTACGAAACACGTTCCTTTTCCCGACTGCGCTCAAAATGATGATGAAGGCGGTCGCGAAGCCGCGCACCCGCTACGACCTCGCGCTGCGCTCGATCATGAGCGCGGGAGAAGCGGTCGGGGAGACGGTTTTCGCGTGGGCGCGCGAGGAACTGGGCGTCGTCGTGAACGAGATGTTCGGGCAGACGGAGATGAACTACATCGTCGGCAACTCGCAGACGCTTTGGCCTGCCAAGCCGGGTTCGATGGGTCGTCCGTATCCCGGGCATCGCGTCGCCGTCATCGACGACGAGGGCGTCGAGCTGCCGGCCGGCGAGATCGGCGAAGTCGCCGTGAACCGCCGCGATCTCCACGGCGACGCCGATGCCGTGTTCTTCACCGGCTACTGGAAGAACGAGAAGGCGACGCGCGCGAAGTTCACCGGCGACTGGTGCCGGACGGGCGATCTCGCGACGCGCGACGCGGACGGTTACCTCTGGTATCAGGGGCGCGCGGACGACGTGTTCAAGGCCGCAGGCTACCGCATCGGGCCCGCGGAGATCGAGAACTGCCTCGTGAAGCATGCCGCGGTCGCGAATGCGGCGGTCGTGCCGAGCCCGGACCCGGAGCGCGGCGCAGTGGTGAAGGCGTTCATCGTGCTCACGCCGGGCCACGTGCCGAGCACGGCGCTCGAAGACGAGATCCGGGCGCATGTGCGCGGCCGCCTCGCGCCATACGAGTATCCGAAGGAGATCGAATTCATCGAGGCGCTGCCGATGACGACCACCGGCAAGGTGCAGCGCCGCGTGCTGCGGGAGCTGGAAGTCAAGCGCAAGGGAGGCGGACAGTGATGGATTGCGCTGCACGCGGAGGGTCGCCGGATCTCCGCGGCAGCATCGGGGCGGCGGGCCGGGATTTTGCGACGGGAGCAGGCTGATGCGCCTGCCGGAGAATCACGCGGCGCGCTTCGTTCTGACCAACGAAGTGCACGCACGGCCGTATGAGGCACTCGAGCCGCCCGAACGAGCGTTCTACCTCGCCGTGATGGTCGAGCCGGACGAGCGTGCGCGCGAGCGCGCGCATGTCCTTGCCCTTTGCGAGCGTTACGGCGTGGACGCGCCATCGGCGGAGGCGATCCACTTCAGCGTCGATTGCGGTCCGTTCCGTCTGCGCTGGGAGCGGCACAGCGAATTCACCACCTACACCGTGTTCGCGTGCGGCGACGCGGGCGAGCCGTTCGCACTGCCCGCGTCGGCGTCGGCGCCATCGGAGTGGCTCGGCGCGATTCCGGGCCGGACGCTCGTCGCGGCCCACGCCGCCCTGATGTCGCGCGACTGGCCGCTGCCGCCCCCTGCGGGGATCGCCGCGCTGTTCGCGGGCAACACCGTCGTGGGCGCCGAGATCGGCGACGGCGCGGGGGTCGCGTTCACTGATTTTCGCGTGCACGCCGACGGGACGAGCCGGTTCCTGGTCGTGGATCGGGGGCTGTCGCGCCGCCAGGCGGGCCGCATGCTTCAGCGTTTGTTCGAGATCGAGACATATCGCGTGCTGGCGCTGCTTGCGCTGCCGATCTCGCGCGACGCGGGCCCGGAGCTCGCGGCCCTCGAGCGGCGGCTCGCGGAACTGACGGCGACGCTGGCGGAGCCCGTGGACAGCGACGAGAAGCTGCTCGACGAGCTCACGCGGCTCGCAGCCCGGGGCGAGCGGCTGATCGCCTCTTCCCGCTATCGCTTCGGCGCGGCGCGTGCCTATTACGACATCGTCGAGCGGCGCATCGCGGAGCTTCGCGAGCGACGCCTGCCCGGCACGCAGACGATCGAAGAGTTCATGAAGCGCCGGCTTGCGCCCGCCCTGGCGACCATCGAATCGGTCGGCCGCCGCGAGCTCGAACTTTCGGAACGGGTTGCCCGGGCGAGCCGGCTCCTCTCGACACGCGTCGACGTCGCGCGCGAGCGCCAGAACCAGCAACTGCTTGCCTCGATGGACCGGCGCGCGAAGCTGCAGCTGCGGCTGCAGGAGACGGTCGAGGGGCTCTCGGTGGCGGCGATCACCTACTACGTGGTCGGCCTGGTGGGATACGGCGCGAAGGCGCTCAAGGCCTGGGGCATCGCCCTCGACCCGGACATCGCGATGGGTGCCGCGATTCCCGTGGTCGCCGTCATCGCAGCGCTCGGGGTGCGGCATGTCCGTCGCGCGGTCGTGAAGGCCGAGCGAAGCGACGCGCTGTGAACGCCGCGGACGCCCTCGGGCTCTTCGCGGGTGCGCTCACGACGCTCGCGTTCGTGCCGCAGGTGATCCGGGTGTGGCGCACCCGGTCCGCCCGCGATCTCTCGCTCGCCTCGTTCGCGATCTTCACGGCGGGCGTCGCGCTGTGGCTCGTCTACGGGCTCCTGATCGGAGCGCTGCCCGTCATCTTGGCGAACGCCGTCACGCTCGTACTGGCCGGAGCGATCCTCGCGATGAAAGTCCGGTTCGACCGCGCGCGAAAGCGCCGCTGAGTCTCGCGGCGTCAGAGGTTCTTGACGAGGATCTTGCCGTCTGCTTCGGCGACGACCGTGCCTTCCTGATTGCGGCACACGCCTGTCAGGATCACGAGCCCGCCGCCGTGCTTGGGCTTGTCCTTGCGGTCGGTGATCGTCCAGGTGGTGGTCAACGTGTCGCCCGGGCGCACCGGCGCCTTGAAGTGGCAGCAGTGCTCCACATAGGCGATCGCCGTCGTGTGAAAGAACATGCCCACGGGCGCCGAGACCAGCGCGCTCGTGAACGGCCCGTGCAGGATGCGTCCGCCGAAGCGCGAGCCGCGCGCATGCTGTTCGTCCACGTGCAGCGGATTGAAATCGCCGAAGAGGCCCGCGGCCATCACCAGGTGCGTCTCGGTGACCGTGAGACCCGACGAGAACGAATCGCCGACCTTGACCTCGTTGTAGCCCTTGCCCGGAAACATCGCTGGCGTCCTCCGCGAGAGGACCGCATTCTTTCAGAAGGTCCCGAGGGGAACAAGGCCGGACGCGATGCTAGACTCCGCGCCTCCCGAACCGCAGCGGGCGCCCGCCATGAAGCTCTACACCTACTTCCGCTCGTCGGCCTCGTACCGGGTTCGCATCGCGCTTGCGCTCAAAGGGCTCGCGCACGAGTCCGTATTCGTGAACCTGCCCAAGGCCGAGCATCAGTCGGACGCCTACCGTGCCGTCAACCCGCAGGCGCTCGTGCCGAGCCTGGACGACGGCGGACACGTTTTGGTGCAGTCGCTCGCGATCATGGAGTATCTCGACGAGGCCTACCCCGAGCCGCCGATCATGCCGCCCGCTCCGCTCGATCGGGCGTACGTGCGGGCAGTGGCGCAGATCGTCGCCTGCGAGATCCATCCATTGAACAATCTGCGGACCCTCAAGCACATCCGCGCCGCCTATCGGCTCGACGACGATGGCGTGAACGCGTGGTACCGGCACTGGATCGCCGCCGGGCTCGGATCGCTCGAGCGCTACCTCGTGGCGGCGGGGCGCGCGGGGCTCTATGCGTTCGGCGACATGGTGACTCTCGCCGACTGCTGCCTCGTGCCGCAGATCTTCAACGCGAAGCGATTCGAGTGCGATCTTGCATCGTATCCGACGGTGATGCGCGTCTTCGGCCAGTGCATGAAGCTCGCCGCGTTCGAGAGCACGCAGCCGGCGAAGCAGCCCGACGCCGTCTGATCGGCGGCCGCGACCTTCGATCCAGATCAAGTGCGGCCGGGGCGGGGTCCGCTAGACTCGGGGCCGTTCGGGTGTTCGGCGGGATGGGCCGCGCCGCTGGCGCCCCGGAGACGAATCGAACGTCCGACCTGCCCCTTAGGAGGGGGCTGCTCTATCCACTGAGCTACCGGGGCGCGAGAGCGCGCATTCTACGCGAGTCGTCTGCGGCAAACCGCGCGCGGCGCGCGGCGATCGAGGTTGAGTGACGCAAACATGAACGGAACAGAAAGGCTCGATGCGATCGTCGCGGGCGCCGGCATTTCGGGGCTCACCACCGCATGGGAGCTCCACCGCGCCGGCTATCGCGTCCGGGTGTTGGAAGCGGGGTCCCGCCCGGGCGGCGCGATCGGCACGACGCGGGAGGCGGGTGCACTGGTCGAGGCCGGGCCCAATTCGATGCTCGAAACCTCGCCGTTGATCGCCAGGCTCGTCGGCGAAGTGGGGCTCGGCGGCGAGCGCGTCGAGGCCAACGCGGCGGCCAAGAAGCGCTTCATCCTGCGCGGCGGCCGGCTCGTCCCGGTGCCGACATCCCCCGGCGCGTTCTTCTCGACGCCGCTTTTCTCGGCGGGGACGAAGCTCGCGCTCCTGCGCGAGCCGTTCGTGGCGCGCTACGCCGGTGACGCCGAGGAGACGGTTGCAAGCTTCGTCCGCCGGCGCCTCGGACCGGAATTCCTCGACTACGCGATCAACCCGTTCGTGGCTGGCGTGTACGCGGGCGACCCCGAGCGCCTGAGCGTGAAGGCGGCCTTTCCCCGGCTCGCCGACCTCGAAGCGAACTACGGGAGCCTGATCCGCGGCGCGATCCTCGGCGCGCGCGAGCGAAAGCGCAACCCGGAGAAGTCGAAGCAGACGGCTGCGATGATGTCGTTTCGCGAAGGCATGCAGAGTCTGACCGACGCCATCGCCCGGCGCCTGCCTGCGGTCGACACGGGCTCCCGCGTCGTTGCGTATCGCCGCGAGACGGATGGAACGTTCGTCGTCTCGGTCGAAGGCGGCGGCGGTGCGGCGGAGGTCCGGTCGCGCGCGCTCGTGCTGTCGATGCCCGCCGATCCGACCGCCTCCCTGATCGCGCCGCACTCGCAGGACGCCGCGGACGCGCTGCGCGCGATCCCGTACCCGCCGGTCGCATCGGTGGTGATCGTGTTCGACCGCGCCCGCGTGGCGCATCCGCTGGACGGATTCGGGTTTCTCGTGCCCGAGAAGGAGAAGCGCCGCATCCTGGGAACGATTTTCTCGAGCACGCTGTTCGCAAACCGCGCGCCCGAGGATCGCGTCGTGCTCACGACGTTCGTCGGCGGCACGCGCCAGCCCGAGATGGCGCTGCAGGACGACGCGGCCCTTGTCGCGACCGTGAAGGACGAGCTGGCACAGCTGGTCGGCGCGAAGGGCGACCCCATGGCGGTGCGTGTAAGCCGCTGGGCGCGCGCGATCCCGCAGTACAACCTCGGACATCTCGACCGCGTCGCGCGCGTCGAGCGGCTCTCGGAGACGCAGACGGGGCTCTTCTTCTGTGCCAACTGGCGCGGCGGCATTTCCGTCGGCGACTGCATCAAGTCGGCATACGGCAGCGCGGAGCGGGTTGCGCGCTATCTCGGCGCGCGCTGAGTCAGTCGATTCCGAGAGCGACGAGCGCGCCGATCATCGCGCCGAAGAAGACGGCGAGGTGGATCCACGCCCACCCGTAGTACTTGCGGTTCAGCTTGTCGGGATCCAGGTTGGAAAGCAGGAAAAGGCGGCCGTCGGCCGGCCTGCGGAGGCAGTCGACGCCAGGCAGGGCGCGCTCTTCGGCATGGGTCCGGTCGATCTCGCGCTTCGCCTGCGCGCGCGCGAGCGCCCACTCCCTGAACGACAGTTCGCCGTCGCGGTCGAGATCGAACCGCGCAAGGAGCTGCGGCCGGTCGTGCTTCCAGTCGGCGAGCAGCGCGCCGACATCGCGTCCGCGGTCGAGCGCCGCGCCCGCTCCGCCTAGCGTTGCGAACTCTCCGAGCGCGTACAGCGGATCGCCCTCGCGCACGAGCCATTCGGTGTAGCGGCGATCTCCCCGGGTCCAGGTGTCGTATGCGGCCGGCAGCACCTCGGCGCCTTCCGGATCCACCACGCAGGCGCCGGTCTCGTCGCGCAGGACGAAGGGCTCCTCGCTCTCGCCTTCCTCGATGGTGGTCCAGCCCTTGCGGTCGCTGCGCCGTTCTTGCACGCGGTATCGATACCAGCAGCAGGGCAGGGTCGACAGGCGCGCCAGCACGCGGATGCCCGGCCGGTTCTCCGCGCGACCCGCGAGTTCCGCGTATCCCTGCGCGGCCGATGCGATCTGCGAGGTCGGCGTGTCCGCGATCGCACGCCAGCGGCGATAGGCGCCGATCCAGGCGGCGAAGCTGAGCGCTGCCACGGCGGCGAAGATGAAGGCCCAGGCCGCGGGCTCGCCGAGATGCAACCCGACGACGAGGAGCGCGAGCTGCGTGCCAGAGGTCAGGAGGGCGGCGTACCGGCGCCGCAGCTGCACCACCATCCGCGGCAGGCGCCGGCCGCTATCGGCCGAACAGCGCCTTCACGTCGACGTCTGTCTTTTCGACGGCGTCGAACTCGAGGAGCTTCGCCGGCCCGAAGCCGAACATGCGCGCGACGATCGCATCCGGGAACTGCTCGACGCGCACGTTGTTGACGTTCACCGCCTCGTTGTAGAGCTCGCGGCGGTCGGCGATCGCGTTCTCGAGCTGGCTGATGCGGTTCTGCAACTGCATGAAGCTCTCGTTCGCTTTCAGCTCGGGGTAGGATTCCGCGACGGCGAACAGCGCGCCGAGACTCGTGCGGAGCATCGACTCCGCGGGGCCGAGCGCGCCGATGTCCTGTTTCTCCCTCGCGGCCTGCACCAGGCCGCGTGCGCGCACGACCTTCTCGAGCGTCTCCTGCTCGAACTGCTTGTACTGCTTTGCCGTCTCGACGAGCTTGGGGATCTCGTCGTGGCGCTGCTTGAGCAGCACGTCGATGTTCGACCACGCGCGCGCTACCGCGTGCTTCACGCCGACGAGGCCGTTGTAGACCATGATGCCGTAGACGGCGACGACGGCAAGGGTGGCGACGAGGATCACGAGCGCGGCCATGCGGCCCTCCGGGAGGGGATTCGATGCGCGCGGGATTATGGGATAGGTCCCGCGCCGCCACCGAGGTGATTCCGCTAAAATCGGGGCATTCTCGAGGCAAGCAGGTGCGAGCCGTGAACTATTCCGCGCCGGCGGCCGGACCCGCCGCTGAACCGATCCGCAGGCCGGCACGACGCCGCGCGATCGCCAAGGCGATCGGCGTGGCCGTTCTGGCGGCGGTCGTGCTGGCGGGGTTCATGGCCTATCTCAACCCCTCGATGCTCCTCTCGCTCGAGAACCTGCGCCTCTGCTTCTGAAGGGCGCCGCGATGCCGGCGTCCCTGCGTCCAAAGCCGTTTTCCGAGGCGTGCGAGCGCAATCGCGAGCCCATCCTCGCCGTCCTCGCGCGCGTATTCGCAGACCGACGGCGCGTTCTGGAGATCGGGAGCGGAACGGGCCAGCACGCCGTGGCGTTCGGCGCACGCATGCCCTGGCTCGTCTGGCAGCCGAGCGACGTCCCGGCCCATCTCGACGGGATTCGGGCGTGGGTGGCGGACGCTGCGTGCGCGAACGTCCGCGACCCCATCGCCCTCGACGTGAACGCCGACCCGTGGCCGGTCGCCGAGTTCGACGCCGCGTTCTCGGCGAACACGGCGCACATCATGAGCGCGCCCGAGGTCGAGAGGATGTTCGCGCGCGTCGCCCGCGCCCTCGCAGCCGGAGGCGATCTAGCGCTCTACGGGCCCTTCAACTACGCGGGGCGCTACACTTCCGAATCGAACGAGCGGTTCGATGCGTCGCTGCGCTCTCGCGACGCGGCGAGCGGCATACGCGACTTCGAGTGGGTCGACTCGGTTGCGGCCGGCGAGGGCTTTGCGCTTGCCGAGGACAACGCGATGCCCGCGAACAATCGGCTGCTGGTGTGGCGGCTCGCTCGAGCGCGCCGTCCGATGCGACCCGGAGGAACGGCACCATGACGACCGGATTCAAGCTCACCTATTCCACGATGTTCAACCCGCCGGAGGCGCTGCACGCGAGCTTCGAGGCGGCGCTGGCGCGCGTGAAGGCCTCGCTCGGGCGCGATCAGCCGATGTGGGTCGGCGGCCGGGCACGCGCCGCGCGGGAGGCGTTCGAGGTGCGAAGCCCGATCGATCGCGGCTGGCTCCTCGGACGATTTCCGAGCGCGTCGACGGAGGACGTCGCCGACGCAGTGGCGGCAGCGCAGGCGGCGTTCCCCGACTGGTCGCGGATGCCCTGGCGCGAGCGCGTCGCCCTGTTGCGCCGCGCGGCGAGGACGATCGAGGAGCGCGTGTACGACATCAGCGCCGCAGTCGCCCTGGAGGTCGGCAAGAACCGGATGGAGTCGCTCGGCGAGGTCCAGGAGACCGCCGATCTCGTGTACTGGTATTGCGACCAGATGGAGGCGAACGACGGGTACGCCAAGACGCTTCCCGACGATCCGCTCGAAGGGTTCGTGAGTCGAAATCGCACGGTGCTCAAGCCCTACGGGGTGTGGGCCGTGATCGCCCCGTTCAATTTCCCCTTCGCTCTGGCGGGCGGCCCGATCGGCGCTGCGCTCGTGGCGGGCAACACGGTGGTCTTCAAGGTCGCGAGCGACACCTCGTGGAGCGGTGCGCTGCTGATGGACGCGTTCCGCGACGCCGGACTTCCGGACGGGGTGCTGAACTACGTCACGGGGAGCGGCGCGGTCGCGGGCAATGCGCTCGTGCGGCATCCCGGGGTGGCCGGCGCGACGTTTACGGGCTCCTACGAGGTCGGGATGGACATCTACCGTACGTTCGCGCAGGGCCCATGGCCGCGGCCGTGCATCGCGGAGATGGGGGGCAAGAACGCCGCGGTCGTCACTCGCAAGGCGGACCTCGATCGCGCGGCGACCGGGATCGTACGATCGGCGTTCGGGCTGCAGGGCCAGAAATGCTCGGCCTGCTCGCGCGTCTACGTCGAGCGGCAGGTCGCGGCGGCGCTGCGCGAGAAGCTCGCGGCGCTCACGCGGGCGATCAAGGTGGGTGATCCATCCGCGCGGCCGAACTGGATGGGCCCCGTGATCAACGCGGCGGCCTATGCGCGCTACGAAAAGTGCGTGGCGAACCTGCGCGAGCACGGCGAGATCCTCGCCGGCGGCGAGCAGCTCAAGGCTGGTGCGCTCGCGAACGGCTACTTCGTGGCGCCGACCGTGGGCACCGCGCCTCTCGACTACCGCCTTTGGCGGGAGGAGAAGTTCGTTCCGCTGGTGCTCGTCGGCGAGGTCGACTCGATGGACGAGGCGCTGGGCCTCGTGAACGCATCCGAGTACGGTCTTACGGCGGGCTTCTACGGCGGCACGGACGAGATCGAGCCGTTTCTCGCGCGCGTCGAGGCCGGGGTGACCTACGTCAACCGCCCGCAGGGCGCGACCACCGGCGCGTGGCCCGGCTATCAGCCGTTCGGCGGCTGGAAGGGCTCGGGCACGACCGGCAAGGCGATCGGCTCGTTCTGGTACCTGCCGCAGTACCTGCGCGAGCAGTCTCAGACGATCGTCGAGTGATGGCTTCGTTCGCCACGATCCTCGCCTTCTGGTTCGGAGCGCCGGGAAGTGCGGAGTTCGGCAGACCGCGGCGTTGCTGGTTCGCGAAATCCGACGCGTTCGATGCGGAGATCCGGGCCCGGTTCGGCGGGCTGCTCGAGCAGGCGAACGCGGGGGCGGTCGACGCGTGGATGCGAACGCCCCTCGCGGCGCTCGCGCTCGTCGTCGTGCTCGATCAGTTTCCGAGGAACATCCATCGCGGCACGCCCGCGGCATTCGCGTCCGACCACCGGGCGCTCGCGGCCGCGCGCACCCTCGTCGCGGGCGGCGGCGACCGCCTGCTGCTTCCCGTACAGCGCTGGTTCGCGTATCTGCCGTTCGAGCACGCGGAGGACCTGGCCGCGCAGCGGCGCTCGATGGCGCTGTTCTCCGAGCTGCGCCACGACCCGGACAGCGCGAGCCCGATCGACTACGCGCGCCGCCACTACGAGGTGATTGCGCGGTTCGGCCGCTTTCCTCACCGGAACGCGATACTCGGCCGAGCCGCGACGTCCGAGGAGACCGAGTTCCTCAAGCAGCCCGGCGCGTCGTTCTAGTCTCGCTCTTTCAATCGGCGAGCCGGGTGGGAATGCTGATCTCCGACTCGAGCGTGCGATGCACCGGGCACCGGTTCGCGATTTCGAGCAGCCGGTGCCGGGTCGGGGCGTCCAGAGCTCCCTCCAGGCGGATGACGCGCTCGATGCGATCGATCCGGCCCTCTTTCGTCTCGCAATCGGCGCAATCGGCCGCGTGGATCTTCTCGTGCTTCAGTTCCACGGTCACTCGGTCGAGCGGCAGGGCTTTGGCGTCTGAGTACATGCGCAGGGTCATCGCAGTACACGCGCCGAGGCCCGCGAGCACCAGATCGTAAGGTGTCGGTCCGCTGTCCAGGCCGCCCACGGCAGCGGGCTCGTCGGCGCGCAGGACGTGGGCGCCCGCGACGATGAGCTGCGTGAATCGGCCCTCGCCGGTCTCGCGCACGACGACCTTGCCTGCGACGGCCTGTGGCGCTGCTGCCGGAGGGGCGTCCGCATATCGCTCCGCCCATGCGGACAGGACGTGACCGGCGTAGCGCGCGTCCGCGGGTTGCGTGAGCAGGTGATCTGCCGGGTCCAGCGACACGAAGCTCTTCGGGTGGCGCGCCGCCCCGAAGATCCGGGTGGCGTTCTCGATATCGACGATCGTGTCGCGTGGGGAGTGCATCACGAGCAGGGCGCGCCGCAGGCTGGCAGCGAGGTCGCCGAGCTTGCTGCCGGCGAGATCGTCGATGAACGACTTTCCGATGCGGAACGTCCGGCCGGCGATCTCCACCTCGGCCGAGCCGGTGCGTGCGATCTCGTCCTGCCCCGGAATGTGCTTGAGCACGTGGGCCGGATCGAAGGGCGCACCGATCGTCGCGACGGCGCGGCACTCCGCGATGCTCGGCGCCGCCGCCAGGACGGCCGCTCCGCCGAGGCTGTGACCGACGAGCAGCGCCGGCGCGCGGTAACGGTGGCGCAGGAAGTCCGCGGCCGCGACCAGATCCGCGACGTTCGACGAGAAGCCCGTATTGCCGAACTCGCCCTCGCTGCCGCCGAGGCCGGTGAAGTCGAAGCGCAATACTGCGTAGCCGCGTTCCGCGAGCGCCGCGGACACGTGCACCGCGGCGCGCGTGTCCTTGGAGCAGGTGAAGCAATGAGCGAAGAGCGCATACGCGACCGGCGGCGCGACGGGGAGGTCGAGACGCGCCGCGAGCATGGCGCCGCTCGCGCCCGGGAAAGAGATCTTCTGGGTCGATTTGAGCATCGCGTTCTCGTTTCATCTCTCTCACTGCGTCGCGAGTGCGGCGCGGCGGCCTGCCGGCGTAGAATACGCCCGCCGGTCGTGACGCATCCGCTTGTCGTGAACATCCACCATGGTCTTGAGGCCCCATCGGCATGGGTGAGCCGATGGGTGTCGCTCGCGCCCACGTCGGGTACGGCGCTCGACGTGGCCTCGGGGGCCGGACGCCATGCGCGACTGCTCGCGGCGAGGGGCTTGGACGTGACCGCCGTCGATCGCGACGCCGGGGCGCTTGCGCTGCTTGACGACGTCGGCCGGGTCACGACGCATGTCGCGGATCTCGAAGGCACGCCCTGGCCGTTCGCGCCGGGCTCGTTCGACGTCGTGGTGGTGACGAACTATCTGCACCGGCCGCTGTTTCCCTCGCTCGCCGCGGCACTGCGAGCGGGCGGGCTTCTCGTCTACGAGACGTTCATGCAGGGGAACGAACGCTACGGCCGGCCCTCCAACCCGGAGTTCCTGCTGCGGCAGGACGAGCTCTTTCGGGCGTTCTCGCCCGTGCTCACGGTGCTCGGCTTCGAGCAAGGGACGGTGAGGACGCCCAAACCCGGGGTCGTGCAGCGGCTCGCAGCCGTGCACGGCGCACCGGGCTCCATCGCCCCGCCCTGAGGCGCACGTCGCTGGCGGGGTGGGATAAAATGGTGAATTCTCTTCAGCGGGCGCCCCGATGATCACAGGAAGCCTCGTCGCCATCGTCACACCCATGCACGAAGACGGTCGTCTCGACATGGGGCGATTCAAGTCGCTTATCGATTTCCACATCGCGGAAGGCACCGATGGCATCGTCGTCGTCGGCACGACGGGCGAATCGCCGACCGTCGATTTCGACGAGCACAAGGAGCTGATCCGCGTCGCGGTGCAGCACGCCAAGGGCCGCATCCCGGTCATCGCCGGAACAGGGGCCAACTCGACGTCCGAGGCGATCGAGCTGACCGCGTCCGCGAGGAAGGCCGGCGCCGATGCCTGCCTGTCCGTCGTGCCGTACTACAACAAGCCGACGCAGGAAGGCCTGTACCGGCATTTCCGCGCGATCGCCGAAGCGGTGGACGTGCCGGTGATTCTCTACAACGTGCCCGGGCGGACGGTTGCGGACCTCGCGAACGACACCACGCTCCGGCTCGCGCAGATTCCGAACATCGTCGGCATCAAGGACGCGACCGGCAACATGGAGCGCGGCGCAGACCTGCTCGGCCGCATTCCGGCGGAGTTCGCCGTCTACAGCGGCGACGACGCCAGCGCGCTCGCCCTCATGCTGCTCGGCGGGCATGGCGTGATCAGCGTCACCGCGAACGTCGCGCCCCGGCTCATGCACGAGATGTGCGTCGCGGCGCTCGCCGGCGATCTCGCCAAGGCGCGCGACGCGAACCAGCGGTTGATGGGGCTGCACACCAAGCTCTTCGTCGAGGCGAACCCGATTCCGGTCAAGTGGGCCGTCGCCGAGCTGGGCCTGATGGAAGGCGGCGTGCGGCTCCCGCTGACGCCGCTTTCGCCGGCGCATTTCGACGCCGTCCGCGACGCGATGCGGCGCGCGGGGGTGCTGCAGGCGGGCGTACGCGTCCTCGAGCGGGGCGCTGCATGAGGCGCGCGCTGGTTCCCATCGCGTTGGCTGCAGCGGCGCTCGCGGGCTGCACCAGCTTCGACGACATGTTCCGCAGCTCGAAGCAGATCGAGTACAAGTCGGCGACCAAGACCTCGCCGCTCGAGGTGCCGCCGGATCTCACCCGCCCGGGCCGCGACGAGCGCTACACCGTTCCGGACGTGAATCCGAGCAGCAGCGCCACGCTCTCGACCTACAACGCCGAGCGCGCGACGCAGCCGAAGTCCGGGAGTGTCGTGCTGCCCGACTCCGGCAAGGTGCGCATGGAGCGGTCGGGCAACCACCGATGGCTGGTCGTGCCTGATGCCGCCGAGAAGGTCTGGCCCGTCGTCCGCGAGTTCTGGCAGGACTCGGGGTTCGTGATCGTCCTGGAGAACACCGACACGGGGATCATGGAAACCGACTGGGCCGAGAACCGCGCGAAGCTGCCGCAGGACGCCATCCGCAACACGCTCGGCAAGGTGCTCGACTCGCTGTACTCGACCGGCGAGCGCGACAAGTTCCGCACGCGACTCGAGCGCGGTCCGGACGGCTCCACCGAGATCTACATCACGCACCGGGGCATGGTCGAGGTCCTGACGGGAACGACGTCGAGCGCCGACACGCGCTGGCAGCCGCGGCCGCCGGATCCGGAACTGGAGGCCGAGTTCCTGCAGCGCCTGATGGTCCGCATCGGCGTCGAGGAGAACCGCGCGAAGACGCTCGTGGCGCAACCGTCCGCGAAGGAAGACCGCGCGAAGCTCGTGCCGGGCGCGGGCGGCACCAGCACGCTGCAGGTGCAGGAGCCCTTCGACCGCGCCTGGCGCCGCGTCGGCGTCGCGCTCGACCGCGTCGGCTTCACGGTCGAGGATCGCGACCGCGCCAACGGCACGTACTTCGTGCGCTATGCCGACCCCGGCAACACGCAGCCGAAGGGGCAGGAGGGCTTCTTCTCGAAGCTCGCCTTCTGGCGTTCGACCGACACCGGCAAGCAGACGGAGCAGTATCGCGTCGCCGTGAAGGGCTCCGGGGACACGACCGAAATCGTGATCCTGAACAAGAACGGCGCGGTCGACACGTCGGATACATCCCGTCGCATCCTCGCGCTTCTCTACGATCAGCTGAAATAGCGGGCACCGGCGCGTGGCGCTGCGGTTCGCGTCGCTCGGCAGCGGCAGCCGGGGCAACGGCCTCGTCGTCGAGGTCGGCGCGTCGCGCATACTGCTCGACTGCGGGTTCACGCCGCGCGACTGCGAGCGTCGCCTGGCGCGGCTCGGGCTGGTTCCTGCGGATCTCGCCGGCATCGTCGTGACGCACGAGCACGACGATCACGTGGGCGATGCGCTCCCGTTCGCCGGTCGCCACGGGCTGCGCGTCTGGATGACTCACGGCACCTGGCGCGCGGTGGCGTCGGACACGCCGCCGCCCGAACACGTCTCGCTGATCGGCAGCCACGACGCCTTCGCGGTGGGAGACCTACACGTGTTGCCGTTTCCCGTGCCGCACGACGCGCGCGAACCGGTGCAGTTCGTGTTCTCGGACGGGGCTTCGCGGGTGGGCGTGCTCACCGACATCGGCGCACCCACACGTCACGTCGCGGAGACGCTCGCGTGCTGCGACGCGCTCGTGCTCGAGTGCAATCACGACCGCGAGATGCTGGCGCGCGGTCCGTACCCATCGTGGCTGAAGCAGCGGATCGGCGGTCCGTTCGGCCACCTTGCCAACGATGCTGCCGCGGCGCTGCTCGGGATGCTCGACACACGCCGCCTGCGGCACGTCGTTGCCGCTCATCTTTCCGACTCGAACAACACGCCCGACCTCGCTCGCGGCGCACTGGCCGAGGCCTTGGGTTGCGCCGACGAGTGGATCGGCGTCGCGTCGCAGGAAGCCGGCTTCGACTGGCGTTCGCTATAGCGGGCGACGCAGGGCGAAAAAAAGCCGGCCCGCGGGCCGGCTTCGTCGGCACGAGAGACTCGGCGAGCTACTTCTTCGCGGCGTCGGCCGCTTCCTTCGCCTTGTCGGCCGCAGCGTCTTTCGCGGCGTCGGCCGCCGCCTTCGATACATCGGCTGCGGCCGGAGCCGGCGCCGGGGCGGGCGCGGCCGGCGGTGCAGCCGGAGGCTGGGCCGCCGGAGCCGGCGCTGCTGCGGGCTTGGCCTCTTCCTTGCCGCAGCCCGCGAGCGCGAGGCTCATCAGCACGGCGGCGAATAGAGCGCGTTTCATCGGGAACTCCCTTCAGCTTTCCAGGTTCGGCAATCTCGGCCGGCCTGCGGCCCGTCGGCGGGGCCTCCGCCGGTGGTCGACTGCGACTACTTCTTCGCCGCCTCTTCCACTTTCTTGGCGGACTCTTCGACTTTTTTCGCCGTCTCGCCGACCGCCTTAGCGGTGTCGGCAGTGGCTTCCTTCGCGGCCTTGGCCGCTGCATCCGCTGCCTCCTTCGTCGCGTCGGCAGCGGCGCCGGCGGCGTCCTTGGTCGCCTTGGCCGCGTCGCTCGCCGCTTCCTTGGTCGCGTCGACCGCCGCGCCGGCGGCTTCCTTGGTGGCCTTGGCCGCGTCGCCGGCGGCTTCCTTCACGGCCTGCGTGGCTTCCTTGGCCTTGTCGGCCGCAGCCTTCTGTTCTTCCTTGCCGCAGCCGGCAAGCGCGAGCGCGACCAGCGCGACAGCGAGTAGGGTGCGTTTCATGGGTTCGGTCCTTTTGGGAATGGGGGATGGGAGAGGAGTCGGCGCGAGCATCGACGCGCGCGCATCGTGCCGAAACTCAATTATAGCAATTGCCGCGGTGCAGCAAACCGTGCCGTCAAAGCCCGAGCGTCGTCGGCGGACTGGTCGGCTCCGAGCTTTCCCAGATCTGGTCGAAGCGCTCCCGCATCAACGCGCTCTCGTGCGGGTCGTCGCGCACGAAGACGCCGCGTGGATGTGCGGCCACGGCACGCCGGACGACGTGCGCTGCGTCGGCGAGGACGAAGCAGTCCTGCGCACGCGCCGCCTCGCCGGTTGTCCGGTGCACGGCGAAGTCGGTGCTGAACGCAGCGACGAGCTGCGCGAGCCGCGGCGAGTGCCGCTCCAGGTGGCCGGGCTCGTGTACCGCGACGAACAATCGGTTGCCCCGCGTCGCGCGCAGAAACCCCTCCAACCGAGCGATGCGCCCAGGGTCGTCGAGGCCGAGTTGCACGAGGTCCGGGTCGAAGATGCGAAGCTCGCGTCGCGCGAGGCCGAGAAGCGCGTCGAAGGCGTCCCGATACTCGCGGCGCGTGCCGATGAGCACGCGCGTGACGGCGGGCGGCGAGCCGGATTCGGTCATGGCGGCGGACCGGCATGAAGATACCCGGCACGGTACCACGAGTACAGCAGCGGCAGCCCGGCCGCGACCGATGCGCTTGCGGCCTCGAGCCGTCTGCGGTCGCAGAGCGCGACGAGCGCGGAGCGCGCGGCGCGTGGCATCGCGTGGCGCTCGCCGTTCGCATAGATCCACGGGCCGCGAAAGAGGAGAAGCGTCCGCGCATCGAGCGTCAAGCCGTGACGCCTCACCGCGGCGGCGAAGCGACCGGGACCGAGCGGCCGCCGCGGCGGGTCGAAGACGACGCGCGCCTTCGGCTCGGAAAGATACTCGCCGACGAAGCGCTCGATGTCCGTGCGGCGCCAGGCAATGCGATCGAGCATCGCGGCGATGCGATCGATCATGGTGTCGTCGATCGCGGCCGGGTGGCGAGGCGGCGCGAGTCCGGGATCCGCGTACGTCCCGGAAAGCTCGATGCGATCGGCCAGGAAGTTGAGGAACTCACGTGCGAGTTCGGTCGCGTCCGCCGCGCGGAATCCGATCGACCAGGTGGTGCACTCGTCGAGCGCCACGCCGTCGTGCGCGTAGCCGGGCGGCAGATAGAGCATGTCGCCCGGCTCCAGCACCCACTCGGCCTCCGGCCGAAAGTGAGTCAGGATGCGCAGCGGCGCGCGCGCATCGAAGCGCCGGTCCGTCTGCGCGCTCACACGCCAGCGGCGGCGGCCGAAGCCCTGCAGCAGAAACACGTCGTAGGAATCGAAGTGCGGCCCCACCCCGCCGCCGGGCACGGCATAGCTCGCCATGACGTCGTCGAGGCGGGCGTAGGGCACGAAGGCGAAGCGGCGCATGAGCGCGTCCGCTTCCGGGATGAACTCGTTGACGCCCTGCACGAGCAGGGTCCAGTCGCGTCGCGGCATCGCGGCGAGGTCTCGTCGCTCGAACGGGCCGTGGCGAAGCGACCAGCGTCCGCGCTTGCGCGCGACCAGGCGCGACTCGACATCGTCGCGCTGCGAAAGCGAGAAGAGCGCGTGCCGGCTTGCCGCGCCGCGAAAGCCGCGAACCGCGCCGCGCACGAGCAGCGGCTGCTTCTGCCAGTAGCGCGCGAGGAACGCGCGCGGCGTGAGTCCGCCGAGCAGGTCGAGCTTCATATCCATCCGTTCGCTTCGCTTCGATCCGCGCGCCGTCGCGGCCGCAACGGCGCGGCGCCCGCAGCGCCGAGCACGCAAGCGCGTGTGTTTCGATTATATGAAACGGGCCGCGAGCGATCGATTGACACGAGGCGAAAAGACTTGGTTTAGAATCGCCGCGACCTCGCGATCATCCCATGCTCCAAGTCGGCCAGCTCGCCCCCAGCTTCTCCCTGCCCGATGCGGACATGGAGACGGTGAGCCTCGCGCAGTTCAAGGGCCGGCACAACGTGGTGCTCTATTTCTATCCGCGCGACGGCACGCCGGGCTGCACGCTGCAGGCCATCGACTTCAGCGATCACGAAAGCGATTTCCTGCGGCACGACACGGTCGTGCTCGGCGTCTCGCCCGACGATTGTCTCCGCCACGCCGAGTTCCGCGACCAGAATGGTCTTTCGGTGCGCCTGCTCGCCGACCCCGACGTCGAGGTATGCGGCAAGTACGGCGTGCTCGAGGAGAAAGACCACGAGGGCGTGAAGAAGCGCTGCATCCAGCGTGCGACCTACATCATCGACAAGCGCGGCAAGGTGCGTCACGCGCTCGTCAACGTCAACCCGAAGGGCCACGCTGCAGAGGTGCTGGCCCTGATCAAAGGCCTGGGATAGGCTGCCGCCCCGCGCGGCCGCCCGGCTCGGGCAGGCACGGAATCGGTTGAACATCGGCCCGAACACGGTCGTGGCGCTCGACATCGAGCTGCAGGATCTCTGGGGGAACGTGCTCCAGAAGACCGACGAGCCGCTCCTCTACCTGCATGGCGGCGACGGGATTCTGCCGGCGCTGGAGCGTGCTCTCGCCGGCAAGACCGAGGGCGAGCGTCTCGAGGTGCGGCTCGAACCCGAGGATGCGTTCGGCGACTACGACGAGCGGCTGCTCCGCGTCGAGCCGCGCAGCCGCTTCCCCGAGTCGGTTGAGCCGGGCATGCAGTTCGAGGGGATTCCGGGAGACGCTCCCGCCGAGACGCGGGGAGAGCGGCCCGACGACACGATCTACACCGTCACTGACGTGGCGGGGGACGCCGTCGTGCTCGACGGCAACCATCCGCTCGCGGGCATGGCGCTCAAGTTTCTCATTCGCGTCGACACCGTGCGTCCGGCGACGCGCGATGAGATCGAGCGCGGCTCGGCAGCCGACGCCGCTTCGTTACTGCTGCGCGTGGTGCCTTGACCGGCCGCGCGCGCCGGCGCGCGCGGCGGCACTCGGCGGGGACCGCTGCGGCTAGCCGAGCGAGAGCTGCATGCGTTCGTCGCCCGCGGTGAAGGCGATCTCGCGTCCGTGGAAGCCGGCGGCGCCCGCGCGGTGCGCGATGCTGACGACGGCCGTGCCGGGCAGCTTCGAATGCAGCACCTCGTAGGCATGTCGCTCCGACGTGTCGTCCATGGCCGAGGTCGCCTCGTCCAGGAAGAGCCAGTCGGGCCGCCCCAGCAGCGCCCGCACGAGCGCGAGCTTCTGCTGCTCGCCGCCAGAGAGCCGCATGCTCCAGTTCTGCACCTCGTCGAGACGGGCGACCAAGGGCGCGAGCCCGACGGCTTCGAGCGCATCGCGGATCGCGTCGTCGCCGAACGTCCCGGAGACCGAGGGGAAGGACACCGCATCGCGCAGGCTCGCGATCGGGATGTAGGGCTTCTGCGGCAGGAAGAGGAGCCGGGCGCCTGCGGGGACCGCGACAGTGCCGCGCCCGAACGGCCAGATTCCCGCGAGGGCGCGGAACAGAGTGCTCTTGCCGCTGCCCGAGGGGCCGGACACCAGCACGCGCTCGCCGCGCGCAAACGCGAACGACTCGTTCGCGAGCACGAGCCTTCCGGTCGGAAGGGCGAGATCCAGCGCGTCCACGCGCACCGCGTCGTCCGCCGCGATTTCGCGCCGGATGCCGCGCTGTTCGCGCACTTCGGCGTGGCTCTCCTGCAGCGCCTGGTGAAACGTGAGCAGGCGATCGACGCTCGCCTTCCAGTTCGCGAGCTGCCCGTAGCTGTCGACGAACCATGAGAGCGAGCTCTGCACCTGGCCGAACGCGTTCGCGATCTGGGTCAGTTCGCCGAGCTTGATCGCACCGGCGAAGTATCGCGGCCCGGCGACGAAGTAGGGGAAGATGACGGCGATCTGGTTGTAGCCGATGGTGAGTGCGCCGAGCCGTTTCGTGTAGAGCATCAGCGCCCACCAGTTCTCCCGCACGCGCTCGAGTTTCGCAAGCAGCGAGCGCTGCTCCGCGGCCTCGCCGCGATACAGCGCGACGCCTTCGGCGTGCTCGCGCAGCCGGACGAGGCCGAAGCGGAAGTCGGCCTCGAGCCGCTCCTGCTGGAAGTTGAGGCCGATGAGCGGGCGGCCGACCCAATGCGTCACGAAGCTCCCGACGATCGCGTACGCGAGCGCCGCCCAGACCATGTAGCCCGGAATCACGACTGCGCTGCCGGCGAGCGCGAACGACAGCGGCCCCGAGACGTTCCAGAGAATGACGACGAACGACACGAGCGTCACGGCCTCGCGCAGCAGTCCGAGCCCCAGCGACAGCGTGTTCGACGTGAAATGCCGCAGGTCCTCCGAAATCCGCTGGTCCGGGTTGTCGGTGCCGCGTCCCGTGAGCTCCAATCGGTAGAACACCTGCTCGCCGAGCCAGTCGCCGAGATACTGCTTCGAGAGCCAGATGCGCCAGCGCATCTCGAGCATCTGCTGCAGGTAGGTGCGGTAGATGGACGCGACGATGAATACCGCGGCGAGGAAGCTGAAGTAGAGGAGCAGGGCGAAGAAGTCCTCGGACTGCTTCTCCTGGATCGCGTTGAAGAAATCGCGTTGCCAGTCGTTCAGCAGCACGAGCATGTAGACGAGGCCGAGGGAGATCGCGACGATGGCGCCGAGAAGACCCCACGCCGTCAATTTCTCCTCGGAACGCCAGTACGGGACCGCGAGATTCCACACCTTGCCGAGGAACGAGCGTGCGCGGATGAAGACGTTGGTATCCATGGAGGTGGGCTTTCTCGAGGCCGAAGGTGCGAAGTTCTACGGCGATCTACGGCTCGGGCGCGGGGCCGCGAGTTGTCGGCTCGCCCAGGGCAGCCGTCGCTGGCAGCGACACACCCGCTTCGACGCGCGATGCGTCGGCCGGAACCGGCGCAACGCTCTCGGCGACCGCGCGTTGAAGGCGACGGGCCGCGCTATGGCGGCGACCGGTTGATGAGCGTGCGGGCCGCGTCGACGAGTTCTCCCGCGGCGAGGCCGTTCGGGCCGACGCCGCGTCCCGCGAGCGCGTCCGCAGCGGCCCCGTGCAACCAGACGCCGGCAAGCAGCGCATCCAGGGGGTCGGCCCCCTGGCCAGCGAGGCTCGCGACGATGCCGGTGAGGACGTCGCCCGAGCCCGCGCTCGCGAGCCCCGGGTTGCCGGATCCGTTGATCCACCAGCGGCCGTCGCGCGCGGCGATCACCGTGCCGTTGCCCTTGAGCGCGACAGTGCAGTTGAACCGGGCCGCGAGAGCACGCGCAGCGGCGAGGCGATCGGACTGGACGCGGCCCGTGTCGCCGCCGAGAAGGCGCGCCGCCTCGGCGGGATGCGGCGTCAGAAGCGTGGACGCCCTGCGCGCCGCAAGCGCGTTCTGCAACACCGTGTAACTCGCGACCAGGTTGAGCCCGTCCGCGTCGAGCACGACGACGTGATCGCTGCGCAGGGCCTGGCCGAGCAATCGCTGGGCGGCGGCGTCCTGCCCGAGGCCCGGACCGACCGCGTAGACGTCGACCGGTACGTCGGCGAACAGCGCTTCCGGCTTGCGGATCATCAGCTCGGGTTGACCCCAGTCCACCGCTGGGGCATCGCCCGCGAGCATCCCGACGAAGACCTTGCCGGCGCCCGTCTTGAGCGCGGCGCGGCCCGCGAGCAGCGCGGCGCCGACCATGCCCGACGCACCGCCCACGATGGCTACGGTGCCGGCATCGCCCTTGTGGAAGTTGCGCGGCCGCGCGAGCGGCAGAGCGGCGAGGACGCCGGCGTCGAGGAGTCCTCCCGAAGCGGGTGCGAGCGCTCGGACATCGAGCCCGATCGGATCGACGCGCACCTCGCCCGCGAGATCCGGGCCGTCGAGCGTCAGCAAACCGGGCTTGAGCGCGATGAAGGTCAGCGTGTGCGCGGCGCGGATCGCCGCGCCCGGCGCGACACCGGTGTCGGCGTCCAAGCCGCTCGGCACGTCGATGGCGAGGATCGGCGCGCCGAGCCCGTTGGCAGCCTCGACGAGGCTTGCGTATCGGCCTTCGGGTGCACGCTTGAGCCCGATGCCGAAGAGTCCGTCGACCGCGAGGTCGAACCGGTGATACGGCGGGATCTCGGCGAGCAGTTCGCCGCCCGCGCGGCGCCACTTGTCGAGGGCCGCGGCGGCATCGCCCGAAAGTTTCGCGGCGTCTCCCGCGAAGACGACGCTCACGCGGTAGAACCAGCGACGCAGGTGCACGGCGGCTTCGAAGGCATCGCCGCCGTTGTTGCCGGGGCCCGCGAGCACCAGCACGCTGCGGCCGCCCTCGCCGAGGAGTGCGCGCGCGCGCTCGGCCACAGCGAGTCCGGCGCGCTCCATGAGGGGCGGAGCGGGTGTTTGCGCGAACGCTGCTGACTCCACCGCGCGGATGCCCGCGACGTCGCAGACCGGCGTGAACGCGCGTCTGGTCATGCGCGCCGTACTAACCGACCTTCATCTGCTTCGGCAGCCAGGTGACGATCTCGGGAAAGAACCAGATCGCGAGCACCGCACCGATCATGAGGACGAACATCGGCACGGTGTGCTTCGCGATCCAGGTGATCTGCTTCCCGGTCATGCCCTGCAGCACGAAGAGATTGAAGCCCACGGGCGGCGTGATCTGCGCCATCTCGACGACCAGCACGACGTAGATGCCGAACCAGATCAGGTCGATGCCTGCTTTGGTGACGGTCGGAAGGATCACGCTCATGGTGAGCACGACCATCGAAATGCCGTCGAGGAACATCCCGAGGACGATGTAGAACACCATGAGCGCGACGATCAGCGCGAGCGGCGGAAGGCCGAGGCCGCCGATCCAT
>JALOSW010000215.1 GCA_025458245.1 Burkholderiales bacterium
ATGGAGTTCTTCGAGCAGGTCAGCGTCGAGACGCCCAAGTTCATCGTCAACTCGATCGTGTACTGCGGCATCGCCGTGTTCCTGTGCATCCTGATCGGGGTGCCGATGTCGTGGATCATGTCGCGCACGAGCGCGCCCGGCCGCGGCGCGATGGACGCGCTCACCACGCTCATGCTGGCGATCCCGGGAACGGCGGTCGGGATCGCCTACGTACGCGCCTTCAACTTTCCGCTGCCGGTGTTCGACGCGCCCCTCACCGGCATGTGGATCATCATGCCGCTCGTGCTCGCGGTGCGTCGGCTGCCTTACACCGTCCGCGGCAGCTACTCGTCGCTCCTTCTCGTGCACAAGTCGATGGAGGAGGCGGCGGAGAACGTCGGCGCGAGCAAGATGCGCACCTTCAAGGACATCACCGTGCCGCTCGTGTGGAAGGGCATCCTGGTAGGCGCGCTGTTCTCGTTCATCACGTCGATCCAGGAAGCTTCGGCGTCCATCTTCCTGACGCTCGGCGGGCGCGAGATGATCCCCTACGGGATCTTCAGCTTCTACATCGCGGGCTCGCAGAGCCAGGCCGCGGCGCTCGGCGTGATCCTCATCGCGCTCTGTGCGGTGAGTCTTTTCATCGTGAATCGCATCGCCGGGACGCGCGTCGGGGGGCTGTTCGGCTAGAGCGGCGCACCGGCTCCGAGACCGAGGCGCAGATCGCGGAAATTCGCCATGGGCCGTTCACCTGCCTCGTGCGCACTCGGCCTCCTGCTCGCACTCGCGTCCGCGACGGTGTGCGCGCAGAGCAGCGTGTCCCCGGAAGGCTCTGCCGACGCGGTGCGCGCCCCGCAGCCGGCAGCCGCGCCGGTTTCCGCGACCCTGCAGGCCGACCGGCTGGTGGTTCGCTATGCGGTCGGCGGCGAGACGCTCCTGATGAGCGCGGCGTGGCCCGAGACCGAGCCCGCGCCCGACGCGCACCAGTACCGCACGGCCGTTCTCGACGTATTCGACGGCGCGCCCGCGGAACCCGCGCAGGGCGCCGCCGCGGTGACGTTGCGCGGCCGCGCGGAGTGGGACGCGCTCGTGACGGCGGTGCTGCTCGCGCTGGTGCCGGCGGATCCGCGCGAGGCGGTGGCGATCGTCGTGCAAGGCGACGAGATCCTCGCGGCTCGCGACGACGCAGGAGCGCTGCGCGTCTGGCGGCTCGGCGCCCAGCCGGGCCATGTCCGCCTGAGCGGCAGCATCGGGGATCGCGAGTTCGCCGCCCGCGCGATGTCGCTCGCACGCGGCCGCACTCAAGGGGAGGCGCCGCTTCTCTTCGCGACGGGCGATGCCGATGGGGCGGCGTCGTTCGTGCTGTTCGTGTTCGACCGCGATCTGTCCGTGCTCGTTGCCGCGCCGCCTTCGCCCGATCCCTTGCAAGCCGGCCGCTCGCTCGGGCTTTCGGTGCGGATGGTCAACTCCGTGCTGCTGAAAGGACAGGCGCTCGCGACGCTCACGACCCCCGTCAGCTCGGCGTTCCGGCTGCTTTCCGTGGTCGGGCATTCCGGCGTCGAACTGGTGAGCTCGCTCGCGTTCCTTCCCGACGCGCCGCCGCCGCCCCTCGCCTCGGCGGCGCCGATGGACACGGCGGCATTCGAAGCGCGGCTGGACGGCCTGACCGGCGATCGCCGGTATCCGGGCCGGATCCGGTTTCTCGTCGACGGCGACGCGTACTTTCCGGCGCTCGTGCGCGCGATCGACGACGCCCGGCGCTCCATCGACGTGCGCGTGTACATCTTCGACGTCGACGACTACGCGCTACGGGTCGCCGATCTCCTGAGAGCCCGTTCGACGGCGGTCCCCGTGCGCGTGCTGATCGACGACATGGCGACGCTCGCGGCCGGCGCGGCCGGCCCGCGGCCCGCCGGGCGCAGCGGCGACCGGGCGCCCGGATCGATCGAGGCCTACCTGCGCCGCGATTCGCGCGTGGACGTGCGCGCGCGGCCGAACCCGTGGCTCACCGGAGATCACACCAAGACGATCGTCTTCGACGGGCGGCGCGCGTTTCTGGGCGGCATGAACATCGGCCGCGAGTACCGGTTCGACTGGCACGACCTGATGATCGAAGTCGAGGGGCCGATCGCGGCGCGCCTGCAGCGCGACTTCGACGTCGCGTGGGCGCACGCGGGGCTCGCGGGCGATCTCGGCCTGATGGTCGCGAGCGCGGGGCGGAGCGCCGAGGGGCCGTCGCGTCGCGCCGCGCCGGACGAGGCGATGCTGCGGCCGCTCTACACGGCCACCGCGCGCCCGGAGATCTATCTCGCGCAGCTCGCCGCGATCCGGGAAGCCCGGCAGTCGATCTGGATCGAGAACGCGTATCTCGCCGACAACACGATCGCCAACGAGCTTGTCCGCGCGCGGCGCCGGGGCGTGGACGTGCGCGTCGTGCTGCCGACGGCGGGCGATTCGCGCTTCATGAACGCTTCGAACCTGGTCACGGCCAACTACTTCGTCCGGAACGGCGTGCGCGTGTACGCCTATCCCGGCATGACGCACGTGAAAGCTGCGGTGTTCGACGGCTGGGCGTGCTTCGGGTCGGCGAACTTCGACAAGATGAGCCTGAAGATCAATCTCGAGACCAACATCGCGACGTCCGACCCGGCGACGGTGCGGCGTCTGCGCGCCGAGCTCTTCGAGCCCGACTTCCGGCGCTCCCGCGAGGTCACCCGCACGCGCGACCTTGGCTTCGCGGACTATTTCTCGGAGTTCGTCGCGAACCAGCTCTGACGGGCCGGCAGCGTCCGGTCGGATGTCACGCGCCGGCGCTGCACGCGCGACGGGGCAGTCGGCTGCCCGGTATCATTCTTGCTCGATCCCGTCCGCGGCAGACGGGCGTTCGGCCGGCGTCCAACCCGGCGGGCGTCCTCCCCGCGGACACCACGCACCGGTCCACGCCGCCTTGGCCACCGAAAGCCGTACCTCTTTCCTCATGTCTTCGCTCGGCCTGCGCCAGGCGCGCGGGGAAGCCGCCAGCGACGACGACTACGTGTCCTGGGGCAAGAAGGCCAACCAGGCCGAGTACGGGAATCACGAGAACGCGGAGATGGTGCGCGTGCTCGAAGAGGAGGCGGCGCTCGAAGACGTGCTGGAGGTGCCGTTCGCGCTCAAGCACGTGCGCGACGTGTCGGCGATCATGAAGCTCGCCGTCGCGGTGATCGGCGAGCGCCGCGAGGATCTGACCCGCCATCCGATGTTCCACGCCGCGTTCGGCGCCTTCACCCTCGGCTTCGCGCTCGGCATGGTGGCCGCCCACCGTGCGAAGCAGGCGGGGCTGAAGAGCGTCGGCAAGCTCGGCCGCAGGCAGCAGGAGCTCTGCGAGGACTGGGGCGTCGTCGTGGCCACGCACTACCTCGCGCTGGTCGAGGCGAACGGGATTTTCAGCAAGGCCACCGACCGGCAGCTCTACGGGATCGCCGATCGCTGGCGCATCCTCGCCGACGAGCGCCGGTGGGAGCTGTTTCCGCGCCTGGCCGAGTGTGTGGAAGAAGGCCGGCGGGCGGCGCATCAGTGGATCGCCGACGACGCGACCGACGTCCCGCCCTACTTCCTCAACGCGCTCGGCAATCTCGTTTCCGTCTACCCGGACCGTCGGTTCGAGTAGGCGCGCGGCCTGGCGCCGGTCCGGCCGTCCGCACTCGGTCGAACCAGTGCCTTCATGACGGCCCGCTCTCGCCCCAAAGCCGAAGCTCGCGGCTCTGCCTGGCTCCCCCTGGACGCTACAGTCGACTACGCCGCCTGCAGCGTCGACATCCACTCGGCCCAGTATTCGATGCAAGCGCGCACCTTCGGAAGCCGATGACGCTCCTGAAGCGTCAAAGCATGGATCGGCACCCGCTGCGGGTCGATCTGGTCCTCGAGCAACGGGACCAGCTCGCCGCGACGAACGAGGGGAAGGGCCAGCATGTCCATCACTCGACCAATGCCGACGCCTTGCTGCAGCAGGGCGAGCGTCAGGGTGATGTCGTCGCTCCGCGTTTGACCGCG
>JALOSW010000068.1 GCA_025458245.1 Burkholderiales bacterium
AGCGACTGGCGCTCGGTGGGGGAGTCGTCGACGACGAGGATCTTCTTCACGGGCATGGCAATGCTTCCTTCAGGCAACGCGGTGCGCGCCGTGCGCGCCGACCGCTTTCAGCAGGCTGTCTTTGGTGAACGGCTTGGTGAGGTATTCGTCGGAGCCGACCATGCGGCCGCGCGCGCGGTCGAACAGGCCGTCCTTCGAGGAGAGCATGACGACGGGCGTGCCGGCGAAGCGCGCGTTCTTCTTGATGAGCGCGCAGGTCTGGTAGCCGTCGAGCCGCGGCATCATGATGTCGCAGAAAATGACGTCGGGCTGGTGATCGGTGATCTTGGCGAGCGCGTCGAAGCCGTCCTCGGCGAGGATCACCTTGCAGCCCGCCTGCACGAGAAAAATCTCGGCACTGCGGCGGATGGTGTTCGAGTCGTCGATCACCATCACCTTGATGCCCGAAAGATTGGCCGATTCGCTCACGCTCTGGGTCTCCCTGCCATCCGCGCGAATGCGACATCGCGCCCTGCCAGCGGCTGGCCGCCGGAATCTCGACAGTCGGGCCATTCTAGACGACCGCCTGTTGCCGAGACTATGGAGGAATGGTTCGTTCGGCGGAATTTTTAACGGCGTATCTGAGGATTAAGTCCGGTCCTTGAAGCCGTTTGGCGAGAGTGATTTGGCGCCGCGCACGGCTTCTCGCTGCACCCTGAAAGGGCGTTCTTGCGGCAGGGGCGCGCCGAATCGTCGGGGCCGGCCGACACGACGCGCCGGGGCATGCCGGGTGCCGAGTGCGCGCAGCGATGCGCAGCGCAAAACGGCGAAGCCCGCGGCGTGTGCGGGCTTCGTGCGAGGCTGGCGAGGCGGTGGCGCCCGCGTGAAGCAGGCGCCTGCAGGCAAACGCTGTCGAGAGCGGTGCCGGACGGTCCTAGATCTGCACCATTTCGAAGTCTTCCTTGCGCGCGCCGCACTCCGGACAGGTCCAGTTGATCGGCACGTCCTCCCAGCGTGTTCCGGGCGCGATCCCTTCTTCGGGAAGCCCCGCGGCCTCGTCGAAAATGAAGCCGCAGATCAGGCACATCCAAGTGCGAAAGGGGGGCGTTTCGGCCATAAGGCTAGGGTTTTTCGAGTAAAATGGCGCGCCATCTTACCGTGCCCGATCCTCACGGGCCAGCGGACCCCGCGGGTCCGCCAGTCTCTTTCCCATGTCGCACCCACCGCCCATCGTCCTGTCGTTCGCCCCCACCGACGCCACGGGCGGCACGGGCCTCCAAGCCGACCTCCTGACGCTCGCGGCCATGGGCTGCCATCCGCTCACCGTGGCCACGGCGGTCTCGGTCCGTGACACGGCCGGCATCGACGACTTCGCGCCCCTCGACTCCGACATCGTCGGCGACCAGGCGCGCCTGGTGCTCGAGGACATGGCGGTGTCGGCGTTCAAGGTCGGCATGGTCGGAAGCATCGACAACGCCGCGGCCATCGCCGCCATCCTCGCGGACTATCCGGAGGTGCCGGTGGTGCTCGACCCGGCGCTGGCGGAGGGCGCAGGCGAGGACTTCGACGCCGAGCAATTCGCGGGCGGAGTGCGCGACATCCTCGTGCCGCTCGCGACGGTGGTGATCGCGAACGCGGGCGAGGCGCGACGGCTCGCCGCATCCGAGGACGACGACGACGAGCCGAGCCTCGACGAGAGCGCATCGCGGCTCCTCGCGGCCGGCGCCGATTACGTGCTCGTGACCGGCGCCGGCGACGATCCGCAGGCCGTCCTGAACACGCTCTACGGCGAAAAGGGCGTGGTGCGCTCCGACAGCTGGGAGCGGCTTCCCGGCACGTTCCATGGCGCCGGCGCGACGCTTTCCGCCGCCGTCGCAGCCGCGATCGCGAACGGGCTCGAAGTCCCGGAGGCCGTGCGCGAGGCCCAGGAATACGCGTGGCAGTCGCTCGCCGAGGCGTTCCGCCCGGGCATGGGTCACCACGTGCCAGACCGCTTCTTCTGGGCGCGAGAGCTCGACGAGGGCGAGGGCGAAGCCTGATGCCGGTTGCGTTTCGCGGGCTGTACGCCATCACGCCCGACGAGCCCGACACGCCTGCGCTCGTCGCGAAAGTGGCCGATGCCCTCGCCGGCGGCATCGCGGCGCTCCAGTACCGGAACAAACCGGCCGACGCGGCCTTGCGCCGCGCGCAGGCCGAGGCGCTCGCGCCGCTCTGCCGCGCACGGCAGGTGCCGTTCATCGTGAACGACGATCTCGCGCTCGCGCTCGCCGTGAATGCCGACGGGTTGCATCTTGGCGGGACCGACGGCGACCTCGCCGGCGCGCGCGTGCGCCTCGCCGCCGGCAAGCTGCTCGGCGCGTCGTGCTACGACCGCTTCGAGCTCGCGATCACGGCGAAGGCCGGCGGCGCGGACTATGTGGCGTTCGGATCCGCGTTCGCCTCGCCGACCAAGCCGAACGCCGTGCACGCGCCGCTCGCTCTCTATGCGCGCGCGCACCGCGAGCTCGGCATCCCGGTGGTGGCCATCGGCGGCATCACCGTGGACAATGCGCCGGCGCTCGTGGCGGCCGGCGTCGACGCGGTCGCCGTGATCACCGATCTGTTCGGGGCCCGCGACATCGCCGCGCGCGCCCGTGCCTTCACCGCGCTTTTCGAGACCCGTACATGACTTCGAAGAACGAAACCCTCTTCGCCCGCGCCCAGCAGACCATTCCGGGCGGCGTGAACTCGCCCGTACGGGCGTTCCGCGCCGTCGGCGGCACGCCGCGCTTTTTCGCGCGCGGCGAGGGCCCGTACGTCTGGGACGCAGACGGCAAGCGCTACATCGACTACGTGGGCTCGTGGGGCCCGCTCGTGCTCGGGCATGCCCACCCCGAGGTCGTGAAGGCAGTGACCGACCGCGCCAAAGACGGACTCTCGTTCGGCGCGCCGACCGAGATCGAAATCGAGATGGCCGAGCTGCTGGTGAAAGCCGTGCCCGGCATGGAGCTCGTGCGGCTGGTGTCTTCCGGCACCGAGGCGACGATGACCGCACTGCGCCTCGCGCGCGGTTTCACCGGCCGGCCGAAGATCATCAAGTTCGAGGGCTGCTACCACGGGCACGCCGACAGCCTGCTCGTGAAAGCAGGCTCCGGCGCCCTGACCCTCGGGAACCCGTCGTCTGCAGGCGTGCCGCCCGAGATTGCGGGCCACACCGTGGTGCTCTCGTTCAACGACGCCCAGCAGCTTGCCGACACGTTCGCCGCGATCGGCAGCGAGATCGCGGGCGTGATCGTCGAGCCGATCGCCGGCAACATGAACTACGTGCCGGCGACGCCGGAGTTCCTGCGCACCATGCGCGAGCTCTGCACGAAGCACGGCGCGGTGCTCGTCTTCGACGAGGTCATGACCGGCTTCCGGGTCGGGCGCGAGGGCGCGCAGGGTCTCTACGGAATTCGTCCCGACCTCACCACGCTCGGCAAGGTGATCGGCGGCGGCATGCCCGTGGGCGCGTTCGGCGGGCGCCGCGATGTCATGGAGAAGATCGCACCGCTCGGCCCGGTTTACCAGGCCGGCACGCTCTCGGGCAATCCCGTCGCGGTCGCCGCGGGCCTCGCGACGCTGAAGCGCGTGCTCGCGCCGGGCTTCTTCGACGCGCTCGGCGCGAAAACGAAGCGCCTCTGCGACTCGCTGGTCGCCGCCGCGCGTGCGAAGGGCGTACCGTTCTCGGCCGCAAGCGCCGGCGGGATGTTCGGCGTCTTCTTCCGCGAGACACCGCCCGCGTCCTACGCCCAGGTGATGGAAAGCGACAAGGACGCGTTCAACCGCTTCTTCCACGCTGCGTTAACAAAGGGCCTGTACTTTGCGCCGTCGGCGTTCGAAGCCGGGTTCGTTTCAGCCGCGCACGGCGACGCCGAGCTCGACGCGACCGCGCGCGCCGCACAGGAGATCTTCGCAACGTGGTAAGCGCCAACGTCATCACCAAGCAGCTCTCGAGCGTCGACCGCCCGGCGATCCTTCGGCATCTGCACAGGCTCTCAGAGGAAGACCTGCGCCTGCGCTTCGGCAGCCCGCAGTCCGAGGCGTCGATCGCGCACTATGTCGAGCGCATCGACTTCGAGCGCGACTCGCTGCTCGGCGTGTTCGGCGACGATCTCGAGCTGATCGGCGTCACGCACCTCGGCATGGGCGAAGAGGCCGAGTTCGGCGTCTCGGTGCTCCCGACTCACCGCGGCCGCGGCATCGGCACGGCGCTCTTCGCGCGCGCCCAGGAGCACGCCCGCAACCACATGATCCGCAAGTTCTACGTGCACTGCCTCACGGAGAACAAGGCGATGCTCGCGATCGCGCGCAAAGCGAAGATGCAGATCGTCACCGAGGCGGGCGAGGCCGATCTCTATCTCAAGCTGCCGCCCGCGGACTTTGTGAGCGTCACGGACGAGTTCCTCGAGGAGCGCGTCGCGCTGTTCGACTTCGCCCTCAAGACGCAGGTGAAGGCGTTCCGCACCTTCGCCGAGGCGTTCGCTCCCCCGCACGCCGGCACGCCCGAAGAGCGCTGAACGCCCCCGCGCATCGGGAGCGCCAAAAGAATCGGGCCGCGCATGCGGCCCGTTCGCGCTTCGCCGGCCCGGGCGGCTACTTCTTCTTCAACTCGTCGCGGATCTCGCGCAAGAGCTGCACGTCCTCGGGGGTCTCGGGCGCGGCCGGCGGCGGCTCGGAGCGCTTCAGCTTGTTGATCCACTTCACCATCATGAAGATGATCCACGCGAGGATCACGAAGTAGAGG
Organism: Burkholderiales bacterium; assembly: GCA_025458245.1. Classification (GTDB taxonomy): domain Bacteria; phylum Pseudomonadota; class Gammaproteobacteria; order Burkholderiales; family SG8-39; genus JAOAEA01. The sequence goes on from JALOSW010000068.1 coordinate 4,745, forward strand.
ACGATGGTGATGAAATTGCCGTACGCGAACACCGGGATCCCGGCCTTCTTGAGTCCGTCCAGCGTGTTCGGAACGCCCTGGGGAACGTCCTTCAGCGCGACGTAGTAATTGGAGAAGTCGAGCCCGCCGGTGACGCGCCCGACGAGCGGCATGATGAGGTCGTTCACGACCGAGTCCACGATCTTGCCGAAGGCGCCGCCGATGATCACGCCCACGGCGAGATCCATCACGTTGCCCTTCATCGCGAATTCTTTGAATTCCTGCAACATCGACATGGCACAGACTCCTAGACGGGGATCCGGGCTCGCTGGGCCCGCAGCCGCAGTCTAGCGCACCGGCATGGCGGGAGCTACCCCCCGCCTAGACGAGAAAGAGCGTCGCGAGCCCGAGGAAGATGAAGAAGCCGCCCGAGTCGGTGACGGCGGTGATCAGCACCGACGAGCCGACCGCGGGGTCGCGCCCGAGCCGCGACATCACGACGGGAATCGCGACGCCCATCACGGCGGCGAGCAGAAGGTTCAGCGTCATCGCCGCGGTCATCACGAGTCCGAGCGGCACGCTGTCGTAGAGCCACCACGCGATGATGCCGAGGATCCCGCCCCACACGAGGCCGTTCACGACGGCGACGCCGAGTTCCTTCGCGAACAGCTTGCGCGCCTGATCGGGCTGGATCTGGCCGAGCGCAAGGGCACGCACGATCATGGTGAGCGTCTGGTTGCCCGAGTTGCCGCCGATGCCGGCGACGATCGGCATCAGCGCCGCGAGCGCGACGAGCTTCTCGATCGATCCCTCGAACGCGCCGATGACGCGCGACGCGACGAACGCCGTAACGAGGTTCACCGCGAGCCACGACCAGCGGTTCTTCACCGACTCCCACACGGGCGCGAAAATGTCCTCGACCTCGCGCAGACCGCCGATGCCGAGCAGCTCGCTCTCGGTCTTCTCGCGCACGTAATCGAGCACGGTGTTGACGGTGACGCGCCCGAGAAGCCTGCCCCGCTCGCTGACCACGGGCGCGGACACGAGGTCGTAGCGCTCGAACGCCTGCGCCGCGTCCTGCGCCTTGTCGTCGGGGTAGAGCGCGACCGGCGTCTCGACCATCACCGTCGCGACGATGCGCTCGGGGTCGTTCACGACCAGCTTGGTGAGCGGCAGGGTGCCCTTGAGGTGCTCGTCGCGATCGACGACGAAGATCTGGTCGGTGTGATCGGGAAGCTCGTCGAAGCGGCGCAGGTAACGCGCGACCACCTCGAGCGTGACGTCCTCGCGCACCGACACGACCTCGAAGTCCATGAGCGCGCCGACCGCGTCCTCGGCATACGACATGGCCGCGCGCAGCTGCTCGCGCTCCTCGACGGGCAGCGCGCGGAACACGTCTTCCAGCACCTCCTCGGGGAGGTCCGGTGCGAGGTCGGCCAGCTCGTCGGCGTCGAGCGCTTCCGCGGCGGCGACCAGCTCGTGCTGGTCCATGTCCGCGATGAGCGAGTCGCGAACCGGCTCCGAGACTTCGAGCAGGATCTCGCCGTCGCGATCGGACTTGACGAGGCTCCAGACGACGAGCCGTTCCTCGATCGGGAGCGACTCGAGGATGTACGCGACGTCGGCCGGGTGCATCGCGTCGAGCTTGCGGCGCAGCTCCGCCTCGTGCTGCCGGTGCACGAGTCGCTCCTCGAGCTCGTGGCGCGGCCCCTCGGTGCGATGGACGAGGCTCTCGACGATGCGCTGCCGGCGCAGCAGCTCCTGGACCTCGTGCAGGTCTTCCTGCAGGTCCTCGAGTTCCTTGCGCTCGATCGTCTCGGCCATGGGCGGGTCGGGTGCGGCCCGTCCGCTGCAGGAAGAGCGCGCACGGGGCGCGCCGATTGTAGCAAGCGGCCTGTATGATTCCGCGGAATTTCTCGAGCGAGCGCGATGACAGCGGACAAGAAGACCCTCCTCGCCGGCGACGCGCGCCCGCGCGAGGTTGCCGCGTGGGCGATGTACGACTTCGCCAACTCCGGCTACACAACGGTTGTCATCACCGCCGTGTACAACGCCTACTTCGTCGGCGTGGTCGCCGGCAAGGCGCCCTGGGCGACGTTCGCCTGGACGGCGGCGCTCGCGGTCTCGTACGCGCTCGTGATTCTCACGGCGCCAGCGATCGGCGCGTACGCCGACCTGCGCGCGGCCAAGAAGCGGCTCCTGTTCGTCACCACCGCGGTCAACGTCGTGTTCACCGCGGCGCTCGCGTTTACGGGGCCCGGGACGCTGGCGCTCGCGATCGTCCTCATCGTCGTCTCCAACTTCGCATTCGGCACGGGCGAGAACCTGATCGCAGCGTTTCTTCCGGAGCTCGCCAAGGGCGACGCGCTCGGCAAGATCTCGGGCTGGGGCTGGAGCCTCGGCTACATCGGCGGCCTGCTGGCGCTCGGGCTGTCGCTTGCCTACGTGAAGTGGGCCGAGTCGCAGGGCATCCCGGCGGCCGAGGCGGTGCCCGGGACGATGGTGATCACCGCGCTCCTGTTCGTGATCGCGAGCCTGCCCACCTTCCTGGTCCTGAAGGAGCGCGCCAAGCCGGCCATCCTGCCGCCGGGCGCGAGCCCGTTCCGGGGCGCGTTCCAGCGGCTCGCCGACACGGTGCATCACGCGCGCCGCTACCGCGACCTCGCACGCTTCCTCGGCTGCATCGTTTTCTACCAGGCCGGGATCCAGACCGTCATCACCATCGCCGCGATCTACGCGCAGGAAGCGTTCGGGTTCACCACCGCCGAAACCATCATGCTCGTGCTGGTGGTGAACGTGACCGCTGCGGTGGGGGCGTTCGCGTTCGGCGAGATCCAGGACCGGCTCGGACATCGGCGCACCATCGCCCTCACGATCCTGCTCTGGCTCGCGACCGCGCTGCTCGCGTGGGCTGCGACCACGCGGCCTGTTTTCTGGGTGATCGCGAACATGGCCGGCCTCGCGCTCGGCGCGTCGCAGTCGGCAGGCCGCGCGCTCGTCGGCTATCTCTCGCCCGAGGACCGCCGCGCCGAGTTCTATGGGCTTTGGGGCCTCGCGGTGAAGCTCGCCTCGATTCTCGGCCCGGTCACCTATGGGGTCGTCACCTGGATCACCGCCGGCGATCACCGGCTCTCGATGCTCGTGACGAGCGCGTTCTTCGTGGTCGGGCTGGCGATACTCGGCGGCGTGAACGTCGCCCGCGGACGCGAAGCCGCGCTCGGCGCAGGTCGCGATGTGCAGGCCCCCGGCGCATAATCGACGCTTACGCACGCTCACCAGCAAGAGGCTTCGTCCATGCCCGCCGATTCCGCCACCCGCAACCTCGCCCTCTTCTGCGACTTCGAGAACGTCGCGCTCGGCGTACGCGAGGCGAAGTACGAGAAGTTCGACATGTCGAAAGTCATCGAGCGCCTGCTCGTGAAGGGCTCGATCGTCGTGAAGAAGGCGTACTGCGACTGGGAGCGCTACAAGGAGTTCAAGTCGTCGATGCACGGCGCGGCGTTCGAGATGATCGAGATCCCGCACGTGCGCCAGTCGGGGAAGAACTCGGCCGACATCCGCATGGTGGTCGACGCGCTCGACCTCTGCTACACCAAGGCGCACATCGACACGTTCGTCATCATCAGCGGCGATTCGGATTTCTCGCCGCTCGTCTCGAAGCTGCGCGAGAACGCGCGCACGGTGATCGGCGTCGGCGTGAAGAAGTCGACCTCCGACCTCCTCATCGCGAACTGCGACGAGTTCATCTTCTACGACGACCTCGTGCGCGAGGAAGAGCGCGCCCGGAAAGCGCGCAAGAAGACGCCGAAAGCCGCCAGCGAGCCGCACGCGAAGGCCGAAGCGAAGGAGCCGCACGACCGCTCGCCGGAGGCGCTCGACCTCGTGGTGGGCACCGTCGAAGCGCTCGCGAAGGAGCGCGGCGCGGAGGAGAAAGTCTGGGGCAGCGAGGTCAAGCAGACCATCAAGCGCCGCAACCCCGGCTTCGACGAGAGCTACTACGGCTTCAAGTCGTTCTCGAAGCTGCTCGAAGAGGCGCAGAAGCGCAGGCTGCTCGCGCTCGAGCGCGACGAGAAATCAGGCGGCTACATCGTCCGCGTCGCGGCCGAAGCGTAGTCCCGCGCGCGGCTTCCGCGCGAAGCTGCACGGCGACGGGGCTCCGTCGCCTTCCGATTCGCCGGCAAGCGGCGGCGGGCCGGCGACGCCGAACCCGTCACGAACGCCCCGCCCGCACGGCCCCCACGATCCCGGCGATCACCGCGACGATCGGCCCGACGACGAACGCGGCCGTCATCGCCGCTTCGAGATCGCGATCGTGCACGTTGGACGAGAGCATCTGCACGAGCAGATAGCCGAGCAACGCGCCGCCGATGTAGCCGACTAGCGCGTAGGCGAGACCGAAACCGAGGCGTCGCATGCCAAGCCCCCCTGGTCAGGCGATCTGCGCCGATGCTAGCGACTCGACGATCCCGCGCACCATTGCTCCTCACACGGGATACCGTCGCCGTCCCCGTCCATCTTCACACCGGGACAGTTGCTCAGGAAGAACGTTGCCTCGGCGCAGGACGTCATCTGCGAGCAATACACGCGACCGTCGCAGCGCCAGCGCGTTTCAGGGGCGCGCGCGGCGGCGGGTGGAGCGGCAGGCGCGGCGCGCGGTGCGGCAGCGTCCGGGAGTGGCACGGCCACGCGCGCGGATTGCCGATTCGAGTATTGCGAGTAAGCGTAGACGCCCAGCGCGACCGCGAGAGTCAGCACGACCGAACGGACACGCCAACGGGGTGCGTGGGGCGCCGGCCGCCGGGGGCGGGCGCTGGCCGGCTTCGGACGGAGCTCGGGCGCCGGGCGAGACGGACGCGTAACGTTCACGGCCCGCTTCTTTCTTTCGTCGTTCAGCTCGATCTCGAAGGAGAGTAACTCGCCGATGCGCGGCTTCGGGCCGCTCCGGGGAAACGCCGATACGTGAACGAAAACGTCCTGTCCGCCATTAACCGGCGTGATGAAGCCGAATCCGCGGTCGCCGTTCCACTTGGTGAGTTTGCCTTCGATGCGCATCTGCACGCAGGGCTACTGCCGGCTCGGTTGGCGACCCAGTCGCTCGTTGCCTCGAAGGGCGGCGACCATCGCGTCAGACCGCCACAACTTTGCGCGCCATCACCTCGATCGGCACGATCGCGCCCTGCGCGAGTCCGCGCGCCGTGTTCGCCATCGCCGCCTTGGCGGCCTCGCCCTGCATCAGCATCACGGCGCGGTGCGGCGGCTTCTCGCCGCGCGCGACGGCGGCACGCGAGCGCATGCCGAAGTCGAGCGCCTGCTCGAGACTGCTCGCGAGTTCGACGACCTCGAAGCCGGCATCGAGGAGACCCTCGCGCGTCTCCTCAGGCGTTACGAGAAAGCTCGTCTGCGCACTCGTGGCCCAGGGTGCCGGATAGGCGAGCTCCCCGCCGCCGCCCTTCGCGACCTCGGACAAGACCAGCCATGCGCCGGGCTTGAGGACGCGCCGGATCTCGCGATAGAAGGCGCGCTTGTCGGCGATGTTCATCGAAACGTTCATCGAATACGCGCCGTCGAAGCGCGCGTCGGCGAACGGCATGGCGAGCGCGTTGCCGCACTCGAAATCCACCCGCTCGCCGAGCCCGACCCGGCGCGTGAGTTCGGTTGCGACGCTGCAGAATTCCGGCGTCAGGTCGATCCCGGTGACTCGGCACCCGAAGCGCCTCGCCACGTAACGCGCCGGTCCGCCGATGCCGCTGCCGATGTCGAGAACGTGGTCGCCCGGCCGCGCAGGCATCAGCCCGGCCGCTTCGGCCGTCGCTTCGATGCCGCGGCCGTGAAACTGATCATAGGGCGCGAGCGTCTCGATGGTCGGATGCTCGGGGTCGGCGCCATCATCGCGCAGGGCCGCCGCAATCCGGGCGAGGATGTCGCCTCGGCTGTAATGCGTGACCACGTGTTCGCTGCTCACCGCGAGTCCTCCGATCGCTCACCGGCCCGGGAGCACGACTTCGACGGCCTTGCCGCCATAGCCGTATTTCTGGTCGCGCGCTTGCACGACGACCGTCTTCACGCCGGGAGGGACTTTCACTGCGTAGAGGTCGCGGGTGAAGGGTTGCTCGTCCTGGTGGTCATGCAGCAGTTTGCGCTCGCCGAATACCTGGCCGGTCTGCGCGTACACGCGAAATCCGTCCGCGTACCGCTGCGGCGTATCGTAGGGCGAAGAAACCGTCACGTCGAAGTCGAAGGCGTTCGGCCCCGAAGCGCGCACCTCGACCGAAACGACGTCGGGAAAGCGCTGTTCTCTCTTCAACGTCGCCTGGGCGTGCGCGACACTGCACGCTGCCGCGATCGCGAGCAGGAACGTCCAACGGGAGATTCGGACTACGCCGTACATGGCTGCCTTCTCGAGTGGAGTGCGGTGATTCGACGCTCGGGTCGATCGCGCGGGAAACCGGCAGGGCTCGCGGAGCCGAGTTCAAGCCGGCGTCGCGAGCTTGAGCCCGACGATGCCGGCGACGATCAGGGCCAGGCTCGCGAGCCGGCCGGCGCTCGCCGCCTCGCCGAACAGCACGATGCCGAGGACCGCCGTTCCGACGGCACCGACGCCGACCCAAACCGCATACGAGGTCCCGACCGGCAACGATTTCATCGCGATGCCGAGCAAGACCACGCTGACGATCATCGCCGCCAGCGTGCCCACGCTCGGCCAGAAGCGCGTGAATCCTTCGGTGTATTTGAGCCCGATCGCCCAGGCCACTTCGAAGAGCCCCGCCAGAACCAGCAACAGCCACGCCATGCCACCCCCGGAATCCGAACGAAACACGTCTTTCGCGATGCCGGCCAAGTGTACCGGGGACTCGGCGTCGCAGCGCCCGTGGGAGAAACGCGGACAGCGGCGCTCAGGCGTCGCGGCGCGCACGCACTACGCCATAGGTGCGCATCGCCGCGTCGATCTGCGATTGCTCGGTCGTGCCGGCGATGAGCCGATAGCTCGGCGCCACGATCGGCTCGACCGCGGTCGCTCGTACGACGATGACGCCGCGAATCGGGAACACACCCCCGGTGATTTCCGCGAGCGGCGCCTGCAGCGACGCGAAGCGCGCATCCGCCGGCGAGACCACTTCGGCATCGCCGACGAGCTTGTAGCCCCGCTGCACGAAAACATCCACGAAGCTCACACAGACGCGCGGATTCGTCCGCAGGTTGCGCACGCTCGTCGGCGACGCGATGTTCGCGATCAGCACGCCCTCCCGGCCGTGCGCGCAG
>JALOSW010000069.1 GCA_025458245.1 Burkholderiales bacterium
CTCATCTTGCGCACCGCCATCGGGATGATGCGGATGCGCCGCTCGATCTCCTCGACCGAGTGGTCGTCGCTCTCCAGCACCTTGCGCAGCCGCGCGAGCAGCGGCTCGACGTGCGGCGCAAGGAGCCCGGGCTCCAGCCCCTTGAGGAGCTGCTGCATCGTCAGCAGCGCGAACACCTCGCTCGCGTTGAACCAGAGCCCCGGCAACTGGAAGCGCGGCGCGTTCTGCGGCGGCTCGACGTAGCGGTAGCCGCGGATTTCGCGATCCCATTCGATCGGCGCATTGAGCCGATCGCGCATGTACTCGAGATCGCGCTTGAAGGTGGCGAGCGAGACGTCGAGCGTCTGGAGGAACGTCCTGACCGGAACGGCGCGCCGTTCCTGCAGGAGCTGATCGATGCGGTAGAAGCGTTCGGTGCGATCCATGGGTGCGATGCTAACGCACCGGCGCACACCGAGGTCGCGGCGCACCTCAGAAGCGCGCGGTCAGCACGAGGCGGTAGGTGCGCGGAATCGCCGGATGGGTGTGGATGTCGGCGACCGGCGCCGCTTCCCAGGGCAGGCGCGACTCGTAGAAATAGTCGATGTCGCTGACCTTCGCGTCGAACAGGTTGATCACGTCGAGTGCGACCTGCCAGGTCTTGTCGAACGCGTAGCCGGCGCGGAGATTCCAGAGGGTGGAGGACGACGAGCGCACCGAGTTGTCCTCGACGAGCGGCCGGGCACCGAAGTAGCGGAAGCGGAGGCTGCCGAACACGCCGTGCCACGGGAACACGGTGACGCCGCCGTTCGCGGCCTGCTCGATCGCGCCCGGCACGCGGTCGCCGGCCGGGTCGCCGTCGGTAAAGCGCGCCTTCGTGTAGGCATACAGGAGGTCGAACGCGAGCCACGGATTGGCGGCCCAGTAGGCGTACCACTCGACCCCCTCCCGGCGGCTCGGGCGGCTCGGCTCGGTCGTGCCGGCGTCGCCGACGAAGAGCAGCTCGGAGCTGATGTCGAGCCGCCACAGCGCGAGCGTGGTCTGGAACCCGCCCCCGGGCGCGCTGCGCAGGCCGAGCTCGTAGCCGGTGGTCTTCGCGAGCGGGGTCACCGGATCGACCGGCTGCAGGAAGCCGGGATCGCGCGGATCGGGGTTGACGCGCGTCAGAACGCCGCGTGCGTCGTTCGAGTGATAGCCCTGTCCCCAGTTTGCGTAGAGCTCGGTGCGCGACCAGGGCCCGAGCACGAGCGTCGCTTTCGGCAGGATCTTGTACGCGCTCTCGGCGCCGGAGTTCTCCGGCAGGCTGCTCGCGACGTCGAAGCGGAACTGCTCGGCGCGCGCGCCGAGCACGGTGCGCGCCCAGTCGGTCCAGTGCGTGTCGTTCTGCGCCCAGAGCCCGAGCGAATACTGGTTGACGTCGTCCTCGCGCACGACCGCGAGCCGTTGGCGCTCTTTCGTGAGCGAGAGCGACACCGGGTTGATGCGGTCGTAGCGGCCCGAGAAACCGACGGCGTTCTCGAACTCGATCGCGTTCCAGCGGCCCTGCCAGCGCTGCGCGAGGTCGAGCCCGCCGATCTTGCGCCGGTCCGACTGCTGGAATTGGTCGCCGTCGACCGGGTCGTTCAGGAAGTAGGTGAAGTTCGACCACAGGTCGAGGCTGTAGTCGATGAAATACGCGTTGGCGGAGGTCGCGCTGGTCGCATCGGAGCGCGCCCACTGGCCCGAGAGCGAGTAGCGCGATGTCCTCCCGCCGTCGGACGCGTCGAGCGTCCCGAACCGGCCGACCAGCCCGGACTGCAGGGCGCGGAGCGGCACCTGGTCGGTGGCCGTCCACTTGCCGCTGTAGCCCATCGCCGTGATCGACCATCCGTTCGAGACGTTGCCCACCGAATAGGACGCCACGCCGTTCAGCTTCCGGTAGTCCTGCGGCACCTCCCACGGCCCGTCGTCGTGGAAGAGCTCGCCCGCTAGGAGCAGGTTGCCCGGCCCGAGCTGCGGCGACGCGGCGGCGAGCGCGCGGCGATAGCCGTAGCTGCCGTACTCGAGTTGCGCGAAGTTCTGCGGCATGACGCGGAAATAGTCGATGAAGACGCTCCCCGCCGAGGAGAAGTCGCCGACGTCGGCGTAATACGGGCCCTTGCGGTAGTCCATGCGCCGCACGAGCTCGGGGATCATGAAATTGAGGTCGAGGTAGCCCTGCCCGTGCGCGTGGCTGGGCATGTTCACGGGCATTCCCGCGACGCGCGCGGAGAAGTCGGTGCCGTGATCGAGGTTGAAGCCGCGCAGAAAGTACTGGTTCGCCTTCCCGGCGCCGCTGTGCTGCGTCACGATCACGCCCGGCACCAGCTCCAGCACGTCCGCCGGGCGGATCGAAGGCCGGGAGACGATCTCGCGCTGCGTGACCGTGCCCTCCGATGCCGCCGACGCCTCCTCGAGCAGGAGTCCGGGAGCGGCGGTCACCTCAACTTCGGGGAGCACGGTCGGCTCGTGCGCGCGCGCCGTGCCCGTGGTCGCGCTTGCGGCGAGCGCCATCGCCGCGGCGACGCCGCGCGTCGCCATCGACCAGCGTGCCCCTCGGCCGCCGCGGCCGTGACGTAGGATCTTTCTGAGAATCCTCTTAATCGGCCGCGGCATTTCGCTCATGCTGGGTCTTGCCGGGGAGGATCGGGCTATCGGGCCGCGCTGCCCGCGGCCGCCCGCGCATCGCCAGCCGGACGGCGCGCGAGCACCATGCCGAAGGCGAAGGCCGCAGCGACGAACGCGATGACCGCGAGGCCCATACCGAGCTCGCGACCTTCGAACCACGCGTCCAGAGAGCCGGAGAAGTACTTGGCCGCGCCGAATCCGGCCAGAGCGAGGCTCAGGCCGCCGACGGCGAGGCCCATCACCCGCGAAGCCACGCGCGCGCGCCGGTTGGCGCTGCCGAGAAGCGACGAGATCCAGAACCCGTTCACGCCGTCGGCAATCGTCATCCCGAGCATGAACACGCCTGCGAGCACGGCGCCGTCGGTCCACGAGCCGATCGTGCTCGCGGCGACCGCGAACAGCGCCGCCTGCGACATGGTGTCGAAGGAGAGCGCGAACAGCGCGCCAACGAGGAGGATCGCGAACGGGTTGGACGTTCGCATCAGCCGGCCGAGCAGGCGCCCGCGGAACGCGACGGTGCGCACGACGTCCTCGGGCGGCGTGCTCGCGACGGCGACGAGATTCACGATCCCCAAGCCGGCGAGGAACGCGATCGAGATCCACGCGCCGAGATCTTCGAGCCAGCCCGGAACGATCCAGCGATCGGCCGCGAGTCCGACGAGCACCGCCACCGCGATCACCACGATGCCGTGGCCGAGCGAGAAGAACACCCCGCACCAGCGCGCGAACCGCGGCCGAAATTGCGCGTTGAACCGGGTCAGGCCGTCGATCGCGACCAGATGGTCGGCGTCCAGCCCATGCTTGAGACCGAGGGTCAGCGCGAGCGCAACCAGGGCGAGCCAGTCGTCGGTGGGAATGCTCATCGCGCCGGAGCCGGTGGGTGAGATGCGCTCGAAATATGAACTAGCGACGGATCTTCATACCCGAGCTTGCCCGCGCGTTTGACCCAGGTCAATAGTCAGGCCGACGCCGCCTTGCGCGGCCGAGCGCCGGCCGCCGCGCCGGTGGGCAGCGTCAGGGTGAACACCGCGCCGCCGTCGGGATGATTGGCGGCCGCGAGCCGCCCGCCGTGGCGCTCCGCGATGCCATAGCTGATGGAGAGGCCGAGGCCCGTGCCCTTCCCGACCGACTTGGTCGTGAAGAACGGATCGAAGACGCGCGCGAGATGCTCGGCGGGGACGCCCGGGCCGTTGTCGTGGAACGTCACTCGCACCGTCCCGCGCTCGACGCGCCCCGAGACGCGCAGCCGCGGGGAGGCCGCCGACGCGGTCGCATCGACCGCGTTCTGCACGATGTTCACCGCGACCTGCTGGAGCTGGCTCGCGGAGCCCCAGGCGCGAAGCTCGCCGGGCAGGTCGAACTCCACCCGCATCTTCGTGCCGGTGCCCCGTTCGACCCAGTGCGCCGCACGCCGCAGGACCTCGGTGAGATCGACCGCCTCTTCCGGCTCGCGGCCCGGCGCGGCAAAACGCTTGAGGCCGTCCACGATCTGCCGTGTGCGCTCGGCGCCTTCGACCGTCCCTGCGAGAAGCGAGTCGAGATCTGCCATCACGTGGTCGATCTTCAGCTCGGCGCGCAGCGCTGCGAGCTTCTTCTCGGGCGCTCCGGTATGCAGGGCATCGAGATAGGCCCGTACGCGCTTGAGGTACTTCTCCAGGACGTGCACGTTGCCCAGCACGAAGCTGATCGGATTGTTCAGCTCGTGCGCGACCCCGGCGACGAGCCGCCCGAGCGATGCGAGCTTTTCCGACTGCAGGAGCTGCGTCTGCGTCCGCTTGAGCTCCGCGTGCGCCTGCGCGAGCTCGCGATAGGTCCGCCGCAGTTCGCCGACAGGGCGTCCGACCACGACCAGCCCGAGCACTTTGCCGGCGCGGCTGTAGCGCGGCGTGCAGTTGAGCGTCACCGGCACCGGCGTGCCGTCGCGCGCGCGCAGCGACACCTCGCAGTCCTGGACGATGCCGGGGCGGCCCTTCGCGACCAGGCAATGCGCGCGCCGCTGCGACTCCTCGTCGGCGAACAGCTCCATGATCGGCGTGCCCTGCAGGTCGCGCGGCTTGCGGCCCAGCAGGTGCCCGAGGGCGCGGTTCGCCTCCTGCACGCGGCCCTCGTTGTCGCATACGGCCACCACGTCGGACATGGACGCGAGGACCGACAGCGTGAACTCGCGCGACTCCGCGAGCTCCGCGTTCTTCTCCTCGAGCGCCGCCTCGTACTGCGCCAGCTCCGCATAGGCCTCGTCCATCGTGCGAACGAGCTCCGCCCAGACCGCCTCGCCCTGGGCGCCGCCGGCAGCGAGCACCGCCATCTTCTGCTTGGTGAGGAGTCCGCGCCGCGAGAGGCGCACCGGGCGCCGCGGCGGCGTGCGCTTCGCCGTGCTCATGACTTGGGCTTCGCGTGCACGTGGACGTGCTTCCCGGCGTGAACGTCCACCGGGACGAGGTTGAGGTGACCGTGCCGCACGCCGCGTTCCGCGACCAGGGCGTCGGCGAACGCCCGCACGTCCCGGGTCGCGCCCCGCACGATCACGCTCTCGATGCAGTTGTCGTGATCGAGATGCGCGTGCGTGGTCGACACCACGAGATCGTGATGGCGATGCTGGATGGCGGTCAGCCGCTCCGCGAGATCGCGCTCGTGGTGGTTGTAGACGTAGGACAGACAGCCGGTGCAATACGGTGCGTCGTCGCGCGCCATCCGCGCGCCCTCGATGCTGCCGCGGAGCATGTCCCGCACGGCTTCCGAGCGATTCCGGTAGCCCTTGTCGCGGATCAGGGCGTCGAACTCCTTCGCCAGCCGCTCTTCCAGCGAAATCGTGAACCGCTCCATCGCCTCCCTCTCCTTTCCGGGCCGCGCCGCGGCCTACTTCACCGCGAAGAGCCCCGTCCTGCGCGGGCCCCGCCGCCCGCGCCCCTGCGATTCGAGACCGTAGCGGGAGAGCTTCGCGCGCAGGCCCACGCGCGAGAGGCCGAGCTCGGCCGCGACCTTCGTCTTGTTGCCTTCGTGACGCGCCAGTGCTTCGGCCAGCACGCGCGCTTCCAGCGCCTCGACGCGCGCGCGCAGCCTGGCATCGGCCGGCATCGGCGCCCGCGCCTCCCCGGCCTTGCTGGCGCGCACGCGCGGCGAAAGCGTTTCCGGCGCGAGCCGCGCACCATCGCCGAGCGCGACCATGCGGTAGATCTCGTTCGCCAGCTCGCGCACGTTGCCGGGCCACGCGTAGTCCATCAGCGCCGCCATCGCCTCCGGGGCGAAGCCGTCGACCCGCTTGCCGAGCGCCGCCGCCGCCTCGCGGAGCAGATGCTCCGCGATCAGCGGGATGTCCATGGTGCGCTCGCGCAGCGCGGGCACCCGAAGCGTCATGCCGGAAAGCCGGTAGTAGAGATCTTCGCGGAATCGGCCGGCGCGCACATCCGCTTCGAGGTCGCGGTTGGTCGCCGCGATCACGCGCACGTCGACCGTGACCGCGCGGCTCGCGCCGACGGGGCGGATCTCGCCTTCCTGCAGGGCGCGCAACAGCTTCACCTGGAACGCGGGCGAGGTCTCGCCGATCTCGTCCAGGAAGACCGTGCCGCCGTCGGCCTGCGCGAGGAGGCCGATGCGGTCTTCGTAGGCGCCGGTGTACGCGCCCCGCTTCGCGCCGAAGAGCTCGCTTTCGAGCAGCTGGTCCGGCAGCGCCGCGCAGTTCTCGACGACGAACGCGCCGCCGCTGCGCGGGCTCGAGTAATGGATGGCGCGGGCGATCAGCTCCTTGCCCGTGCCCGATTCGCCGGTCACGAGTATGGGAATGTCGTAGGCCGCGATGCGTTGCGCCACCGCGACCAGCTCGTGCAGCGGGCTCGACGGCGCGCGCGAGATGCGGTCGAAGGTGAAGGTGCGGCGCACCGCCGACCGCTTCGCCTCCACCCTTCCCTTCACCACGGGCGCCGCGGCGCGCAACTCCAGGTCGAGACGCCGGTTCTCGCGGTGCAGCCGCGCGAGTTCCGCGGCGCTGCGCACCGCGAGAGCGAGTGTCTCCGGATGCCAGGGCTTGACGATGTATTGATGGATCCCCGCGTCGTTCACCCCGGCGATGATGTCGTCGGCGTCGGTGTAGCCGGAGATCACGATGCGCACCGCGTCGGGCCAGTGCTCGCGGGCGTGCTTGAGGAACTCGACGCCGGTCATTCCCGGCATCCGCTGGTCGCAGAGGATCACGTCGACCGCCTCGCGCTCCAGCACGCCGCGCGCCTCGTCGGCCGAGGACACCGTCAGCACGCGCGCGTCCTCGGCGAGCGCCCGGGCGATCGCCTCCTGCGAGCGCAGCTCGTCGTCGATCACCAGCACGATCGGGAGCGCCGTCATGCCGGGGATCTCTCGGCGGGCACCACACTGCGCACCACGTCGCGCACGGCGCGATGCCGCGCGAGATAGAGCGGCGTGCGCGAGCGCGGCACCTTGAACACGAAGTGGTAGCGGGCGACGTGATAGCTCGGGTCGAACCCGTAGAAGTTGAGCTTCATCCGCTCGAGCTCCTCGGCCCGGTATTGCGCGAGCGGCTTCGCGGCCTCGTCGGCGGCCCGGCGGGCGCGCTTCGCGGCGAGCTGATTCGCGAAGTCGGGTCGCGCAGCCATGGCTTCCGCCTCGGCGCACACCCACGCCCCGAATGCGGCCGGATCGACCGGTCCGCAGGCGTCGATGAGGCCCAGCTCGGCCGCACGCGGCGCGTCGACGGGCAGCCGGTTTTCGGTGATCGTCTCCGCCCGAGCGGCGCCGACGCGGCGCGGCAGCAGGTAAGTCCAATACTCGGAGCCGTACAGGTTGCCCATGCCCTTGTAGTGCGGGTTCAGGATGACGCCGCGCCGCGCGAGCACGCGATCGGCCGCGAGCGCCAGGAACACACCGCCCGCCCCGGCGTTGCCCTGCATCGCCGCCACCGTCAGCTGCCGGTCGGCGGTGAGGATCTCGAGCGCGACGTCGTCGATCGCGTTGATGTTCGCCCACGACTCGTCCGCCGGATGCGCCGCCGCCTCGATCACGTTGAGGTGAATGCCGTTCGACCAGTAGTCCGGGCCGCCCATGAGCACGAGCACGCGCGTCGGCCGGGACTTGGCCTCGCGGACCGCGTCGGCGAGCCGCCGGCATTGCGCGGTGCTCATCGCGCCGTTGTAGAAGGCGAAATGCAGATAGCCGACGTCGCCCTTTTCCTCGTAGACGATGTCGCGATAGGTCGCGCCATCGCCGTCGTTCGACGCGTCGATCTCGGGGACGTGAGCGAGCCGGTCGCCGAGCAGCAGGGTCGCGGGCAGTTTGAGCGCCGTGTCTTCGCCAGCGCGCTTGAGGTGCCCGATCCACACCGCCCCGTCGGCCGTCGCGCGCAGGATCGCGCCGTGGCGCCTCGCGATCACGTCGCCCGGCGCGCCGCCGCGCAGAACGTCCTCGGAATGGGCGTCGTACAGATGCACCGCATGGCCCAACACCGTGTCGAGCACCCCCGGAAAGCCGTCCGCCGCGCGAATCTTCGCGAGCACCGTCGCCGATGAATCCCTTGCCCAATCGATCGCGCGGTCGGCCTGCTTCATGAGCGGACGCAGCCGGCCGCGTACATCGGGCCTCGCGTAATCGAGCGGCTCCGCGCGAAACGACGGGTCGCGCATCCGGTCGAGCGCCTCGAGCACGCCGTGCACCGCCGCCTCGGTGACTTCGGTCCTGTAGATGCTGCCTTTCGAGGCCGCGCGCATCGGAAACCCGTGCGACGCCCAGACATCGCCCGCGTCCATCTGGCCGGTGGCTTCGAGCACGGTGACGCCCCACTCCCGCTCGCCTTCCTGGATCGCCCAGTCGAGCGCCGACGGTCCACGGTCGCCCTTGACGCCAGGATGCACGACGAGACAGCGCACGTTCCGCCAGATCGATTCGGGTATCGCCCGCTTCAGGAACGGCGCGAGCACGAGATCCGGCCGCGTCAGACGCACCGCCTCCTCGCTCACGGCATCGTTGATGTCGAATTCGATCGACACGTCGTGGCCGCGTGCGGACAGTTCGACGTAGAGCCGCTGCGTGAGGCTGTTGAAGCTGTGGGTGAGGAAGAGAATGCGCATGAGCGTTGGTTACGGCTGAACCGCAAAAGCGCAGAGGGCGCGAAGGAACGCAAAAGGAAGCGTGGGATCAGGGCGTGGGCGTCGCGGTACCGGGTGTCCCTGCCACCCGCCGTGCCCAGCGCCGCGAAGCTGCAGCCCGGCGCAGCGATCACATTCCCTCTGCGTTTCTTTGCGCCCTTTGCGCCTTTGCGGTTCCATCGTCAGCAGATCCTCGGCAACTGCTCGCCCGAAAGCCAGTCGACCACGCGCGACCCGCCGAACGCCGTCTCCATCTGCACGAACTGGTGCTCATCCTCGATCACCTCGCCGATGATCGCCGCGTCCGCACCCAGCGGATGCGCTTTCATCGCCGCGAGAAGGCGCGCGGCGTCCGCGGCGGCGCAGACCGCGACGAGCTTTCCCTCGTTGGCGACATAGAGGGGATCGAGCCCCAGGAACTCGCATGCGGCGTTGACCTCGGGACGCACCGGCACCGCCCGCTCGTGGATGCGGATTCCGACGCCCGACTGGCGCGCGAACTCGTTCAGCGTCGCCGCGAGTCCGCCGCGCGTCGGATCGCGCAGGCAATGAATGCCGGGCACGGCCGCGATCATCGCGGCGACCAAACCGTGCAGCGCCGCCGTGTCGGAGCGAATGCTGGTCTCGAACTCGAGGTTCTCCCGGAAGGACATGATCGCGACCCCGTGGTCCCCCATGGTGCCCGAGACGAGCACCTTGTCGCCGGCGCGCGCGCCGCTACCGGACACCTCGACGCCGTCGGGCACCACGCCGACACCGGTGGTCGTGATGAACACCCCGTCGCCGTTACCCTGCTCGACGACCTTGGTGTCGCCGGTCACCACCGGAACGCCCGCTTCCTGCGAGGCGCGCGCCATCGATTCGACGATGCGCTTGAGGTCGGCGAGCGGGAATCCCTCCTCGAGAATGAAGCTCGCGGCCAGATAGAGCGGCCGCGCGCCCGACATGGCGACGTCGTTGACCGTGCCATGCACCGAGAGCGAGCCGATGTCGCCGCCGGGGAAGAAGAGCGGCGAGATCACATGGCTGTCGGTCGCGATCACCATTCGGGCACCGTTCGTCCCGCACGCGGCGGGCACCGCGAAGACCGCCTGATCGTTCATCTGCCGCAGCCACTCGTTATCGAACGCGGCGAGAAAGAGTTCGTCGATCAGCTGCGCCATCGCCCGCCCGCCGCCGCCGTGCGTCATGTCGACGCGGCCGTTCCGGAAGTCGACCGGGCGGATGTAGCCTTTCTTGACTGGGCTCATTCGAACTCGGAACCGCGAAGACGCAAAGGGCGCAAAGTTGCGCGAAAAGGTTCGTGATCGAAGGCAGCGCGCGTAATCACTTCAACTCGGCCCGCCGTTCCACGAAGACCTGCTCCCGCACATCACGGGCCTCTTCGCGATCCTTTGCGTCCTTCGCGCCTTTGCGGTTATCGGACTGGAGGTCGCGGAAGCGACCGTACGTGTAATACGCCGCGCACGCGCCTTCGGAGGACACCATGCACGAGCCGATCGGGTTTTCGGGCGTGCACACCGTCCCGAACACCTTGCAGTCCTGCGGTCGCCGGGCGCCGCGCAGGATGGCGCCGCACTCGCACGCCTTGTTGTCGGGCACCGATTTGTACGCGATCCCGTACTTCGCCTCCGCGTCGAAGCGCGCGTAGCGCGGCTTGATGCGCAGCGCGCTGTAGGGCACCTCGCCGAGGCCGCGCCACTCGAACGAGCGCCGCAGCTCGAACACTTCCGCCACGATCGCCTTGGCGCGCACGTTTCCCTCCGGCGTCACCGCGCGGGTGAACTCGTTCTCGACGTCCGTGCGGCCTTCGTTCACTTGCCTCACCAGCATCAGCACCGCCTGCATGACGTCGAGCGGCTCGAAGCCGGCGATCACCACCGGCTTCTGATACTCCTCGGCGAAATACTCGTAGGGCTGGCTGCCGATCACGCAGGAGACGTGCGCGGGCCCGACGAACCCGTCGAGCGGCACGGTGCCGATGTCGCGTACCTGCGGCGATTCCAGGATGTTCGAGATCGCCGCGGGGGTGAGGACGTGATTGCAGAACACGAAGAAGTTGCCGAGACTCTCGCGGTCGGCCTCGACGATCGCGAGCGCGGTCGGCGGTGTCGTCGTCTCGAAGCCGATCGCGAAGAACACGACCTCGCGCTGCGGATTCTGGCGCGCGATTTTCAGCGCATCGGCAGCCGAGTAGACCATGCGGATGTCCGCGCCGCGCGCCTTGGCCTTCATCAGCGAAAGCCGCTCCGAGGCCGGGACGCGCATGGTGTCGGCATAGGTGCACAGAATCACCTCGGGCCGCCCGGCGAGCTCGATGGCGTTGTCGATCCGCCCGATCGGCAGTACGCACACCGGGCAGCCCGGGCCGTGGATCATGTGCACGCCGTCGGGCAGCAGGTCCTCGACGCCGTAGCGGCTGATCGCATGCGTGTGGCCGCCGCAGAACTCCATGAAGTTGTAGCGGCGTCCTGGCTCGACCGCGCGTGCCAGGCGCCCGGAGATGCGCCGGGCGAGGTCACCGTCGCGGAACTCGTCCACGTACTTCATGCGGCCGCTCCCACTGGATCGCCACCGGAGAGATCCACGCCGCTTTCTGCGAACTGCGCGAGGGTGCGCGCCGCCTCGTCCGGATCGAGACGGCTGATCGCATAGCCGACGTGCACGATCACGTAGTCGCCCGCACTCGCTTCGGGCACGAGCGCCAGGGACACACGCTTGCGTACGCCGCCGAGATCGATCAGGCCCTCTTCGCCATCGAGGCGCTCGACGATCACGGCAGGGATGGCGAGACACATATCGGGACTCAGGATTCAGGATTCGGGATTCAGGATTCGGGATTCAGGCCGCGCACGCGCATGTCGCGTTCGCCGACTCGCGAGCGACGGCCGTTTGGCCGAGCGAGATGCCGCCATCGTTCGGCGGTACCTTCCGTGCTTCGAGGACCGTGAAGCCCTCGCCTTCGAGCAGACTGCGGAGCCGGGTCGCCAGGACGTGGTTCATGAAGCATCCGCCGCCGAGCGCGACCGTGCGGATCGGCTCGCGTGCGCCGGCGCTGCACACCCATTTCGCGAGCGCTGCGGCGAGCGTCTCGTGAAAGAGCGCCGCGCCGTACGCCTTGTCGTCGGTGCGCGCGAGCGCCTCGAGCGTCGGCAGCAGGTCGAGCAC
>JALOSW010000216.1 GCA_025458245.1 Burkholderiales bacterium
CGTCTACTGCCAGAGCGGCGTGCGCGCATCCGAGAGCGCGGCGGTGATGCGCTCGCTCGGTTTCACCAACGTGAAGGTCTATGAACCCTCGTGGCTCGGGTACGCCGGCAATATGTCGGCGCCGGTCGACAACGAGGTGTTCGTCAACGTCGGCGCGCTGAACGGCCGCATCGCCTCGATGCAAAGCCAGCTCAAGGCGCTCGAGGCCGAAGTCGCGAAGCTGCAGGCGCAGGGCAAGCGCTGAGCGCGGCTTGCGACATAGAACGGCCGCGACACCGCGGCCGTTCTCATTTGGTCAGGTCGAAATCGGCGCGTTTCCACGCTGCGCGGTACGCCGCGTCGGCCTTGCGCGCCTCGTCCACGCGACCCTGCGCAACGAGCGCGCGTGAGAGCCCGTAGAGCGACCAGCCGTTGTCGGGGTAGTGCGCGAGGTCTTCCCGGTAGGCGCGCTCCGCGTCGGCAGGGCGGCCTGCCGCGAGCAAGGCCGCGCCGAGCGCGTGGCGCGTCGGCGCAAGCCAGAGGTGCGGCTCGTCGTATTCGAGAGAGTCTTCGATCGCGACAGCCTCCGCGAGCTGCGCGAGCCCGGCGTCGGTGCGACCGTCGACGAGCGCGATCTCCCCTCCGAGCGTCAGCACGGCGATGCGTGCGAGGCGGCCTGCGAGGTTGATGTTCTTGACCTTCACGTCGTTGACCGCCAGGTCGGCGGCGACGCGCTCGAGTACTGCCAGCTCCCGTTTCGCGTCGGCGATCTTGCCCGTGCGCACGAGCGCCATCCCGCGCGCGAAGTGCCAGATCGCGAGCGGATAGGGCACCGTGACGTCGGGCGGCGGCGTGTCCTTCAGGATCTCGTCCCACTTGCCGAATCGCACCAGCGCGTAATAGGGGAGGGCGTAGTAGTGCTGCAGCGTGCCGGTGCGCACGTCGCCCGGATTCGGGCCGCACGCGACGCGGTAGGTCGCGCGCGCAGCCTCGAGCGCGACCTGGCTGCGGCCCTCCATCGCAGCGGACGCCCACAGGAAGTGATGGTTGTGTGCGGCGTAGCCGACGAGGTAGGCGCCCTGGGCCTGCACCTGCGCGACATAGCGCTCGTCGGCTTTGATCGAGCGCTGGTTCGCTGCGGATGCGTCGGCGTATCGGCCGACGCGCATGTAGATGTGCGCCGGCATGTGCACGAGGTGGCCGGAGCCCGGCGCCACCCGCTCGAGCGCTCTCGCGGCGGCGATGCCGCGCTCGGGCGTGCGCGACGATTCCATCAGGTGCACGAGGTAGTGGTTGGCGCCAGGATGATTCGGATCCGCGGCGAGCGCGTTCGCGAGCAGCCGCTCGATGTCCGTCGTCCATGGCTTCGGCGTTCCGTCGGCCTCCCACCAATCGTAGGGATGCAAGTTGAGCACCGCTTCGGCGGCGAGCGCCTGGATGTCGGCGTCGGCCGGATAGCGTTTCGCGATGGCGAGCATCGCCGCCGCATAGCGATCCTCGTCGATCGCCGAGGGCGCGCCGGCTCGCGGATGCCGTTTCGCCAGCGCTTCGATCAACGCGCGATCGCTGGCCCGGGTTCCGGGTGCCAGCGCGAGCGCGCGGTCGAGCGCGGCGCGCACGCGCGGCGCGTCGGCTGGCAGCATGTCGGCGTTGATGTTCGGACCGAGCGACCATGCGAGCCCCCACCAGCAGATCGCGCACCTCGGGTCGGCCCGGATCGCCGCCTCGAAGGAGCGCGCTGCTTCGGCGGGGTTGAAGCCCCATGTGAGGACCATGCCCTGATCGAAGTAGCGCTGCGCGAGCTTCGCCGACGAACCCGTGGGGCGTGTGTAGGCGCCCATGCCGTCGAACAAGGGCGCCGGCGACTCGCGCGGCGGCGCGGCGGGGGCGCCGAGCGTCGCGGACAATAGAAGCAGCGCCGCGAGAAGACGCGAGCGAGTCATCGGGAGAGAGCGCGCATCGGACCGCCCCGGAGCATAGCAAGCGGCCATGCGCTCGCGTGCGGGGCGGTGCGCCCATGGCCTTCGTTCGCGGCACCCACGCGCCGCGAATCGAGGCCAAGCGATGTCAGAGCGGCCGCTTGATCGTGATCGCGCCGCGGATCTGTCCGGCGGAGTAGCCGGTCGCCCGGTCATGCGGGTACTCGGTGCCGAGCTTCGTCTTGACCGCGGGAGGGACATCCGCAGCACCGCCGTGGCACGACAGACACAGGGTTTGCACCGGCAGCGCCTTCATGTAGCGGAAATACTGGCCCGCGGGCTCGGTCACCACCTCGGCGAATTCGAGCTTCGCCGGATCGTCGCCCTTCGCCGCCCGCGCGTCGAACTCCGCGAGCACCTTCTGCTCCCACGCGTCGGGCACGCCGATCATGGTGTTGCGCGTCTTCAGCGACACGCGCGAGACGTGCCAGCCGTTCTTGAGCGAGAGATCGCCCGCGATCTGGGGCGCGATGTTTCTGCACACGCCAATGGCGCCATCGGCTCCGCCTTGCGCGATCGCCTGCTTCAGCTCCCCGCCCAGCTTCTGCTGGAAGCCGCCGGCGACGGCGCGGCTCTCTTCGGTCATCTTCGCGACATCCTGGGCCGCGGCGGGCGCGGCGACGGACATCGCGGCGAGCGCCGCGATCACGAGTTTCGTGCGCATGTGTTTCTCCTCCATCCCGTAGTCCGGACGCGTTGCCCGGTCGCGCGGACTATAGCGACGGCCGCGCGCCACCGGCATCACGGTTTCGGATCGGGGAATAAGTCGATGCAGCGTCCCGGGCGGCGCGGGGCCGCCTTGGGGAACGACGGACGGGGCGTCGCCTTGCCGCGAACGGCTTTTGCCTCGCGAGACGCCCGACCGGCGGCACGAGCACGTCGCGCCGCGCCGCCGCCGCCCCTGGACTAGAACCCGATGCGCGACTTCTTGACGCCGCGGGGATCCTCGATGTCCGAGTCTCGGACCTCGTCGCGCTCGGCGAGCTTGGCGTTGCCGAGCGCGGCGATGATCACCCGGCGCATTTCCCGCGGTGCGTAGTCGGCGAGCTTGTCGAGGACGCCGTCGGTCAGTTCTTCGGGGAAGTGCTTGCCCCAGTCGTGCGAGCCGCGGATTTCGGCGTAGATCGACTGGGCGATGCGCATCGCGCCGTCGCGGTCCGGCGGCTCGATGTGATAGACGTTCATCCGGTTCAGAATCGGTTCCGGAATGCGTGCGCCCTCGTTGGCGGTCGCGATCCACATCACGTTCGAGGCGTCGATCGGCACCTCGACGAATTCGTCGACGAAGTGCGTGGCCGTGTCGTGCTCGAGCAGCGTGTAGAGCGCGCCGAGCGGATCGTATTGGCCGTCGCCGCCCGCCTTGTCGATCTCGTCGACCATCATCAACGGGTTCGCGTACTGCCCGTTGAGGAACGTGTCGAACACCTTGCCGGGCTTCGCGTTCTTCCATTGCGACGAGGAGCCCGAGAGGACCCAGCCCGCGGTCATCGAGCTCATCGAGATGAACCCGAACCCGGTGGAGAGGAGTTTCGCCACGCGCTTGCCGAAGTGGGTCTTGCCGATGCCGGGATCGCCGAGGAGGAGCATCGGCGTGAGCTCCAGGGCATCCGCGCCGGATACCGCCAGCGCGAGCTGGCGCTTGATGTCGTCGAGCGCCTCGTGGAAGTTGGGCAGCTCGTCGTAGAGCGGGTCCATCGCCGGCACGCTCGAGGGCTTGACGGTGAGGCGCGTGCCGCCGGCCTTGATCATCTTCTCGTAGGTGCTGCGCAGCGCGTCGTTGGCGCCGGCGGGGAGTTCGGCGAGCGCCTGCTCCACGTCCGCAACGGCGTACACATCCTTGAATCCGGCGATCGGGATGTTGACCTCGGTCCTCATGACGATCCTGCCTCCATGCGAAGCACGCCAAACGAGAATCTGGACGTCGAAAACCTACAAATCGACGCGCACGCTGTCAATCGATTGCAAAGCAACAATTGCGCCCGATGCAACATCGCGCCGGTGTGCCCGGTGCGCGCCGACGAGGTGGAGCCGAATGCGAGTCGGCGGCGCGCTGCGCGCGGCGGCGGTGGCGTCGGGCATGCGGCGGGCTGCGCGCCGCCGCACGACGCTGGTGCCTGCGTGCCCCCTGCCGCGCGCCTCTGGTGCGCGCCGGGCTTGCGCGCGCCGGCGCAATCGTGCTTGAATCCGTGCGTCAGGACACCCGTAATGCGCACCCCGTTCTATTTCCGGTTCTTTTTTCCGATGCCGCTGGCGGAGGAAGGATAGCGCCTGAAAGAACGAGGGCCTCCGGGAACCGCCAGCACCGCAAGGACTGGCGGTTTTTGTTTTGTGGATCCCGCG
>JALOSW010000217.1 GCA_025458245.1 Burkholderiales bacterium
TGATCAACGCGGACGAGAAGCTGAAGGCGCTGTTCAACAAGGCGCAGGTTTCGATGTTCGACATGACGAAGATCATCAACAAGCACCTCAAGTAGTCGCACGCGCCTCACGAGAGCGGCCGGCGCCCGGCACAGGGCCCCGGCCGTTTTCTTTTCGCTCTGTCCCCCGGGCCGCCGCCGTGCTCAGCGCGCGACCCGATTGCGGCCCTTCTGCTTGGCGCGGTACAGCGCCTTGTCCGCGGCCTTGATCACCGCGTCGGTCGAGTCGTTGCGCTCGGAGCGCTCGGCCACGCCGATCGAGACCGTCACCGAGACGGTGCGCCCGCCCGCGCTGCCGCGTCCACCCCGCTTGCCGCGGCCGGCTTTCGACTCTGCCGGCCGATCCTTCCCGCGCAGCTGCATGCGGTAGCCCTCGATTTCCGCGCGCAGCGCCTCGAGATGCGGCAGCGCCTCGCCGAGCCGCTTGCCTGGGAAGAGCACGGTGAACTCCTCGCCCCCGTAGCGGAACGGCTTCCCGCCGCCGCCGACGCGCGCCATGCGCGAGGCGACCATCCGCAGCACCTGGTCGCCGACGTCGTGGCCGTGGGTGTCGTTGAACTTCTTGAAGTGGTCCACGTCGACCATCGCGATCGTGTACCGGCTGCCGAGCGTGAGCAGGCGCTCGTTCAGGGCGCGCCGGCTCGGAAGCCCGGTCAGCTCGTCGCGGAACGCCATGCGGAACGTGTCCTTCAGGACCGCGACCGTCAGGATCGCCGCCGCGGCGGCGATGAACACGGCGAACTCGTCCGGCCGCCCGACGCGGTGCAGGCCGACCGCGAATGCGAGGAGCGCGACGGCGAGGCCGGCGTCCACCGGCGAGCCCGTGGCCGCGGTCGCGCCGGCGATGGCGAGGAGCGCGAGCGCGATCGCGACGAGCGCAAGATGCGGGATCGGGCTCGCGAGCCATCCGGCGTCCCACATGGGCGCGTAGACCCACGCCGTCGTCTCGGTCTTCAACTCGACGACGAGCCAGCCCGTGAACGCGACGAGGGCCGCCGCGATGATCGCGCGGTTGGCGCCGTGGGCGTTGAATACGCCCCGCTCGCGCAGCCACGCGACGAGCGCGAAGTAAAACGGCACGAAGATCGCGAGCGCGGCGAAGACGGTGCGCTGCGGGAACGTTTTCAGTGCGCCGATCCAGCCGAGCGAGAAGGCCGCGCAGGCTAAGGCCAGTGCGGCCAGCGCGAAGAACGCGCGGCCGCGGTTGAACGCCAGCGTGAGCGCCGCGCCGAAACCCAACGCGAGCCAGGGGCCGTAGAGCTTGAGTCCGGCGAGCGATGCCGGAAGCGCCGCGGCATGGGGCGCGGCGACGAAGGCAGCGGCGAGGACTGCGCCGGGAACCACGATCGCGAGTCCGGCGCGCGAGAGCGCGTCGTTCACGCGGGGCGGGCGGTCCCGGCGGGGCGCGCTGCGGTAGGACGGAACATCGCGCGATTATAGGAAGCGCCTCGCGCGCTCCCGGTCTCGCGCCAGCGCGCGGTGGGGCTTAGGTCACACTCGCGGCGAACGCCGTCAGAACTCCGCGCCGACGATGGCCTTCACCACCCAGGTGTCCACCGAGTCGGTCCAGCCGCGCCCGACGCCGAAATTGAGCCCCCACCCCTTGCCCTCGAAGTCGACGACCGCGAACGTCGTCTCGCCCGAGAGCGGACCGAACGTGGCGCTCGTTGCCGCACCGAGGTCGGAGTATTGCTCGATGCCGACGGCGAACGTATCGGTCACGGCATAGGCGACTTTCGCGTTCAGGGCGAGACCGACGCGATCGTCGTCCGTTCGCGACGGTCCGATGGGGATCTCGACGATCGGATTGAGCGACAGGAGCCACGGTCCGCCGCGCCAGCCGACGATCCCGCGCACTTCGGTGCGCCATAGGTTGGGCGAGACGCGATACGAGCCGTACGCGAGCTCGAAGTTGATGCCGTAGAAGACACCGTCGCCCTCGGGCTTCCACAGTCGCCGCAGGCGCAGCTTCGCGCCGTCGAGCCGCAGGCCGTTCTGGTACTCGTTGTTGACGAACGAGAACGGAATGTAGACGCCCATGTCCCATCCCGGCGCGAGGCCCCAGGAGATCTCCGGCGTGATGCGGAACACGTGGTTCGGCGGCACCTGCCCCGGATACTCGGGCTCGGTCGCGCCCCTCGGCACGTAGTTCATGTGGAGCTCGACGGCGCGCTCGCCGGGCGCGAGCAGCGTGTCGATATAGACCTGGATCTCGTCGGGCGCGGCTTGTGCGCGGAGCGCGAAGGCGATCGCCGTCACGGCGACGAGCGGAGCGACCGGCCGCGAGTGCCGACGAATCTGCATCTGGATGTTTCCCCGACGTGCGCCGGGCTTCTGGAGGCGGCCCCGGTCCGGCGCAATCCTAGCATCGCAGGACGCGCGCGCAGCTACATCGGCTTGAACAACGGCGCGAAGATCCGGCTCACGGGGAGCGCCTCGGGCCGCGAGCGCAGCCTGAGCGTGACCCGACCCGCGTCGTCGCGGATCGCGGCGGCCACGTCGCGCAGATTCACCACCGTCCCGCGATGCACCTGGCGAAAGAGCGCCGGATCGAGCTGCGGCATCAGTTCCCTGAGCGAGACGCGCAGCAGCGCTTCGCCCTCCCGCGTCACCGCGGCCACGTACTTGTCGGTCGCCTGGAAGTAGCAGATCTCCTCGACGGGAATCACGCGCACCGCGTTGCCGACCCCGGCGTGGACGAACCGCAGGCGCTCGGGGTTCGCACCGGGGCTCGTGAAGCCGAGGTGCGCCAGTGCCGCCGCCACGCGCCCGAGTTCGGCGTCGTCGGTCGCCGGTTGCGCCGCACGGGTCTTCAGCCGCTCGACCGTCTGCGCGAGCCGCTCGCGCTTCACGGGCTTCAGGACATAGTCGACGGCGGCCAGCTCGAACGCCGCCAGCGCGTGCTCGTCGTAGGCGGTCACGAACACGATCGCCGGCAGGGGCGAATCAGGCGGCCATTCGTCGCCGAGCTCCGCGGCCACGTCGAGGCCCGTCTTGCCCGGCATGCGGATATCGAGAAACGCGATGTCGGGGCGCTGCGCGCGGATCGCATCGAGCGCCTCGAGGCCGTTCGCCGCCGTGGCGACGATCTCGAGCTCCGGCCAGAGCGCCGCGAGCTCGCGCGCGAGCGCTGCCGCGAGCAGCGGCTCGTCTTCGGCGATGACGGCGCGCGGCTTCATGAGTCGTTCAGGGGCACCCGGAGGGTCGCAAGCGTTCCGCCGCCTGCGCGCGGGCCGAGCGCGAGCGAAGCGGTGTCGCCGTAGGCCGCGGCGAGGCGCTCACGCACGCTCGCGACGCCGAACCCCGTGCCCGGGCGGCCGGCGCCGAGTCCGAGACCCGTGTCGGCGATCTCCACGACGAGCGTCGCCCCGTCGCGCCGGGCGGCGACCGTCACCTCGCCGCCGGCGGGGCTGGGCTCGATGCCGTGCTTCACCGCGTTCTCCACGAGCGGCTGCAGCAGCATCGGCGGGACCGCGATCGCGCCGAGCGCGGCCGGGACGTCGATCCGCCATGCGAGGCGCGCGCCCATGCGGATCGCCACGATCCCGAGATAGCTCGCGAGCAGGGCGCATTCGTCGGCGAGGGGGGCGTGCGACTTGCGCGAAGCGGCAAGCGACGCCCTCAGGTAGCCGTCGAGGTGGTCGAGCATCGCGAGGGCACGCGGCGCATCGGTCTCGATCAGCGCGCGCAGATTGGCGAGCGTGTTGAAGAGGAAATGCGGCTCGACCTGCGCCGCGAGCTGGCGGTATCGCGCGTCGGCCGCCTGGCGCGCGAGCTCCGCGCTGCGCAGCCGTTGCGCTGCGGCCTCCGCGGCGAGGTGCGCACCGCGCTCGCGCGTCCAGAAGAAGAACGTTCCGAAGGCCGCGGCCGCGATCGTGATGGCGAGCGTTGCCCAGAGCCCGCCGCTC
>JALOSW010000070.1 GCA_025458245.1 Burkholderiales bacterium
GACGGCAAGATGGAGTACGGCCTGATCGCCTGCCGGCGTGCGGTGCCCGACGTCTACGATCTCGCCGACTACGTGGTAAGCGAGCACGAGAAGCTGCGCGCCCTGATCCTGAGCCGGCCGTCCGCGGCGGAAGCGGCGGCCGCGCCCGCGAGACCCGCCGCCGCCAAGCGGACCCGGCGCCGCACGGTTGCCGCATCGAAGGGCAACGGCGCCGGTCGCGCTCGCGGCGCCGCGTCGAAGCGCGCGCCGGCAGCGCTACGCGGCAAGCCCGCGCGCGAACCGCGCACGACGCACTAGCGCGTCGCCCCCATCCCGACCTTCCCCGTCCCGCGCAGGGGGAAGGCACGTGGCGGCCGGCGGGCCTACTTCTTCGCGAGCGTCGCGGCGAGCGCGCCCGCGGCGGTGCGCAGTTCGAGACGGTCGCCCTCCAATCGCGCCGTCGCCACGGTCTCGAGCGCTTTCAGGAACTGCTGCTCCTGCTCCATGATGCCCGCGGGGCTCGCGCACATCCTCCGGGTTGCGGCAGCCGGTCCGATGGTGAGCTTCTCTCCGGCCTGCTTGTACGCCGCGTTGAAGTTGTTGCAGCCGGCAAGCCCGGTTGCCCGGCCGTCGTCCGAGAAGGCCAGCGTCACGTTCGTGCCCGAGAGCACGCTGACGACCGCCTGCCTGCCGTTGTTGTAGCCGGTCACCTGCCACGACGTTCCGGCGAGCGCCTGCTGCTGGGCTGCGAACGTCGCGACCACCGAGCCGTCGGCCGCGAGGAACTGGAGCTGTCCGTCCGCCTTGCGGAACGTGCTCGTCTTCGCGAGCGCGGCATTGAACGCCTCGGCCTGCTTCATGATCTCCGGCGGGCACGCCATCATCGTCGACGCGCCGCGCGGGCCGATCTGGATGCCGGACCCGGCGACGGTGTACGGCGCGGTGTAGCGATTGCAGCCGTCGGTCCCGGCCACGCGGCCGCCCTCGAAGCGCACGGTCGCAAGCGCGTCGCCCTTCAATGCCTGCCCGGGCAGCGACGAGAGCACCCAGGCGGTCTTCTCCAGGTCGGGGGCTTTGGCATCGGGGCTCATGGCGGCGCAGGCGGCAAGAGACAGGGTGAGGGTCAGGATCGCCGCGGCGCGGCAGGCGGAAAGGGGCATCGCGGAGCCTCGTAAGAGAGTGAGTGACGGTTCATCGGCGCGAGCGCCGCCCGGGCCGGCGCGTCACGCGCGCAGCCGATCGTCGAGCGCGACGATCCAGTGCTTGACGGGCAGCTCGGTGCCGCCCGCGAGGTGCGACAGGCAGCCGATGTTCGAGGAAAGAATCATCGACGGCCCGCCCGACTGGAGCGCGGCGAGCTTGTTCTTCTTCAACTCGGCGGAAAGCTCCGGCTGGAGGATCGAGTAGGTGCCCGCCGAACCGCAGCAAAGATGCGCGTCCGGCACCGGCGCGAGCTCGAAGCCGGCAGCCGCGAGCAGCTTCTCGGTCACGCCCCGGATCTTGAGGCCGTGCTGGAGCGAGCACGGCGGATGGAACGCCACGCGCGCGGGCTTCGCCGCGTGCGACGCCTCGAGGAGCCGCGTCAGGCGGCTGAACTCGGCGGCGACGACTTCGGCGATGTCCCGGGTCATCGCCGATATGCGCTGCGCCTTGGCCGCGTACGCCGGGTCGTCCGCGAGCAGGTGGCCGTATTCCTTCACGGTCGTCGTGCAGCCGCTCGCGGTCATCACGATCGCCTCGGCGCCCTCTTCGACGAGCGGCCACCACGCGTCGATGAGGCGGCGCATGTCGTCGCGGCCTTCGTCCTGGTAGTTGAGGTGGAACCGCAGGGCGCCGCAGCATCCCGCGTCGGGCGCCTCGACGAGCGAGATGCCGAGCCGGTCGAGCACGCGCGCGGCGGCGGCGTTGATCGACGGATCGAGCGCGGGCTGCACGCACCCGGCGAGCGCGATCATCCTGCGGGCGTGGCGCGGCGCGGGCCATTCGCCCGCCGCCGGAATTTCCTTCGGCAACTTGTTCGCGAGGCTCTCGGGCAGGAACGGACGCGCGAGCTTGCCGACCTTCAGCATCGCGCCGAACAGCCCCGTCTGCGGGAACAGCGCGGCGATTGCCTTGCGCTGCGCGTTGGCGGGAATGGAACGCGGCACGCGCTCCTCGACGACCTTGCGGCCGATGTCGACGAGCCGCCCGTACTGCACCCCCGATGGGCACGTCGTCTCGCACGCGCGGCAGGTGAGGCAGCGGTCGAGGTGAAGCTGCGTCTTCGCGGTGACCTCGCTCCCTTCCAGCATCTCCTTGATGAGGTAGATGCGGCCGCGCGGACCGTCGAGCTCGTCGCCGAGCAGCTGGTAGGTCGGGCACGTGGCCGTGCAGAATCCGCAATGCACGCATTTGCGCAGAATCGCGTCGGCCTCCCGGCCTTCGGGGGTGTCGCGGATGAAGTCGGCGAGCTGGGTTTGCATTTAAAGCAAGAACCGCAAAGGCGCGAAAGGCGCAAAGGCGCGCAAAGGATGCGAATGGGCTGCCCACTGCGGCGCGAGCACCCGGAGAAGACACGCTGGGCGTAGCCCCGGGAGGCGCCGCGACCCGCCACCCGGCAGCGATGCCTTTGCGCCCCTTCGCGTCCTTTGCGCTTTCGCGGTTCTCATCGTCGTCAGAATTCGGGATACATCCGCCCGCGGTTGAGGATACCCGCGGGATCGAACTGCGCTTTCAGCTCGCGGTGGATTTTCGCGAGCGGGGCGGAGAGCGGATGGAACACGCTGGCCGACCTGTCGCCGCCGCGAAAGAGCGTCGCGTGCCCGCCGGCTTTCGCCGCGGCCTCGCGCACGCTGCGCGCATCGGCGCGGGTGCGGAGCCACCGCAGCGCTCCGCCCCATTCGACGAGCTGCTCGCCCTGCAAGCCGAGCGCAGGCGCCGTCGAAGGCACGGAGATGCGCCAGAGCGGCTCGTCGCCCGCGAAGAACGGATCGGCGTGATCGCGCACCCCCGTCCAGAAGCTCGCCGCCTGCGACGCGCCGACCTCGTCGCCGCCGATTTTCTCGCGCGCGGACTTCACCGCCGCCACGGCGCCCGAAAGCCGGATGCCGAGCTCGCCGCCGCGCCATGCGCTCGCGGAAACGGGCAGCGGCTTGCCGCCCCACTGGTTCAGCATCTCGAGCGCTCTCGCTTCGGGCATCTCGAGACGCAGCGTCGCCTCGGCCGCGGGCCGGGGCAACACCTTGAGCGTCGCCTCGAGGATCAGCCCGAGCGTGCCCATCGCGCCGGCCATGAGGCGCGAGACGTCGTAGCCCGCGACGTTCTTCATCACCTGCCCGCCGAAGAAGAGATCGTCGCCGCGGCCATCGAGAATGCGCACGCCGAGGACGAAGTCGCGCACCCCGCCTGCGGCCTGCCGCCGCGGCCCGGCGAGTCCCGATGCGATCGCGCCGCCGACCGTGCCGCCGGCCGCGAAATGCGGCGGCTCGAACGCGAGCCACTGGCCCTGGGCGGAGAGCGCGTTCTCGAGCTCCGCGAGCGGCGTGCCCGCGCGAACGGTGACGTACAGCTCGGTGGGGTCGTAGTCGACGATGCCCGAATAGGCGCGCGTGTCGAGCACTTGCCCCGCCGGTGCCCGGCCGTAGAAATCCTTGGTGCCGCCGCCGCGGATGCGCAGCGGCGTACCCGCCGAAGCGGCGGCGCGGAGGGTGTCGGCGAAGCGAGCGATGGCGTCCGTCATCGGAAACGCGGGAACCGCAAAAGCGCAAAGGGCGCGAAGTGACGCAAAAGCATGCTTCAAGTGGACGGACGGTGGTTCGCACGCGGCGCCGCATCCGACCCGGGCGCCTTCATCGACGAGAACATTTCGCGAACCTTTGCGTCCTTTGCGCTCTTGCGGTTCTGCACTAGAACCTCGGCAACTCGGGATGCGGCACCTGCCCGCGCTTCACGTGCATGCGTCCGAACTCCGCACACCGATGCAACGTCGGGATGTTCTTGCCGGGGTTGAGCAGCTCCTCCGGGTCGAACGCGCGCTTCACCCGACGGAAGGTCTCCAGCTCCTCGGGCGAGAACTGCACGCACATTTCGTTGATCTTTTCGATGCCGACGCCGTGCTCGCCGGTGATCGTGCCGCCGACCTCGATGCACTTCTGCAGCACCTCCGACGCGAACTGCTCGGTGCGATGCAGCTCGCCCGGGTCGTTGCCGTCGAAGAGGATCAGCGGGTGCAGGTTGCCGTCGCCGGCATGAAAGACGTTCGGGCAGCGCAGGCCGTACTTCTTCTCCATCTCGCCGATGAACTGCAGGACCTCGCCGAGACGCTTTCGCGGGATGGTGCCGTCCATGCAGTAGTAGTCGGGCGAAATGCGGCCGACCGCGGGAAACGCCGCCTTGCGCCCCGACCAGAACTTCAGCCGCTCCGCCTCGCTCTCGGAAACCCGGATCGCCGTGGCGCCGGCGCGGTTCAGCACCTCGGTCATGCGGCCGATCTCTTCCTCGACCTCCTCGGGCGTCCCGTCGGATTCGCAGAGCAGGATCGCCGCCGCGTCGAGGTCGTAGCCGGCGTGCACGAACTCCTCGACCGCGCGCGTCGCGGGCTGATCCATCATCTCGAGGCCTGCGGGAATGATGCCCGCCGCGATGACGGCCGCCACTGCGTCGCCGGCCTTCTCCAGATCGGCGAAGGAGGCCATGATGACGCGCGCGAGCTCCGGTTTCGGGACGAGCTTGACGGTGACTTCGGTCGTCACGGCGAGCATGCCCTCGGATCCGGTGACCAGCGCGAGCAGGTCGAAGCCGGGCGCGTCGAGCGCCTCCGAGCCGAATTCGAGCGGCTCGCCTTCGATCGTGAACCCGCGCACGCGCAGCACGTTGTTCACGGTGAGGCCGTATTTCAGGCAATGCACGCCGCCCGCGTTCTCGGCGACGTTGCCGCCGATCGTGCACGCGATCTGCGACGACGGATCGGGCGCGTAATAGAGTCCGTAGGGGGCCGCCGCCTCGGAGATCGCGAGGTTGCGCACGCCGGGTTGCACGCGCGCGGTCCGCGAGGCCGGATCGACGGACAGGATCTTTTTCATTTTCGCGAGCGACAGCAGGACGCCGTCGGCGAGCGGATAGGCTCCGCCCGAGAGGCCCGTGCCCGCACCACGCGCGACCACCGGCACCTTGAGCGCGCGTGCCACCTGCAGCACATGGCGCACCTCGTCCTCGTCCGCCGGGAGGGCGACGACGCCGGGCACCATCCGGTACGCGGCGAGGCCGTCGCATTCCCAGGGCCGCAGGTCTTCCGGCTCGAAAAGCACCGACGCCCTGGGAAGCTTCTCGAGAAGGCGCGCGACCATGTCGGCCTTCTTGAGGAAAGCGGTGTCGTTCATGCGCATGTTCATGCGGCGCTCCGTGCCCTCGAGGACCGATTCACGGCGGATGCGGCGAAGGGATCGCGCTGCGGGGCCTCGGCATGTTGGCAGCGCCCCCGGGAGGCGTCAACCGGCGTGGCCGCCCATCCCGGCATGCGGAACAAGGCGATGCGCCCGCGCCCGCTGTGCGGGATGTCCCCGCACTCGTCGTGGTGATGGCGAGTCAGTGCCCGACGCCGACGAGGCCGGCTGCCGCGACGAGGAGCACGATTATTTCGGCGAGGATGATCGCCGCGTAGACGCGATCGCCCTTGCGGAGAAAGGTCGGGAACACGATCGCGTAGCACACCACCGTGACGAACGCGAGGATGCCGATGCCGACGAAGTTGAGATAGTCGCCCTCGCCGATGTAGCGCACCCAGCCCCAGCCGGAAGGCGCGCCGGTGGCGGCAACGTACTCGGCCACCGGCAGGCTCCAGTACTTGGGCAACTCGGCGACCGGCACGTGCGCCGGCAGCAGCCCCAGCACGTAGACGAAGAACGTCGCGACCAGCACCACGAAGCCGAACCGGGTGCCGCGGTCGAGCCACTTGGCGTAGAGGCGCTGTTCGTCCGATGCGTAGTCGTGCGGTCGGGTGGTCATCGCTCGTGCCTCATCAAGCCCAGATTCCCGTGCCCTTCAGGAACGCACGGGCACCGGAGACGAGCAAGAGTCCGATTACGATCTTGCGCACCGTCGCGGCCTGGGTCGTGTGCAACAGCTTGCCGCCGATTTTCGCGCCGAGCATCACCCCGAGGATCGACGGCACCATCAGCATCGGCAGGACGGCGCCGCGGTTGATGTAGACCCACGCCGCCGACGTATCGACCACGGTGAGAAGAAAGCTGGAAGTCGACACCGAGACCTTGAGCGGCGCGCCCATCAGCAGGTTCAGGACAGGCACGTTCGCCCACCCGGCGCCGAGCCCGAACATGCCGGCCATGAAGCCGATCCCGGCGAACATCACGAGCCCGAGCGGCGTTCGGTGCACGTGCCAGCGGATGTCTTCGCGCGCGGCGGCGTCGTGGAAGATGCCGTTCAGCCGCAGCGCCTGCGCGAGCGCGTCCGGCGGCCCGATTTCGGGGCGCTCGGATTTCTTGGCGCTCCACATCAGCACGGCGATCGCGAGGATCGTGACGCCGAGCGCGACCTGCACGACGTTGGTCGGCAGCGCGAGGCCGACCATCGCGCCGGCGATCGACGTGATAGACCCGATGAGCGCGAGCGGCATCGCGAGCCGCACGCTGGCCATGCCCGAGCGCAGCAGCCCCGGCCCCGCGGAGAGCGCGCCGGAGAGCGCGAGCATCAAGCCGGCGCCGCGCACGAAGTCGAGATGGAAGGGGAAGAACCCGCCGACGATCGGCACGAACAGCACGCCGCCGCCGACGCCGCCGAGCACCGCGACGATCCCGAGCAGGAACGTCACCGCAAAGAGCGCGAGCGGCCATACCCACCAGGCGACGCCCTCGCCGCTCGCCGCGAACGCGGTAGCCGGCGCTGCGGCAAGGAGGCCGAGCACGGCGACGGAAGCAAGGCGCGGGCGGGACATGGACGCGGCGGGTCGTCGTAATGGTTCGGCGGATCGGACGCCGCCGGCGCCATTCTAGGGCGCAGGGGACATCGCCCGTTTGGGAATTTCTGATTTCCCCAAAAGCCCTTTCGATTCTGCAGCAGTGAACTGCGTCCGCCGGGGCGACACGACGCCGGCTCGGACGCCGGCCGCCTCGGCTATGCTTTCAAGCCATGCTACGCACGCCGGCAACGTTCGCTCGATTTCGCCACGCGCTCGCGCTCGCCGCGCTGATCGTCGCCGTCGGCTGCGCCGAGCGGACGCCTTCGGTCCCCAAGCTCGCGCCTGATGCGGTGGTGCTCGCGTTCGGCGACAGTCTCACCTATGGCACCGGCGCGAGTCGGACCGAGAGCTATCCCGCCCTCCTGGAGAAAAAGATCGGACGCAAGGTGGTGAGCGCGGGCGTGCCGGGCGAGACGTCGGCGCAGGGGCTCGCGCGTCTGCCTGCGGTGCTCGACGCGACGCAGCCGCAGCTCGTCGTGCTCATCCATGGCGGCAACGATTTCCTGCGCCGGCTCGACGAGACCCAGGCGGCGGCGAACCTCGCCGCAATGGGCAAGCTCGCGCGCGACCGCGGCATCGCGGTGGTGATCCTCGGGGTGCCCAAGCCGGGCCTCTTCCCGTCGTCGGCGTCGTTCTACCGCGACGTCGCGAGAGGTCTCGACGCGCCTTACGATGCCGAGACGCTCCCGGCAATCCTGAAAGACAGCGAATTGAAGTCGGACTACGTGCACCCCAACGCGAAAGGCTACGCGCGGCTCGCGGAGAGCGTCGCGGCGCTGCTCGCGAAGGCCAAGGCGATCTGATGCCGCTGCGTTCCGTCCGCGCCGAGGTCGCGCCGTACGTCACCAAGGACGGCTCGGAGATCCGCGAGCTGATGCATCCGGGCGTGCACGGCAATGCGGCGCAGAGCATCGCGGAGGCGACGGTCGCGCCAGGGGCGCGGACGCAGCTGCACCGCCATCGCGCGACCGAGGAGATCTATCACTTCACCCAGGGCGAAGGCACGATGACCCTCGGCGCCGAGCGCTTCGCGGTGCGCGTGGGCGACACCGTGTGCATTCCGCCCGGAACGCCGCATTGCGTGCAGAACACCGGGCGCGTCGCGATGAAGATTCTCTGCGCCTGTGCCCCGGCGTATTCGCACGACGACACGGAACTTCTCTAGCGCCTCCGGCTTTCGCGCGGAGCCCGGCATCGCCCGGCCCGCGCGGACAGCGCGTCGCCCGACCGCTATTTCTCCTGGATCCGGGCGATGTAGTCCACGAGCGCCAGGATGCGGTTGCGCACGTAGAGGTCCGGGTCGAACGGCACGTCGGTGTAGTCGCCGGCGCTTTTCGCCATGTAGTCCGCGCCCCAGATCGGCATGTCGGGCCGCCCGTGTCCCGGCGGCAGCCTGCGCCCATCGATGCTCTCGACGAGCTGGTAATACGGGAACACGCCGCTGTTGCGCTTCGTGAGCGTCGTGAGATCGGTCGGGCTGCGCGTCAGGTAGGGCTTGTACGCGCCGTCGCCCTTGCCGTTCGCGCCGTGGCAAACGGCGCAGTTGGCGTCGTACTCGCGTTTGCCGAAATCCACTTTCGGCTTCGCCTGCGCGAGCGCCGCGCCCGACGCGCCGAGGAACATCGCCGCCGTGACCAACGCCGTGAGAGTCTTGGCTCGCATGATGGGCTCCTCGATGTGATGCCGAGTCGATGGGTAACCGTCTGTCGCTCTTTCCTTCGGGGCGAGCGAAACGGCAGCGCCATTCCGCTTGCCTGATTGAAGTCTCCCCTGCTCCCGCGAACCGCGCTTTGTGATGGATCAATGCCGGCCCGATGTCGCCTGCTAGCCTGCGTCGGCGGGCGGCCGATCGGGCCGCAGCCGCCCCGCTCCTCCCGATGCTGCAATCCTTAAGCGCCGCTGTCGCGACCTCCCCGTTCGGCGCAGCGCTCCTCGCGGGCGTGATTGGCGGCGCCGGCGCGACGTTCGTCGGCGCGCTGCCCGTCCTCGCGATCCGCTGGCTGCCGGCGCGCCTGGGCAACCTGATGCTCGCGTTTGCCGCGGGCGTCATGCTCGCCGCCTCGACGTTCTCGCTCCTGCTTCCGGCGCTCGACCGGACCATCGCGATGCCGCTCGGCAAGCCGCAGGCGGCGCTCGCGGTGCTGGCGGCGCTCGCCGCCGGCGCCGGCGTGATGTGGGCGATCCAGGCGTTCGCGCCGCACCAGCACTTCGTGAAAGGCCGGGAGGGCGGACGCGCGGAAGTCGAGCGGATCTGGCTGTTCGTCATCGCAGTCGCGATCCACAATCTGCCGGAGGGCCTCGCGATCGGCGTCGGCACTGCGAGCGGCGATCTGCGCATCGGCCTCGGGGCGACGCTCGGCATCGGCCTGCAGAACCTGCCGGAGGGGCTCGCGGTCGCGTTCGCGCTGGTCGCCGAGGGCTATTCGCGGCGCGCGGCCCTTGGCGCCGCCGCGCTCACCGGAATGGTCGAAGTGGTCGGGGCGGCGATCGGGGCAGCGGCGGTCACGCTCGCAGACGCGCTGCTCCCGGGCGCGCTCGCGTTCGCCGCCGGTGCGATGCTCTTCGTGATCAGCGACGAGATCATCCCCGAGACGCACCGCCGCGGACAGCGCGGCCTCGTGACCGCGGCGCTGCTCGCGGGCTTCGCGCTGATGTTTTTCCTCGACACCGCGCTCGTCCACTGACGCAGCTCGCGCGCGACTCAGCGGCGCGGTCGGCCGTCGCGCCCGCGAGGACGCGAGGGCGCGCGGGCCTCCGGAGGCGAGTCGGCGAGCAGCTCGAGCAGCACCTGCCGCAGCCAGATCTGCGCGGGGTCGCGATGCACCCGCTCGTGCCACGCCTCGACGATGGTGAACTGGCCGATCTCGATCGGCGTCGCGAGGATGCGGAGGCGGTCGGCATAGCCGCGCGCGAGCCGCTCGGGAAGCACCGCGATCATGTCCGAGCGCGCGACGATCTCAGGCACCAGCAGGAAGTGCGGCACCGCGAGCCGCACGTTGCGCGTGCGTCCGAGCGCGGCGAGCGCCTGATCCGTCTGGCCGGCGAAGGCGCCGCCCGACAGCGAGACGAACACGTGATCGAGCTCGCAAAAGAGATCGACCGAGAGCTTCGCGCCGACGCGCGGGTGGTCGCGCCGCACCACGGCGACGAAACCTTCGGAATAGAGCGGCCGGGTGCGCACGTCGGCCGGGGCGACGCCCAGGTTGTGGCGGCCGAGCAGCGCGAGGTCGGCTTCGCCCGATTCGAGTTGCTGGCCGAGCGCGCCGAACGCCGTCTGGCGCACCGCCAGCCGCGCGTGCGGCGCGTGCGCGCCGAGGTAGTCCACGAGCTGCGGAAGCATCGCGTATTCGACATAGTCGCTCGCTGCGATCGCGAACGTCACGCTCGCGCGCGCCGGGTCGAACGCCTCGCTCGGCTGCACGATGCGGCCGATCTCGAACAGCACCTGCCGCACCGGCCCGGCGATCTCGATCGCGCGCGCCGTCGGCAGCATTCCGCGCGCCGTGCGCAGCAGCAGCGGGTCGCCGAACAGCTCGCGCAGGCGCGCGAGCTGCGCCGACACCGCCGATTGCGACAGGCCGAGGCGCTCCGCCGCGCGCGAGACGTTGCGCTCGGCGAGCAGCGCGTCGAGCGCGACCAGCAGGTTGAGATCGAGGCTTCTGATATCCACGATATCGATACTTTAGATCGTCGTGATCGATTGGACAAATATCATGCGGCGCACTAGATTTGGCCCAACAACAAGAATCACTCTCGCCCCGCGAGTTGGCTTGCTGCACGAAAGCAAGATGCGGAAAGAGCTCTGGGTAAGCAGTGCGGGCTACGCGGCCGTGGCCGCCCTCGCGGAACTCGCGGCCTGGATGCTCGGCGAGAACCTGCCCGGCGTCGCGTCGCTCGCGCCCGGCAGCTTGTTGAAGGTTCTGTAACCGGCGCGCCGCCCCGTTCGGGGGCGCCCGGCTGGCTCTCTCCTCTGTGAGCGCCTCGGGGTCGGCACCTCCCTCCTCCTCAGCCGGCCCCGAGGATTTTTTTGCCGACTCGATTCTCCGCCCGCCCGACTCGCGCTTCGGCGCTGCCGCGGCCGTGTGGCCTCGAGGCGAGCGCCGCGCGCGCCCCGAAGACCCTGGACCTGACGTTTCCCCGCCGTCCGGG
Source organism: Burkholderiales bacterium (assembly GCA_025458245.1). GTDB lineage: Bacteria > Pseudomonadota > Gammaproteobacteria > Burkholderiales > SG8-39 > JAOAEA01. The sequence goes on from JALOSW010000070.1 coordinate 11,081, forward strand.
GGCGGGAACGATCCGCCTGCCGGCAGGGCGAACGACCGGATGGAGCGCCGCTACGCGCTTACGCCGCCCGAGGCCAGCGGCACGCCGACGCCGATCAGGCTGTCGCGCGTGACGAGCGCCGCGAGTTCCGCCTCCGAAAGCCGCTCCGTGTCCGAAGGTCGCAGCGGCAGCACCATGTAGCGCATGTCCGCGGTCGAGTCGTGCACGCGGATCTCGACGCCGTCGGCGACATGCGTGCCGAACTCGGCGAGCACCGCACGCGGCTCGCGCACGACGCGCGAACGATACTCGCGGCTCTTGTACCACTCGGGCGGAATGCCGAGCAGCATGCGCGGGTAGCAGGAGCACAGCGTGCACACGATGACGTTGTGAACGCGCGGCGTGTTCTCAACCACGATGAGCTTCAGCGGCCCGACCTCGAGCCCGAGTTCCTCGGCCGCGGCCGAGCCGTTTGCGAGCAGCCGCGCTCTGTAATCGGCATCGACCCACGCGCGTGCGACCACCCTGGCGCCGCGCTCGTAGCTGCGCGACTCCATCGCCGCGACCTCGCGCGCGACGTCCTCGGGCGTGAACACGCCCTTCAGCACGAGCAGTTCCTCCACCGCCGCCTGCAGACGCCGGTAGTAGCCGCGCGATTCCGATTCGTCCGTCACCTCGACCCTCGCTCAGGCGGAGAAAAGCGTGAACGCAGAG
>JALOSW010000218.1 GCA_025458245.1 Burkholderiales bacterium
CGAGCACCATAGCCGTCGTCACCGCGGCGCGTGCGAGTCGCGAACCGAGGGCGGCTCTTTGCTTGGGTAGGCGTGCCGGGAACACTGTCGCGTGGGACTGAAACGAAGAGAGGAGGCGGGTGGCGCCGCCTCCTCTCCCGTTGCACGGCGCGATCCGGATCAGTACGTCACTGTGATGGTCACGCTGTCCGTGAAGTCCGCCAGCGCGGCGGCCGCCTGGTTCGCGACGCTGTCCGGGACCTGGCCGTATACCGTGAAGTTGACCGCGTTGCCCACGCCCATGCCCGCGCCCGTGCCCGATTGCCACGAGGGTGCGGTGTTGCCCCACGCGGTCGTGCGGCCCGCGTCGGAGTAGAGCTGATAGTCGAGTTTCTCCGTCGGAGCGCCGGTCGAACTCATCTGCCGGGCGCTGACGTTGCCCGAGCCGCCGCCGTTGAGGCCCACCGTGAAGGGCGTCAGCTTCGTGCAGCGCACGGCGATCGTGGTGGTCTGGTTGAGGTTGCCGCCGCCCGGGTTATAGGTGCCGAAGGCCAGCGTGGCGTTGCCGACGTTGCAGACTGCTGCGACCGCCGCGGTCACGGTCAGCGTGCCCGTCGTGGTGGCCGCGTTCGCGCTCGTTGCGCCCAGCGCGAGGAGGGTTGCCGCCGCCACGGGGGCGATGCGCGAGAAGGTGCGGCCGATACCGAGTTTCTTCATCACTGCTCTCCTGATTTCGTCGTCCGATTTTTCGGCGCGCGCGAAGGTGCGCGACACGGCTGCGATTATGCAAGCGGCATGCCCGAATTGCTGGCGAAACGCGCGCGCGGGCGGCAATCGATCACGCACTCGCGGAACCGAAGCCGACGGCGGCCGATGTTCGCACCCGGCCGGGGCGGCGGCCCGTTCGGGCGCGCCGTGCGGCCTGGATGTGGCGCCGGCTCCGGGTGGAAGCGATCGTCCGGGTTCCCTCCCTGCGCGGCGGCGCCGTGCGAAAAATCACGCGCTGCAGGTTGGCGCGGACGCGATCTTCCGGTGCCGGAGCGGCGCCGTCAATATACGCACTCAAATATGTCAACCTGTCGACGGTCAGTGTCCGGATCGGCGCGTCCGCTCGCCGGCCGGGCGTGCCACCGGTGTCGGTGCGACAGAAGCGATTCGGCAGTCGATCGCCATCGCGGCGATCGCGTGTCGGCTGCGATCGTGAACTGTTGCACGGAAAGCGGCCCTGCCGCCTCGCGCGCGCGACGGCGATTCTCGAAGATAAGTAGTCGTCAATACACACGCGAATATGGATACCGAGAAAGAGAGACAAACATGATGCAGATCTCGCGCAAGGCTTCGGTCCTGGTTTTCGCCGGCTTGCTCGTTGCCTCGGGGGCGTACGCCAACGACTTCCGGACTGGCGTCGGCGGTGCGCTCGGCGGCGGCGCAGGAGCGGCCGTCGGCAACGCCGTCGGCGGATCCACGGGCGCGATCGTCGGCGGAGCGGTCGGCGGGGCGGCCGGCGGCGCGCTCGGTGCTCAGGGCAGCGCGCGCACGGGCGCCGCGGTCGGTGGGGCCATCGGCGGCGGCGCGGGTGCCGCGGTCGGGAATTCGGTTGGCGGTCCCACGGGCGCGGTCGTCGGTGCGGCAGTGGGCGGCGGCGCGGGCGCTGTCGTCGGCGGCATGGTTACCGAGGACGGGAAGCCCAAGACCCAGGCGGTGCGCACCGGAAGCTACGGCGGCGCCCCCGCCTACTATCAGGGAAGCTGCAACCGCAACAACCCCGGCAAAGGCCTCGCCAAGGGCCACTGTAAGTAGCGGGGATCGTTGCGCGCCGGCGCGGCCGGCCGCGCATCGCGTCAGGGAAGGTCTGCACAAGGGCCACGTTGGGTCGCGAGGCAGCGCAGCTGGACGAGCGAGGGCGCCGAAAAACAACGGGTTGGGCCGCCCGGGTTGCGCGATGACCTCTGCCGAAGAACCTTAGTCAGAGTTTCCTTAGCCAGACGGTCGGCCTATGTGCGCAGGCACATCGGCCGATTTCTTTTTCCCGGCGGCCGGCGCGCCCTCAGGCTGGCGACGGCGCACTTGCCAGCTCGGCAGCCAGGTCGGCGAGCATCCGGTTGGTGTCGAAATAGACCTGCCAGTAATGGTCGTGATGGCAGAAGGGCCGCACGGCGAGGACCGCACCGTCCTGGTTGACCTCCAGGATCGCCACCATCGGGGCGGGGTCCGTCATGACGTTCGGAATCGCCGCGAGACGGCCCGCGATCCACCGCTCGACGGGCGCCGGGTGCATGCCGCGCGGGACTCGAGCCGTGAGGTTTACCCGCCGGCAGGGATTGGTCGAGAAGTTGCGGATGTTGTCGGCGAAGAGTTTGCCATTGCCGATATGCACGCGCACCCCGTCTTCGGTGTCGACGCGCGTCGTGAACATCCCGATGCCGCGCACGGTCCCGGTGACATCTCCCGATGCGATGGTGTCGCCGACCTCGAAGGGGCGGAGCAGCAGGATGAACAGCCCCGCGGCGAAGTTCCCCAGCAGGCCCGACCAGGCGGCGCCGATCGCGAGGCCGACGCCGGCAAGGAGCGCGGCGAACGAGGTCGTCTCGATGCCGAGCACCGAGAAGATCGCGATGACGAGCAGCAGCTTGAGAAGCGCGTTCGCGCTGCCTTCGAGGTAGCGCGAGAGCGTCGGATCGACGTGGCGAATCACGAGCGCGCGGCTGAGCCCGGCGCGAAGCAACTTGATGACCCAGCCGCCCGCGATCCAGAGGGCGATCGCGCCGGCGATCTTCCAGCCGAAGGCGACGACGTAGCTCGTCACGAATTGGTTCGCCTGGGCGGCGAGTTCTGCGGCGTTCATTCGGTTACGGTCTCCTGTGAAAGCGCTGCGCGCAAGCTCGTGCGGCGCGGCAGCGACGTGGAGGGTACCGTCGGCACGCCGGTCGATCCTGACGAAATTCTCCTCGCGGCGCGCCTGCCCCGGCGCCGTCCGGTCAGCGGATCGCCAGCAGCGCGGTGAGGTTGGCGACGTAGATGCCGAGGAGCAGCGCGCCGCGCCGCCGCCCGAGCGTGCGCGCGCCGTAGGGAAGCGCTGCGACGACGGCGGCGAGGCCGAAGGCGAGCGCGACGCCGACTTCCGCGAGGCCCGCCGAGATCGGGTGGATCATCGCGGTCACCGGGACGATGAAGCTCCCGTTGAACACGCAGCTGCCGAGCAGCGTGCCGAGCCCGATCTCGTCCTGGCCGCGCAGTTTCGCGATGACGCTCGTCGCCAACTCGGGAATGGTCGTGCCGATCGCCACCAGCGTCGCGCCGACCACGAACCGGTCCCATCCGAAGTGATCGGACAACCTGAGGGCGCCGGTCACGAAGGCGTCGCCCGCGAGCACGAGCGTGGCCAGTCCCGCGAGAACGAGGCCCACGGTCGCGAGCCGCCCGCCCGGGCCGACGGGCATCTCGGCTTCGGGCGCCTCGCGTTCCTGCCGGATCGAGAGAGCCAGCCAGATGGCGAACACGAGGAGCAGCACGATCGCGTCGACGCGGCCGATCTTCCCGTCGAGCAGCGCGAAACCCGTGAAGGCGGGCACGGCGAGCGCCGCCGGCAGGTCGCGCCTCGCGCCGCCCTGAGACAGGACGCTCGGTGCCACGAGCAGCGAGAGGCCGAGCGCGAGCGTGAGGTTCACCACGTTCGCGCCCAGTGCATTGCCCAGCGCGAGCGACGGCGCGCCCTCGAGCGCGGCGGTCACGCCGACCATCAGCTCGGGGGCGGACGTCGCGAACGCGGCCACCGTCGCGCCGATCAGCCCGGGTTTCACGCGCAGCCACGCGGCGGCGCGCACGGCGCCGCGCACGAAGAGCTCGCCGCCGATTCCGGCGCACACCGCGCCGAGCAGAAGCAGCCCCGCGCTAGCCCACATGCGCCCCCCGGATGGCAGCGCGACGGTCGACTCGCCGCCAAT
>JALOSW010000219.1 GCA_025458245.1 Burkholderiales bacterium
GAAGGAAGTCGTGCGCGAGATGACGGTCAAGTCCGGGCAGAAGTGCACGGCCATCCGCCGCGTGTTCGTGCCCGAGTCCCTCTACGCCGCCGCGGCCGACGCGATCTCCGCGCGGCTTGCCAAGACCACCGTCGGGAACCCCCGGAACGAGACGGTGCGCATGGGCGCGCTCGTCAACCGTGCCCAGCTGGTCACGGTGCGCGAAGGGCTCGCGCACCTGCGCGCGCAGGCCGACGTGCTGCACGACGGCGCAAGCCACGCGCTCGTCGACGCCGATCCGAAGGTCGCCTGCTGTGTCGGGCCGACGTTGCTCGGCACGCGCGACGCCGACGGCGCCGACCGCATCCACGACACCGAGGTGTTCGGTCCGGTGGCGACGCTCGTTCCCTATCGCGACGCCGCGCACGCCATGCAGCTCGTGCGTCGCGGCCAGGGCTCGCTGGTCGCCTCGCTCTATGGCAGCGACGCCGGCGCGCTCGCCGGCGCCGCGCTGGAACTCGCCGACAGTCACGGGCGCGTGCACGTGATCAGTCCCGACGCCGCCGCGGCGCATACCGGGCACGGCAACGTCATGCCGCAGTCGCTGCACGGCGGCCCCGGACGCGCCGGGGGCGGCGAGGAGCTCGGAGGGCTGCGCGCGCTCGGCTTCTATCATCGCCGTTCCGCGATCCAGGCGAGCAGCGCCGTGCTCGGCGCCGTCGCGGCCTGATCGCGGCGCGAACCGCATTCCACGACAATCCGAAACGAAAGCGCGGCTCCCTACAACCGCCGAGGAGGAGAAAACCATGCACCCCGCACCCGCTCATGGCCCGGACAGCGTTCAGCCGCCGCCGGACACGTTCAACATCGCCCGGCATCTGCTCGAGGTGAACGAAGCGCGCGCCGCCAAGCCGGCGTTCATCGACGATGACGGGACGCTCACCTACGGCCAGCTCGGCGATCGCGCGCGGCGGCTCGCCGCCGGTTTGCGCTCGCTCGGCATCAAGCGCGAGGAGCGCGTGCTGCTTCTCATGCACGATGCGAACGACTGGCCGGTCTCGTTCCTCGGCGCCATCTACGCGGGCATCGTCCCGGTTGCGGTGAACACGCTGCTCACCGCGGACGACTACGCCTACATGCTCGAGCACTCGCGCTCCCAGGCGGTGCTCGTGTCCGGCGCGCTGATGCCGGTGCTCAAGGCGGCGCTCACCAAGTCCGATCACGAGGTGCAGAAGGTCATCGTCTCGCGGCCGGCCGCGCCGCTCGGCGCGGGCGAGCTCGCGCTCGATGGTCTGCTCGAAGAGCACGCGCCGCTCGCGCACCCGGCGGCGACCCACGCCGACGATCCGGCTTTCTGGCTCTACTCGTCGGGCTCCACCGGCCGGCCGAAAGGGACGGTGCACTCGCAGGCGAACCCCTACTGGACCGCGGAGCTCTACGGAAAACGCGTGCTCGGCGTGCGCGAGAACGACGTGTGCTATTCCGCTGCGAAGCTGTTCTTCGCCTACGGGCTCGGCAACGCGCTCACGTTCCCGATGAGCGTCGGCGCGACCACCCTGCTCATGGCCGAGCGCGCGACGCCCGACGCGACCTTCAAGCGGTGGCTCGGCAAGGTCGGCGGGGTCAAGCCGACGGTGTTCTTCGGCGCACCGACCGGGTTCGCGGGCATGCTCGCGTCGCCGGATCTCCCGGCGCGGCAGGACGTCGCGTTGCGGCTCGCGTCTTCTGCGGGCGAGGCGCTGCCCGCGGACATCGGCGAGCGGTTCAAGCGCCACTTCGGCGTGGACATCGTCGACGGCATCGGCTCCACCGAAATGCTCCACATCTTCATGTCGAATCGTCCCGACGACGTGCGCTATGGCACCACCGGCTGGCCGGTGCCGGGCTACGAGGTCGAGCTGCGCGGCGAGAACGGCAAGCCGGTTCCCGACGGCGAGCCCGGGGACCTGTACATCCAGGGCCCGTCGGCTGCCATGATGTATTGGGGCAACCGCGCGAAAACGCGCGAGACGTTCCAGGGCGGCTGGACGAAGAGCGGCGACAAATACGTGCGGAACGCCGACGGCACCTACACTTATGCCGGCCGCAGCGACGACATGCTCAAGGTGAGCGGCATCTACGTGAGCCCGTTCGAGGTGGAGGCGACGCTCGTGCAGCATCCGGCCGTACTGGAAGCGGCGGTGATCGGCGTGCCGGACGCAGAGGGCCTCACCAAGACCAAGGCGTTCGTCGTGCTGAAAGGCGACGCCAAGGCGACCGATGCGGAGTTGAAGGCGTTCGTGAAGGACAAGCTCGCGCCCTACAAATACCCTCGGCAGATCGAGTTCGTTGCCGAGTTGCCGAAGACGGCGACCGGCAAGATCCAGCGCTTCAAGCTGCGCGAGCGGGAGGCGTCGGCCCGATAAGTGCCGGCGCGGCCGGCCGCGCCGGGCGCCCCGCACGGTCGCGACCCTCGACCTCGTCTCGCGCGGCGCAGAGCCGCCGTTCCCCGGATCGAGGTTCGAGCGCCCGTTCGCCATGGGGCGACGGGCGCGGCGGCATGTCCATGCCACCCGCCCCGTCCCGCTCCGGCCGGCGCTGCCGAACGCAGCGCCGCGGACGTGAATGCGTCACTGAATGGGTGGGAAAGCTCCCCGCCTGCGCGAGGCCTGCGCTCCTAGAGTCGTTTCCGTGCCGCCGAGGCGCGGCGAACACGGATTCGAACGAGGCGAGCCATGCCACCCACGACGATCGGACACCGGAGCGATCCGGGCCGCGCGCAACTCGATAATCGGCCCTTCCCTGCGGCGACGCTGGCGGCGAAGGCAGAGCAAGACGGAGCAACCTTGCGCATGCCGCGAGTCGGATGGCGTGCGACGTTCGCGGCGTCGCTCTCGACGGTACGTCGTCACGGCCGCACGATCTCGGCCGACCTCGCGCGCGTCCGTCGGCTGCCGTCGCTCGCGCTGCGCGCCGGCACGTCCGGGCGGTGGTCCGACGCGGATCGCCGCGAGGCCGACGACATCGCGCGCAGCCTGGTCAGAGTCGGCGTGTGGTGCGCGATCCTCGCGATGCCCGGCGGCTTCCTGCTGTTGCCCGTGGTCTTCGCGAACGGGCGTCCGCCGGCTTGAGACAGTGCAAGCGCTGCGCCCCGCGACGCCGGCACGCCGATTGCGGCCGCTGATTCCGCACACGCGGTTGCCATGAACCCGACCCGGGCGACGGCGTTCACTCTCTCGACGTCGGCCCGATCGAGTGGCGCCCTCTACCCGGCGTGGCCCAGGGCGGCGGCGACGATTTCCTGCGCCTCGGTCACGATCGCCTGCAGATGCCGCTCGTCCCTGAAGCTCTCGGCGTAGATCTTGTAGATGTTCTCGGTGCCGGACGGTCGGGCCGCGAACCAGCCGCTCGCGGTCACCACCTTGAGCCCTCCGATCGGCGCGTCGTTTCCCGGCGCGTGGCTTAGCTTGGCGACGATCGGATCGCCGGCGAGCGTCGCGGCCTTCACGGCATCAGGCGACAGCTTGCCGAGCCGAGCCTTCTCTTCGGGCGTCGCCGCGGCGTCGATGCGCGTGTAGTGGGGCGCGCCGAACTCGGCCGCGAGCTCGCGATAGTGCTCGCCGGGGTCCTTGCCCGTGCGCGCGGTGATCTCTGCGGCGAGCAGGTCGAGAATCAGGCCGTCCTTGTCGGTGGTCCACACCGAGCCGTCGGCGCGCAGGAAACTCGCCCCGGCACTCTCTTCGCCGCCAAAGCAGATCGAGCCGTCGAGCAGCCCCGCGGAGAACCACTTGAAGCCGACCGGCACTTCGCGAAGCCGCCGTCCGAACTTGGTCACCACCCGGTCGATCATGCTGCTGCTGACGAGCGTCTTGCCCACCGCAGCGCCCGCGGGCCAGCGGGGGCGATTCGTCAGCAGGTACCCGATGGCGACCGCGAGATAGTGATTCGGGTTCATGAGC
>JALOSW010000220.1 GCA_025458245.1 Burkholderiales bacterium
GTCTCATCCGTGCGCCTCCGTCGCGGCCTCTGCCGGCGTGTCGAGCCAGTCCACCTTCTTCATGCGGCGGATGATCACGAACTCGTCGCGGTTGGTGCCGATCGTGCCGTAGTAGTTGAAGCCGTAGGCGAGCTGCGCGTAGCCGCCGATCATGTGCGTCGGCTTGGTCACGGCGCGCGTCACCGAGTTGTGGATGCCGCCGCGCGAGCCGGTGATCTCCGAGCCCGGCGTGTTCACGATCTTCTCCTGCGCGTGGTACATCAGGCACATGCCCTCGTTCACGCGCTGGCTGACCACCGCGCGGGCGGTGATCGCGCCGTTCAGGTTGTAGGCCTCGATCCAGTCGTTGTCCTCGATGCCGGCCTTCTTCGCGTCGACCTCCGAGATCCAGATGATCGGCCCGCCGCGCGAGAGCGTGAGCATCATCAGGTTGTCGGTGTAGGTGGAGTGGATGCCCCACTTCTGGTGCGGCGTGATGAAGTTGAGCACCACCTCCGGGTTGCCGTTCGGCTTCTTGCCCTGGATCGGCGCCACGGTCTTCAGGTCGACCGGCGGCTTGTAGACGCACATCGCCTCGCCGAAGCCGAGCATCCACTTGTGGTCCTGGTAGAACTGCTGGCGGCCGGTGAGGGTGCGCCACGGGATCAGCTCGTGGACGTTGGTGTAGCCGGCGTTGTAGGAGACGTGCTCGCTCTCGATCCCCGACCAGGTGGGCGAGGAGATGATCTTGCGCGGCTGCGCCTGCACGTCGCGGAAGCGGATCTTCTCGTCCTCTTTCGGGAGCGCGAGGTGCACGTGGCTGCGGCCGGTCATCTTGGAGAGCGCTTCCCACGCCTTCACCGCCACCTCGCCGTTCGTCTCGGGGGCGAGCATCAGCACGACCTCGGCCGCATCGATGTCGCTCTCGATGCGCGGCAGGCCCTTGCTCACGCCTTCCTCGGTGACCGTGTAGTTCAGGTTCGCGAGGTTCTTGACCTCGTGCTCCGTGTTCCACGCGATGCCCTTGCCGCCGTTGCCGACCTTCGCCATCAGCGGGCCGAGCGCGGTGAATTTCTTGAACGTGCTGGGATAGTCGCGCTCGACCACCGTCATCGCCGGGGCGGTCTTGCCCGGGACGAGATCGACCTCGCCCTTCTTCCAGTCCTTCACGTCGATCGGCTGCGCCAGTTCGCCCGGCGTGTCGTGCATGAGCGGCGTCAGCACCAGCTCCTTCTCGGACCCCAGGTGTCCGACGCAGACCTCGGAGAATTTCTTCGCGATGCCCTTGTAGATCTCCCAGTCGCTGCGCGCCTCCCAAGCCGGGTCCACCGCCTGCGAGAGCGGGTGGATGAACGGGTGCATGTCGGACGTGTTGAGGTCGTTCTTCTCGTACCAGGTCGCGGTCGGGAGGACGATGTCCGAGTACAGGCAGGTCGTCGACATGCGGAAGTCGAGCGTGACGAGGAGATCGAGCTTGCCCTCGGGCGCCTTGTCGCGCCACACCACCTCCTGCGGCTTCGCCCCGCCTTCCTCGCCGAGATCCTTGCCCTGCACGCCGTTCTGCGTGCCGAGCAGATGCTTGAGGAAGTACTCGTGGCCCTTGCCCGAGCTGCCGAGCAGGTTCGAGCGCCACACGAACAGGTTGCGCGGGAAGTTCGCCGGGTTGTCGGGGTCTTCGCACGAGAGGCGGAGCGTGCCGTCCTTCAGCGACTTGACCGCGTAGTCCTTCGGGTCCATGCCGGCCGCGGCGGCGTCCTTCACCACCTGAATGGAGTTCGTCTCGAGCGCCGGAGCCGACGGCAGCCAGCCCATGCGCTCGGCGCGCACGTTGAAGTCGAGGATCGAGCCGGCGAACTCGCTCGGGTCGGCGAGCGGCGAAAGGATTTCGCGCACCGCGAGCTTCTCGTAGCGCCACTGGTCGGTGTGGCTGTAGAAGAACGACGTCGAGTTCTGCTGGCGCGGCGGGCGATGCCAGTCGAGCGCGAACGCGAGCGCAGTCCAGCCGGTCTGCGGGCGGAGCTTCTCCTGGCCGACGTAGTGCGACCAGCCGCCGCCCGACTGCCCGACGCAGCCGCACATCATCAGCATGTTGATCACGCCGCGGTAGTTCATGTCGGAGTGATACCAGTGGTTCATCGCCGCGCCGATGATCACCATCGACTTGCCGTGCGTCTTGTCGGCGTTGTCGGCGAACTGGCGCGCGACCGTGATGACCTGCTCGGCAGGCACGCCGGTGATCGCTTCCTGCCACTTCGGGGTGTAGGGGACATCGTCCGCGAAGCTCTTCGCGACGTTGCCGCCGCCGAGCCCGCGGTCGACGCCGTAGTTCGCCACGGTCAGGTCGAACACCGTCGCCACCAGCGTCTCGCCCTCGGCGAGCTGGAGCTTCTTCGCCGGCACGCTGCGCACGAGCACGTCCGAGCCCTGGTCGTTCGCGCGGAAATGCTCGACCTCGATGCCGCCGAAGTACGGGAACGCGACCGGCACGACTTCGTCGCGCGTGTCGATGAGCGAGAGGCGAAGCTCGGTGGCGGCGCCGCCGGCCTCTTTCTCTTCGATGTTCCACTTGCCTTTGTCCTCGCCCTCCTTCTGGTTCCAGCGGAAGCCGATGGAGCCGTTCGGCGCGACGATGCGGTTCGAGGCTTCGTCGAAGGCGACGGTCTTCCAGTCCGGGTTGTTCGCCTGGCCGAGCCTGTCGGCGAAGTCCGAAGCGCGCACGAAGCGGTCGGCGACGTACTGGCCGCCGCGCTTCACGAGCTTCACGAGCATCGGGAAGTCGGTGTACTTGCGGACGTAGTCGCGGAAGTACGCCGAGGGCTTGTCGAGGTGAAACTCCTTCAGGATGACGTGGCCGAACGCCATGGCCATCGCCGCGTCGGTGCCCTGCTTGGGATGCAGCCAGAGGTCCGCGAGCTTGGCGACTTCCGAATAATCGGGAGTGACCGCCACGATCTTCGCGCCCTTGTAGCGGACCTCGGTGAAGAAGTGCGCGTCCGGCGTGCGCGTCTGCGGGACGTTCGAACCCCACGCGATGATGAAGTTCGAGTTGTACCAGTCGGCGGATTCGGGAACGTCGGTCTGCTCGCCCCAGACCTGCGGGCTCGAGGGGGGCAGGTCGCAATACCAGTCGTAGAAGCTCATGCACACGCCGCCGATCAGCGAGAGATACCGGCTGCCGGCCGCGTAGGACACCATCGACATCGCCGGGATCGGCGAGAAGCCGATGACGCGGTCGGGGCCGTACTTCTTGATCGTGTACACGTTCGCCGCGGCGACGATCTCGGTCACCTCGTCCCAGTTCGAGCGCACGAAGCCGCCCAGGCCGCGCCGCGACTTGTAGGACTTCGCTTTCTCCGGATCCTCGACGATCGAGGCCCACGCCTCGACCGGACCGAGTGAGCGGCGCGCCTCGCGGTACATCCGCACGAGGCGCCCGCGCACCATCGGGTATTTCACGCGGTTCGCGCTGTAGAGGTACCAGGAATACGACGCGCCGCGCGAGCAGCCGCGCGGCTCGTGGTTCGGCATGTCGGGCCGCGTGCGCGGGTAGTCGGTCTGCTGGGTCTCCCAGGTGACGACGCCGCCCTTGACGTAGATCTTCCAGCTGCACGAACCCGTGCAGTTGGTGCCGTGCGTCGAGCGCACGATCTTGTCGTGCTGCCAGCGGTTGCGATAGCCGTCTTCCCACGTGCGGTCCTCGCGGGTGACGACGCCGTAGCCGTCGGCGAACTCCTTCGTTTCACGGCTGAAGAACATCAGGCGGTCGAGAAAATGACTCATGGCTGCCTCCTAGAAAGCCTTGTGCATGCCTGCACCGCGGCGCGCGTAAACGCCCCAGGTGAGCGCGATGCAGGTTGCGTAAAACAACGTGAACGCCCAGAGCGCCGCGTGCGCCCCGCCGGTGAGGGCGAGCGCGGTGCCGAGCATCGCGGCCGCCGCTTCGAGCGCCCCGTCCTGCCGGGCGCGCCGCAGCGCTTCGGCGTCGTCGCGGGCCACGCCGCGCTCGCGGTCGCGCGCGAACACCACGGGAATCATGTTGTAGACCGCGCCGTTCGCCACGCCGCTCGCGGCGAACAGCACGACCGCGAGCGCGAGGAAGCCCGCGTAGCTGCCGCCGATGCCCTCGTCCGGAAGCGTCGAGGCGAGCAGCGCGCTCGCCACGCCGAGCACCGCGAACGCGGCGAGCGCGACACTCGCCCCGCCGCAGCGATCCGCGAGCCAGCCGCCCGCGGGTCGTGCTGCGGCGCCGACGACCGGCCCGAGGAAGGCGTAACCGAGCGGACTCGCGCCGAACTGCGTCTCGGCGAACAGAGGGAGGCCCGCCGCGAACCCGATGAACGAGCCGAACGAGCCGAGGTAGAGCCAGGACAGGATCCACGTGTGCGGTCGCACGAACACGACCGCCTGCTCGGCGAACGAGCTTTTCATCGCCGCGATGTCGTCCATGCCGTACCACGCCGCTGCCGCGGCGAGCACGATGAAGGGCACCCACACGTAGCCGGCGTTCTGCAGCCAGATGTCGTGCTCAACGGTGCCGTCGGTCCAGTGCTGCGGCGCCCCCGACAGGGCTCCGAACACCGCCGCGCCGATGACGAGCGGCACCGCGAACTGCGCGAGTCCGACGCCCAGATTGCCCAGGCCGGCGTTCAAGCCGAGCGCCGCGCCCTTGCGCGCCGTGGGGTAGAAGAACGAGAGGTTCGCCATGCTGGAGGCGAAGTTGCCGCCGCCCACGCCTGCGGCCAGCGCGAGGAGCAGAAACTGCGGATAGCTCGTTGCGGGGTCTTGCACAGCGAAGGCGATGCCGAGCGCCGGGACGAGCAGCAGCGCCGTCGACACCGCGGTCCACAGGCGTCCGCCCACGACCGGCACCATGAACGTGAAGAAGAGGCGCAGCGTGCCGCCCGCGAGGCCGGGCAGGGCAGCGAGCCAGAAGAGCTGGCTGGTGGTGAAGCGAAAGCCGATGTGGGGCAGGTAGAGGACGATCGCGCTCCACAGCATCCACACCGCGAACGACAGCACCAGCGGCGGAATCGAGAGCAAGAGATTCCGCCGCGCGACGCGGGACCCCTCTTCTTCCCAGAAGAGCCGGTTGTCGGGTTCCCAGCGGGTGAGGAGCATCTGCATGCAGGGGGCTAGGATTCAGGAGCCAGGATCAAGGATTCGGAGTGGAGAAGCGCTGAACGACCGCCGCTGACTCCTGAATCCTGATTCCTGGATCCTGATTGCTGACCTCAGGGGTTCTTCACGTAAGCGTTCTTGCGCAGGTAGAACCACCAGTTGAGCACGAGGCACAGCGCGTAGAAGATCGCGAAGCCGTACATCGCGTACTGCGGCGTGCCGGCCTTGACCTGCTCGCCGATCACGATCGGCGCCACGAACGCGCCGTACGCGGCCACCGCCGAAGTCCAGCCGAGCACCGGGCCCGCCTGGGTGCGATCGAAGATCACGCCGATGGTGCGGAACGTCGAGCCGTTGCCGATGCCGGAGGCCGCGAAGAGCACCAGGAAGAGCGCCAGAAACGGCAGGAAGTACTGCTCCGGCGTCGCCGACTGGTAGGCGAGCATCATCACGTAGCCGACCGCGACCGACGCGCCGACCATGACCACCGAGATCACCTGGGTCACGATCGATCCGCCGAGCTTGTCCGAGATCCATCCGCCGACGGGACGGATCGCCGCGCCCACGAACGGGCCGATCCAGGCGTAAGTGAAAGCGGAGATCGCGTTCGGATTCTTGGTCGTGTGCGTCATCACGCCGTTCGCGTCGGGCACGTGGCTGATGCCGAAGATCACCGTGATCGCGAGCGGCAGCGCCATCGAGAAGCCGATGAACGAACCGAAGGTCACGATGTAGAGCGCGGTCATCGACCAGGTGTGCTTGTCCCGGAAGATCGCGAACTGCTTCGCGATGCCTTCCTTCATCTCGCCGAAGGCCGCGAGCTTCATGATGAGCAGCGCGCAGATGATGTCGAGCGGGATCGCCACCCACATGCTGAGCAGCCCGAGTCCGGTGGGCTTCGGCAGGTAGAGGTAGAGGATCAGGATCGCGGGA
>JALOSW010000221.1 GCA_025458245.1 Burkholderiales bacterium
GCAGAACCTGCCCTTCTACGGCAGCGCGATCCTGTGCGCCGACGACCCGCACGTGCGCGAGATCATGCCGTTCGTCTCGAAGCCGATCGTCACCTACGGGTTCGCGCCCGACGCGACGGTGCGCGCCGAGGACGTGCGCGCGGACGGCGGCGCGATGCGCTTTCGCTGCATCCGCGACGGCGAGGCGAAGCTCGACCTCGCGGTCAATCTTCCGGGGCGCCACAACGTGCAGAACGCGCTCGCGGCGGTGGCGGTCGCGACCGAGATCGGCGTGTCCGACGCGGCGATCGCGAAAGCGCTGGCGGAGTTTCGCGGCGTGGGCCGCCGCTTCCAGCGCTACGGCGATGTCCCGCTCGCCGCCGGCGGGGCGTTCTCGCTGGTCGACGACTACGGCCACCACCCGGCCGAGATGCAGGCCACGCTCGAGGCGGCGCGCGGCGCGTTTCCGGGCCGCCGCATCGTGCTCGCGTTTCAGCCGCACCGCTACACGCGCACCCGCGACCTCTTCGAGGACTTCGTGCGCGTGCTCTCGTCGGTCGATGCGCTGCTGCTCGCGGAGGTCTACGCGGCCGGCGAGCAGCCGATCGTCGCGGCCGACGGGCGGGCGCTCGCGCGGGCGATCCGCGTCGCCGGGAAAGTCGAGCCGGTGTTCGTCGAGGCGATCGGCGACATGCCCGCGGCGATTCTCCAGGCGGCGCAGGCCGGCGACGTCGTGATCACGATGGGCGCCGGCTCGATCGGCGGCGTGCCGGCGCAGCTCGCCAAGGGCGGAAAGAAATGAACATGGCCGAACCGCTCCGATTCGGATCGACGCTCCTTCGCGGCACGCTCGCCATGCACGAGCCCATGGCGAAGCACGTGAGCTGGCGCGCGGGCGGCCACGCGGCGCGGCTCTACGCGCCCGCGGATCTCGAAGACCTCGCTGCGTTCCTGCGCGCCCTGCCGGCCGGCGAGCCCGTGTGCTTCGTCGGACTCGGCTCGAACCTCCTGGTGCGCGACGGGGGCTACGCCGGGACGGTGGTGCTCGCGCACAGCACGCACGCTGCTGCGCGGGTCGAAGACGGGCTCGTGTTCGCCGAAGCGGGGCTGGCGAGCCCGAAGGTCGCGCGGTTCGCGGCGACGCACGGGTTCGAGGGCGCGGAGTTCCTCGCCGGCGTGCCCGGCACGGTCGGCGGCGCCCTCGCGATGAACGCCGGTTGCTACGGCTCCGAGACCTGGGAGTTCGTCGTCCGCGTCCAGACCATCGACCGCGCCGGCGCGGTCCGCACCCGCGAGCCCGGCGACTACGAGATCGGCTATCGCCATTCGGCCTTGCGCCGCGCGTCCGCCGCCGGCGACGAGTGGTTCACAGCCGCGTGGTTCCGCTTCCGCGACGGCGATCCGGTCAGGGCGCGCACGCGCATCAAGGAGCTTCTCGCGCGCCGCGTCGCGACGCAGCCGCTCAACCTGCCGAACGCGGGATCGGTGTTTCGCAATCCGCCCGGCGACCACGCGGCACGGCTCGTCGAGGCGTGCGGGCTCAAGGGCTTCGCAATCGGCGGCGCGCGGATCTCGGAGAAGCACGCGAACTTCATCGTCAACCCGGAGCGCAGCGCCAGCGCGGCCGACATCGAGGCGCTGATCGCGCACGCGCGCTCCGAGGTCGAGCGCCGGTTCGGCATCCGACTCGTGCCCGAAGTCCGCATTATCGGAGACGCCGCGTGAGCGCGAGGTTCGGGAGAGTCGGAGTGCTGCTGGGGGGCACGCGAGCCACTGAGCAGGGGCCCCGCGGGAGCGGGGATGCGAATCAGGCGAGTCGGGCCCGCCGCCCAGCGAGGGACGCGGCGTGCAGGCAGGCGAGGCTAGGTTGAGCGAGTTCGGAAAAGTGGGGGTCTTGCTGGGCGGCCGTTCGGCCGAGCGCGAGGTGTCGCTGAAGAGCGGCTCGATGGTGCTCGCCGCGCTCAGGGCGCGGGGCGTCGACGCGCACGCGTTCGATCCACGCGACCGAAGCCTCGACGCGCTCGCCGCGGAGCGCTTCGCGCGCGTCTTCATCGCGCTGCACGGCCGCTACGGCGAGGACGGCACGATGCAGGGCGCGCTCGAGCTGCTCGGGATTCCGTACACCGGATCGGGCGTGCTCGCCTCGGCGCTCGCCATGGACAAGTGGCGCACGAAGCTCCTCTGGCAGGCGGCCGGGGTGCCGACGCCGCCGTACGCCCTGCTCGATCGGCAAACCGACTTTCGTGCCGTGGCCGCGCGCCTCGGGCTGCCGATCATGGTGAAGCCGGCGAACGAGGGTTCGTCGATCGGCATGAGCAAGGTACGCCGCGCGGAAGACCTCGAAGAGGCGTTCGCGCTCGCCGCGAACTACGACGACCTCGTCATCGCCGAGAAATTCATCGAGGGAACCGAGTTGACCGGCGGCATTCTCGGCGCGACGGCGCTGCCGCTCATCAGGCTCGAGACGCCGCGCGATTTCTACGACTACCAGGCGAAGTACGTCACCGACGACACGCGCTACATCCTGCCGTGCGGGCTCGATGCAGCGAAGGAGCGCGAGGTGCAGTCCCTCGGACTCGCCGCGTTCCGCGCGCTCGGCTGCCGCGGCTGGGGACGCGTGGACCTGATGCTCGATCGCGAGGACCGGCCCTGGTTCCTCGAGGTGAATACCTCGCCGGGCATGACCGACCACTCGCTGGTGCCGATGGCCGCGCGTCACGCCGGGATCCCGTTCGAAGACCTGTGCGTGCGCATCCTCGGAATGGCGGCGCTCACCGGGCAAGGCGCGGCTCATGGCCTCTAAGCCGAAGGTGACGCGGCGCCGCCGCGAGCCCGAGGGCACCGGGCCGTGGCATAACGCGCGCCTCCTGAACGGCATCGCCAACGGGCTTTTCGCCCTCGCGGCGCTGATCGCGGTATCGCTCGCATGGCAGGCGGCGATCCGGTCGGACGCGTTCCCGCTTCGGGAAATCGTCGTGACGGGCGACCTCGCGAATCTCGACCCGGAGGATCTCGACGAAGCCTTCGCCGCGGCGATCCCGGGCAATTTCTTCGGCGCCGACCTCGCGGACGTGCGCCAGCGCCTCGCCGCGGTGCCGTGGGTGCGCAACGTCGAGATCCGTCGCGAGTGGCCCGACCGGCTCGAGGCGAAGATCGAGGAGCACGTTGCGCTCGCGCGCTGGGGCGACAAGGACCTCGTCAACACCCACGGCGAGGTGTTCAGCGCGCCGAGCGAGGAGCGGCTGCCCTACCTCGCCGGGCCGCCCGGCACGTCGCACGAAGTGGCATCGCGCTACGCGGGTTTCCGCGAGCGCCTGGCGCCGGTCGGGCTCGAGCTGACTCACGTGACCCTGTCGGGCCGCTACGCGTGGCAGCTCAAGATGGACACGCCCACGTCGCGCGGGCTGACGGTCGAACTCGGCCGCGAGCAGTCGAAAGATCCGATCGACGCGCGGCTCGCGCGCTTCGTCGACGCATGGCCGAGGACGCTGGCGCGGCTCGACCGGCGGCTCGATTACGTGGATCTCCGCTATCCGAACGGCTTCGCGCTGCGCGCGCCGGACCTCGTCGACAGGATCGAGCGTCCGGCGCCGGCCAGGCGCGCCTCCACATGAGAACGATGGGCAAAGACTCGAAGAACGTCATCGTCGCGCTCGACATCGGGACGTCGAAGATCGTCGCGCTCGCCGCGGAACTGCTCCCCGACGGACGCATGGAAGTGATCGGACTGGGCAGCCACGAGTCGCGCGGACTCAAGAAGGGCGTGGTGGTCAACATCGAGGCCACGGTCGCCGCGATCCAGCGCGCGCTCGAGGAGGCCGAGCTGATGGCCGACTGCAAGATCCAGCGTGTCTTCACCGGGATCGCGGGCAGCCACATTCGCAGCTTCAACTCGACCGGCATGGTCGCGATCAAGGACAAGGA
>JALOSW010000222.1 GCA_025458245.1 Burkholderiales bacterium
GGCACCACCCCTCCCTCGCCGCCCTACTTCAACGGGCGCTGGTCGAACGGTCCGCTTGCCGTCGATATCTTCGCCGCGGCGTATGGGGTCAATCCCTTGCTGCCGAGCCTGCTCGGGGGTACCAACTTCGCGTGGGGCGGGGCACGGGCGGTGTCGACACCCGATTCCAGCGTGCCTGATGTCCCGGATCAGGTCGGCCAATTCATTTTTGCTCTCGGCGGAAGCCAAGCCGATCCGAACGCCGTGTACGTGCTCGACGGCGGCGGCAACGACATCATTCCAGCCCTGCAATCGGCAACGCCTGATCTCGTGCTCCAGGCGGCGCTGAAAGGGATTCAAGACAGCATCGCGGCTCTGCTCAACGCCGGCGCCCGAAATATCCTCCTCTACAACGTGCCGGACGTGGGTGCGACTCCGGTCTTGCAGGGATTCGGCGCGGCGGCGCAAGCGGGTGCGACCTTCCTGACCATGCAGTTCAATCAGGGTCTCGCCGCGATCGAGATGGGTTTCGACGCCATGGGCTCGGGGGTCAACGTCAGCATCGTCGATCTTTTCGCGCTAAACGCAGCGGCGATCGCCAATCCGGGCGCATACGGATTCACCAACGTCACCGACCCCTGCCTCCAGAGTAACGGGTCGGTGTGCTCGAATCCGAACGGGTATTTCTATTGGGACGGTTTCCACCCGACCGCCGCGACCGGGCAGTTGCTCGCCGGCGCGATGTTCGCGGCGGTACCGGAACCGGGCTCGTTGGTGCTCGTCGCGCTCGCGCTCTTCGCGTTCGCCTTCGCGCGTCGCCGCTTGCGCTAGGTCTGCTCGAACGGTGCCCGCGGCGGGGGCCGGCGAAGGCCATCCGTCGCGCGGCGCCCGCGGAGCCCCGGGGGACCGACGGCAGCATGGCTCGCCCTCGTGTTCTTCCCGAGGCGCCGCGAGGCGTGTCGCGCTCGCCTCTCTAGCAGGGTTTCCCCGATTGGGAGCACCGGCGCCGGCCGCGGCCATCTTCATGTGCGGCGGCCGGCTCGCGTGTCCCGCCCTGACCCCGTTTTCGGTGGTGATTCGGCGGTCGCCTCGGCGTGCCGCGATGCCCACGAGCGCCTGACCCGCCGCGGGCCGCAGTTCGGTGCCCGACCCGCGGTTACCCCTCTCTCCCGGATCGCCGTGGTGCAATGCCGCGGGCTTCCCGGTCGCCGGCTGGCGTAGAATCTGCGGCCCCCGCAAAGGAGACCGACGGCGCCCCGATGTCCGGCCGGCGTCCCAACGGGCGGGTTCGTCTTGAACTGAGGAACGGAGCAAACGAATGAAAAAGGTCGTCACGGTGACGCTCGGGTCGTCCGAGCAGGATTTCGAGTTCAAGACGAAGTTCCTCGGCCAGGAGTTCCAGGTGCGCCGCCTCGGTCAGCGACCACTACAACGTCGGGACGCGCACCATCACGCACCGGCAGACGGTGCGGCTCACCAAGGTGGTCACGCGCGTGCCCATCACGACGGGCGCGACGCTGCGGCGTCTCTTGCAGGTGCGCGCGGTGCGCCAGGTGCACAAGGAGCTCGGCAACTACTTCACCAACAACATCGTCCTGTTCCTCTCGGGCATCCGCAACTGGGACATGGCGGTCGCGATGTCGGACTACACCCGCAACCTGAATTTCGCCGACCCGGTGTTCCAGACCGGCGCGCCCGCGCTGCTCACGTCGCTGCAGCAGCTCGAGCTCTACGCAAAGGGCAAATCGCTGGTGCTCGGGGGGCGGCGCGCCGACATGATGGAATCGGCGCTCACGGGCCTCAAGAACAAGCGCGTCGCGATGGCTGCCGCGAAGGCGCATGTCATCGTGGGCACTTTCCCGGAGCTGAAGGCGGTCGCCGACGGCAAGAATCTGGCGGGCAAGACGCTCATCACCTCGGCGGTGGGCGAGGACCGGTTGAAGTTCTTCAAGGAGCAGAAGGTCAACCTCGTCATCGACGTCTCGCCGAAGCTCTTCGACCGCGTCGTCGGCATCAGCACCATCGAGGCGATGATCCTCGCCGCGCTCCACAAGCCGGCGAACGAGCTCTCCGACGACGACTTCGAGGAGATTCTCCACGAGCTCGACATCAAGCCGCGGCTGCTGCATCCGACGGGCAAGTTCCGCAACATCCGCCGGTTCGCGTTCGTGATTCACCCGCTGAGCCAGGAGTACATCCGCAAGGGCTTCCCGATCCCGAAGGCGACGCCGAAGTTCCTGATGGACCGCGTCGAGCAGATCGCCGCGTATATGCCGCCGCTGGTGTACTGCAAGATGGAGAACATCGTCTCGCCCACCGGCGCCGAAGCGGAAGGCTGGCTCATTACCGTGGGCGGCACGCCGCGCGAGATGCTCTCGCACAGTCCCGAGTTCACTTATCGGCGGCTGCTCGCCGCGGCCGACATGGCCGAGAAGATGGGCGCGCAGATCATGGGTCTCGGCGCGTTCACCAAGGTGGTGGGCGACGCCGGCATCACGGTGGCGCGCCGCGCCCGGATCCCGATCACGACCGGCAACAGCTACTCGGCCTCCGGGGCGCTGTGGGCCGCGGCCGACGCGATGCGGCGCATGGGTCTCGTGAAAATCGACCCGAAAACGAAGAAGGTCGCCGCCAAGACCATGGTGATCGGCGCGTCGGGCTCGATCGGCTCGGTGAGCGCGCGCCTGCTGGCGATGGCTTTCGACGAGGTCTATCTTGCCGGCCGCGACGCGGCGAAGCTCGAGCCGCTGAAGAAGTCGATCCTCAAGGACACGCCCGACGCCAAGGTCTTCACCACCGACAACTACGACGAACTCCTGGGCGAGATGGACATGATCGTCACCTCCACGTCGGGCGCGGGCAAGAAGGTGCTCGACATCATGAAGGTCAAGCCGGGCTGCGTGATCACCGACGTGGCGCGGCCGCTCGACCTCCCGCCCTCGGAGGTGCAGAAGCGTCCCGACGTGCTGGTCATCGAGTCGGGCGAGATCGAGCTGCCGTCGCCGGTGAAGGGGCTGAAGAGCATCGGCCTGCCGCCGAACGTGGTTTATGCGTGCCTCGCCGAGACCATCGTACTCGCGCTCGAGGGTCGCTTCGAGGTGTTCACCATCGGCCGCGATACCGAGTGGGAGAAGGTGAAGGACATCTACAAGCTCGGACTGAAGCACGGCATGAAGCTCGCCGCGATCGCGGGCGTGAACGGCGTGTTCACCGACAAGGACATCGCCAAGGTGGTTGCGCTCGCTCGCAAGGCGCGCAAAACGTGGAAGGGCGGCGACGGCGCCAAGACCGGGAAGCGCGCGCCCCGCAAGGCAGCGGCGAAAGCGCCCGCTACCGCGCGCAAGGCCGTGAAGAAAGCCGCCGCGGCACCGCGCAAGGCCGCGAGCAAGTCGGCGCGCCAGGGCGCGTGAGCATCGCTGACGCGGGCGTCCTCGCGCGCGCTCCGGAGAAAACGGCATGGCCACTCTTTCGCTACTCGATTTCGGCTTCTTCCTGACCGAGTCCGCGGCGAGCCCGAAGCACGTTGCGGGGCTGCTCATTTTCGAGAAGCCGGCCAAGGCGCCGGCGGGCTTCGCGAAGGACCTGTACCGCGAGTACCTCGGCTACGACAAGGTGCGTGCGCCGTTCAACCGGGTGATCCAGATCTCGACCTCCGCGCTGCCGCGCTGGAAGGATCTCGATTCGGTCGACCTGAAGCAGCACGTCTTCTATCACCGCCTCACGCGCGGTGAGAACGACAGGAAGTCGCTCTACCGGCTGGTGGCGAAGCTCCACACGCCGATGCTCGACCGCTCGCGCCCCTTGTGGGAGGTGCACGTCATCGACGGCATCGAGAACGGCCGGTTCGCCCTCTACCAGAAGATGCACCACGCGTGCGCGGACGGCGTGACCATGTCGCGCTGGACCTCGGAGGGCCTCGCGACCAGCGCGAAAGACCTGGCGCTCAAGCCCATCTGGACCCTGCAGCACAGCGTGCGCCGCAGCCGCGAGAAGGCGGACGAGCGCGAGATGCTGCGCACGCTCTGGAAGGGCGCGGTCGGCACGACGCGGCGCGCCCTCGGCCTCGGGCGCCTGGGCACGATGCTGCTCCTCGAGAGCGCGAAGCTCACCAAGAACGCCATCGCGATCCCGTTCATCGCCACGGAGAAGACGCCGCTCACCGGCACCGTCACGCGCGGCCGGCAACTCGCCACCGCCGCCGTGCCGATGGATCGCGTGAACCTCATCCGCAAGCGCACGCGCTCGACGCTGAACCACGTCGCCCTCACGTGCCTCGATGGTGCGCTGCGCCGCTACCTCGAGCACCAGGGCTACGAGCTCGAGCGCCCGATCACCATCCAGATGCCGGTCAACCTGCGCCGTCCCGAAGAGAAAGTCGCCGGGAACAAGATCGGCATCATCCAGGTGGAGCTCTCGCCGCCGACCGACGACCCGTACATCCGGCTGCGGAACATCGGCTTCTCGCTGCGCGGCGTGCGCAACATGGTCGACAACGTCGCGTCGGAGGCGATCGAGGCCTACACCATCATCAGCGGCCTCGTCGCCCTCTCGGCCGAGGCGCTCAGCCTCTCGGAGGTGCTGCCGCCGATGAGCAACACGCTCGTCTCGAACGTGCCCGGCCCGAAGGACTACCTCTATCTCAAGGGCGCGAAGATGGCGGAGATGCACCCGATCAGCACGCTCCCGCCGAGCAACCTGCTGAACATCACGCTTTTCAGCTACGCGGACCAGCTTTTCTTCGGCCTGATCGCCACGAACCAGGTGCCGAATCTCGATCTCCTGGCCCGGTATACGCAGGAAGCGTTCTCGGAGCTGGAAGAGGCGGTGCTCGACGCGCACACGCGTTGAGCCGGGCGGCGGCGCGCGGCGTCCGGGAGCGGCGCGCGTTCGGGTCGGGTCGACGCAGAGGGCTCCGTTCGGCGCGTCCGGCAGTCGGGGCCGCGCGGCGCGGCCCAGAGCTTCCGGCTTATTCCTGCCTCCGCGGACCTCGGCGTTGCAGCCGTTGAAGCCTCTCGCTTCAAGCCTTCGCCAGGACCCGCTCCACGAGCGTCGCCCAGTAGCTCGCGCCGATCGGCAGGATTTCGTCGTTGAAGTCGTAGCCGGGGTTGTGCAGCATGCAGCCGCTCTCGCCGCTCTCGCCGGGGCCGTTGCCGATCCATGCATACGCGCCCGGCTTCGCCTGCAGCATGAACGCAAAGTCTTCCGCGCCCATCGTCGGCTGCAGCTCGGTGTGGATGTTCTCCCGCCCGACCACCGCGGCCATGGCGTCGGCGGCGATGCCCGCTTCGCGCGCCGTGTTCACGGTGGGCGGATAACGGCGCTCGTAGCGGACCTTCGCCTTCGCGCCGTGCGTCGCGGCGAGGCCCTCGGCGATCTCGCGGATGCGGCGCTCGATGGTGTCCTGCACGTCCTTCTTGAACGAGCGGGTCGTGCCGCGCAGGACGACCTCGTTGGGGATCACGTTCCAGGTGTCGCCGCCGTGGAACTGCGTGACGCTCACGACCGCCGCGTCCACCGGATGCACGGTACGGCTCGGAATCGTCTGGAGCGCCTGCACGATGGCGCTGCCGACGACGATGGGGTCGATGCCGTTGTGCGGCATGGCCGCGTGCGCGCCGCGGCCCGTCACCGTGATCTCGAAAATGTCGAAGCCCGCCATCATCGGGCCGGGCATCACGCCGAACTGCCCGACGGGCATGCCCGGCCAGTTGTGCATGCCGTACACCGCTTCGACAGGAAACCGGTCGAACAGCCCCTCCTCGACCATCACGCGGCCGCCGCCCTCGTTTTCTTCGGCGGGCTGGAAGACGAAGTAGACCGTGCCGTCGAAGCTCTTCGACTCGGCGAGATACTTGGCGGCGCCGAGAAGCATGGTGGTGTGGCCGTCGTGGCCGCACGCATGCATCTTGCCCGGGTGCTTCGAACGATGTGCGAACTCGTTCTTCTCCGGCACGTCGAGCGCGTCCATGTCGGCACGCAAGCCGATCGCCCGCTTGCCGCTGCCGGCGGAGAGCTTGCCGACCAGGCCGGTTTTCGCGATGCCGCGGTGCACTTCGATGCCGAACGAGGCGAGCTTCTCCGCAACCACGTTCGACGTGCGCACTTCCTCGAAGGCGGTTTCGGGATGCGCGTGGATGTCGTGGCGCCAGCTCGTCATTTCGGGCTTGAGCTCGACGATGCGCTTGATGAGGGGCATGGGGGTCTCCTTGGGGATGCCCGATTCTAAAGCTTCACCACGTAGGCACGGAGGACACAGACAACCACGAGGGGAACGTGATGCGGGGTCGCATTGACACGCGATCCACGTCACCCGCGCGCGATCGGATTCGCACGCGACTCGTTCCTCAGTGCCTCTCCGTGTCCTGCGCGTCCTCCGTGTCTCCGTGGTGAACGGTTCCGTCTGGCGGTTCCAACCGGCGCCGGTCCGTGCCGCTCATGGCGGCGCGCACGCTCGCGAAAGTGAGCCCGACGCACGCGAGCGTCACGATCGCGAGGATCGGCCAGAGGAACACCGTGTCGACCCGGATGCTCCAGCCGTAGAGCTTCGCGGCGTGCTCGTTGATGCCCCAGAACAACCACAGCGCGGTGCAGAGGAGCGCCGGCCGATCGGCGAGCGCGGGCGCGCGGCGCTTCGCCACGCGCAGGATCAGGGCCGCGAGCGCGAAGCACGCGGCTACGGCGAGCGCTCGCTCGGGTCGTCCCGAAACGTATTGCGCCGGGGCGTAGAGCCAGTCGAGCATGTTCGCGGTCGTCACGTTCGGCGGGGATAATAGCGGTTTTGCAGTCTGGAAAAGGCGATGCGCAAGCACATCCAAGGTGTCGATCATGTCGTGATCGCCGTGCGCGATCTCGATGCGGCGCGCGATTCGTTCGCGCGCATGGGGTTCACGGTGACGCCGCGCGGCTATCACACGCTCGGTTCGGAGAACCACTGCGTGATGCTCGGCGACGACTATTTCGAGCTGCTCGCGGTGCCGAAGACGCACCCGGCGACGCAGTTCTACGCCGACTTCCTCGGCGCCGGCGACGGGCTCGCGGCGATCGCGCTCAAGACC
>JALOSW010000071.1 GCA_025458245.1 Burkholderiales bacterium
GGCAACGCGCTGGCCGATGCGTCCGGTGAACGCCGAGCTGCCCTTGCGGTTGAAGTCGCCCTCGAGGCCGTGGCCCACCGCTTCGTGCAGCAGCACGCCGGGCCAGCCCGGCCCGAGCACGACCGTCATGGTGCCCGCCGGCGCAGGCCGCGCATCGAGATTCACGAGTGCCTGCGACACCGCGCGCTCGGCGTACTCCGCGAGCACGTCGTCCGTGAAGTGCGAATAGTCGGTGCGCCCGCCACCGCCCGCGGAGCCCTGCTCCCGCCGACCGTTCTGCTCGGCGATCACGGTCACCGAGAGGCGCACGAGCGGCCGTACGTCGGCGGCGACGACGCCGTCCGACCGTGCGACCAGCATCACCTCGTAGGCACAGGCGCTCGAGCTTCTCGAGCAGCGCGACCTTCGCGGTGTCGCCGAGCGACGCGAGCGGATCCACGGGCGGATAAAGCCGCCGCTCGTCTCCGAGCCGCACGGCGGGCACGTTGTTGCGGCCGCCGTGGCGTGCGATCGCGCGCGTCGCCTTCGCCGCATCCTGCAGCGCGGGCAGGCTGATATCGTCCGAGTAGGCGAACGCCGTGCGCTCGCCCGAGATCGCGCGCACGCCGACGCCCTGATCGATATTGAAGCTGCCGGACTTGACGATGCCCTCTTCGAGGCTCCAGCCTTCGGTGCGCAGATACTGGAAGTAGAGGTCGGCGTAGTCGACGCCGCGGTCCATGATCGTCCCGAACACGCGCTCGAGCTTGCCGGTCTCGAGGTCGTAGGGAGCGAGCAGCACCGAGTTCGCCGTCTGGAAGAGGCCTTCCTGCGCGCCGAGGGTGGCGGTTTCGCTGGGTTTCATCGTCGATCCCGTAAGGTGTGCCGGCGGGCGGTCGCGCGCCGATCGATGGCCCGATTCTACGGGCTCGAGCGCGGGCGTTGGGCCGAGGAGGCAACCCTTCCCCTGCCGGCATAGGGGTCAAGGGTTCGATCCGCGCGCTCCCGGCGGAGACGACGGCGATGCGCACCGACGCGGGCGCTCGTCTCGCGCCGTCTGATTCGACGGCCGGTTCAGCGCATGCCTGCTCCGGTTCGCGCCGGGGAATCGGCATCCTGCCCCCGACGGGGCCGACGCCGTCAGAGCACGCGATGCCGAAGCGCCGGAAGGCTCGCCCGCGCCTCGGCCTGGAACGCGGGGTCGATTTCGGCCACGATCACGCCGGGCCCTTCGGTCAGTTCCGCCCTGACCGAGCCCCACGGGTCGACGATCATGGTGTGGCCCCAGGTGCGGCGGCCGCTCGCGTGCGTGCCGCCCTGCGCCGGCGCGACGACCCACGCAAGATTTTCGATGGCGCGGGCGCGCAGCAGCGTTTCCCAGTGCGCGCTTCCGGTCGTCCAGGTGAACGCCGACGGCACCGTGAGAAGGTCCACGGGCCCGAACGAGCGATAGAGCTCGGGAAAGCGCAGGTCGTAGCAGATCGAGAGCCCGATGCGCCCGAGCGGCGCGTCGACCGCGACCGGCGCACGGCCGGGCACGACGCTCGCCGCCTCGTCGTAGCGCTCCTCGCCCCGCTGGAAACCGAAGAGGTGGATTTTGTCGTAGCGCGCAACGCGCTGCCCGGCGTCGTCGTACACCAGGCAGACGTTCGCGACCTTGTCGGCGTCGCCGCATGCCATCGGGATCGAGCCGCCGACGATCCACACGCCGTGCCGCCGCGAAGCGTGCGCGAGGAACGCCTGCGCCGGGCCGCCGCCGTCCGCTTCGCGCACGCCGAGCTTGTCGCGCTCGCCGCGGCCCATGAAGCTCCAGTTCTCCGGCAAGGCGACGAGCTTCGCCCCGGCGCGTGCGGCCTCAGCGACGAGCGCCTCGGCGGCATCGATGTTCGCGGCGACAGACGGCTCGGAGACCATCTGGATGGCGGCGGCACGAAAGGGCTGCATCGTGACTCGAAGGAAAGGCTTCACCGCAAAAGCGCAAAGGACGCGAGGTCTCGCAAAACAGTGTTCGCTGTCGGCTGGCAGGCAACCGGGGACGCAGCCCCTTGCACCACGTCGTTCGACCGACGCCCGAATGACGCACGCTCGGGCTTCGCAGGCACGCGCGCGGAAGCCCCACAGCGCCGTTCCTCTGCGCCCCTTTGCGACCTTCGCGTCTTTGCGGTTCCTCCGTCACTCAATTCGTCACTCCCGGCACGGCCTGCTCCCGCGGAATCGGGGTCTCGCCCGCGACCTCGGGCAGGCGGAGACGCTCGACTTTCGGGTCGTCCCAGCTGCCGGTCACCTGATACTCGAACGCGAGCATCTGCCCGATCGGATCCTTCAGCACGCGCTGGGCGACCAGCGCGCCCAGTCCGATGACCGGATTCACGAGCGCGAGGCCCGCTGCCACGGCCGCGCTGTCGCCAATCGAAGGCACGACGCGCACCCGCAGATCCTGCGTTTCGCTCGCGAGGTTCGCGGTGCCGGTGATCGTGACGCCCGCCGAGGGCCCCGTCATGGCGAAATCCGAGGTCTTCGCGATGCCCTTCGAGATGGAGGCGGTCGCCGTGATCGTGTCGAACGCGAACCCCTCGCCGAACACGTCGCGGAAATCGAGGGTCAACCTGCGGCCGAGCGACTGCAGCGAGAGCACGCCGAGCAGCTTGCCGATGCCGGGCTTCACCTTGAGGAACTGGCCGTTTTCCGCGCGCAGGACGAGGTTGCCGTTGAGAGTGGGATAGTCGATCTCGTAGACCGGACCCTGCCACGCCGCATTGCCGGTGAGCGACGCGTCGCCGCGCGCGATCACGCCCGACAGGCCGATCCGATTGAGGTAGGCGCCGATGTCCTTGACCTCGATCGCGAACGAGATGTCGGTGCGCGGCAGCGCTGCTGCCCCCGCCGGCCGGGCGAGCCCCTCCAGCTTGGCCGAGCCCTCCGGCGCGATGAGCGCGAGCCGGCGGATGCGCCAGTCGGCGCCCTCGTTCACCGCCTCGAGTTCGAGACGCCCGAGCGCATGCCCGTGGAACGTGAAGCTCTCTGCGATCACGTCGAGCCCGGGCAATTCGCGCGCTGTCTCTGCCGGCAGCACCGCAGACGGGGCCGGATCGGGGTACGCGAACTGCTTGAGCCGCGCGTGCACGGAGCCGCCGCGCCGCGCGTCGTACTCGACGTCGCCGGTGGCCTCGCGCGAAGCGACGCTGATCTGCATCCGCTCCCCGGCGAAGCGCACGCGCGCGTCGACGTCGTGGAAGAGCTTGCCGCCCGCAGTGAGCCGGCCGACCTTGACGTGCATCGCCTCGAGCCGGGCGCGCTCCGCGTCGCGCCCGCCCGGCAGCAGCGCGCTCAGGCGATCGTAGTCCAACTCGGCGAGCGTCACGGCCAACGCGACACCCGGCGTGCGCGGCAGTTGCGGCAGCGAGCTCGCGCCCACGGCCAACGCTGCGCGATCGAGCGTCGCGTGCCCGCCCTCCTGCCGGAACTGCGCGTTCAGGGCGAGCAGTTGCCCGACTTGCGCGGTCAGGTTGTCCCGGCGCTGGGCCGGATCGGTGCCGGCGGTGACGGTGCGCTCGACGCGCGTCGGCCAGCTCTCCTGCGCGCTCTTGCCGAACGGCGCCGGGAGATCGATCGCGACGCCCACGAGATCCGACTCGACCGTCACATCGGCGATGCGGCCGCGCAGCCGTGCCGTCGCGGCGTAGCCGAGGCTGCCCTGCAGACGGCCGGCGAGGACGGTGGGCGCATCGAGGAAGCCCGCGAGATCGCCGACCGCCGCGGTGCCCTGTGCGCTCGCTTGCACGATGCCCTCGCGCGTCGCCGCCGAGAGCGTGAATGGCCCGCCGAGCACCTGCCCGGTGATGCCGCGCGCGCTCATGCCCTGCTCGGTGAACGCGAGCGTGCCGTTCACCTGGGTCGCCGGCGGCTCGCCGGGTTCGAAGTGGATCGTATTGGCCAGGAACTGGTAGCTCCCGGCCACCGTCGTCCGCGCGATTTGCTCGAGAGGCAGTTCGAGCTTGAGCGCGAGCTTGCCGCGGCCTTCCGCGCGCATGCCGACGGTGAACCGTTCGGTCATGTCCTTGACCGGGCTCGTCTCGACGTAGCGCAGGAACGCGTCGGTCGGCCCCTCGGCCTGTCCCTCGATCTCCAGCAAGGTCACCGGCGCGAACAGGTCCGGAATGCGTCCCTTGACGCCCGTCACGGGAACCCCGGTCGTCGTGCCCCTCGCGTTCGCGAGCGTCATGCGGCGCCCTTCGAAGGCGAGGTCGCCCGACACGCGCTCGAACTTCGGCCAGCCCTCGCCGATGTCGAGGGCGACGTCCGACACCTTCAGCGCCAGCTCGAACGCGCCGCTCGCCGGATCGTCGAACGGGAAGTTCGCGACGTCGCCCCCGGCAGTGATGCTCGAGCGCAGCCACTCGAGCGCGAGCGGACTCAGGTGCGGGATGAACTTGTAGGCAGCGCGTCCGGCGACGCGCGTGCCGCGTACGGTGAGGTCGATCTCGCCATGCCCGCCGACCGGCTGCCGGTAGACGCCGGAGAACGTCGCGGCCACCTCCGGCCCGGACACGGCGACGTTGTCGAGCTTCGCCTCGACCGCGCCCCCGGGCCGGCTCCAGGTGACCCGCCCGGCGATCGAATCGAGTGCGATCGGTCCGCCGGAGAGGACGTCGGGATAATCGAACGCCGAGGCCTTCGACTGAAGCGTGACGCTCCCGCTCGCCTCGTTGACGCCGAAGCTGCCGGCGATCCCGGAGAACCCCGGGAGTCCGCCCCGCGCCTTGAGCGCGAAGCCTTCGAACTGCCCGCGCGCAGCGAAGCGGGTCGGCTCCTCCGCCGGCCCTTCCCAGTTGAACAGCACGTCGCGCAAGGTCCCCCTCGGCTCCGAGTCCGACAGCGTGCGGCGAACGTTCGCGGGGAAGGGCAACCGTTCGACGAGCGCGGCGAGCGGCTCCAGCTCGACGGCGTCCGCCCGGAACTCGCCGGCACCTTCCTTGCCGCCCGCCTTCGGCTGCCAGCGGAGCCTGAAGTCCGTCGGCCTGAGCGCGGGCTCGCCGCGCAGCCCGAACGCGAGCCGCTCGCCGAACACCTCGTAGCCCGGCTGGGTCTTGCCGATGAACGCGAAAAAGCCGGAACCCTTCTGGGTCTCGCGGGCGCCGAACCGGCCGCTTAGCGAATCGACGTCGAGCATGGGGAGGTCGGCCGCGAGCCGCGTCTGCACGTTCGTGAGCCCGACGTCCGCGACCGCCTCGGTCAGGCGGCCGGTGGCGAACGAGAGCCAGGCCCGCAACGCGCCGCTGCCGCCGTTCACTTCGAACGGATAGTCGAGCCACGCCGTCCACGCGGCGAGGTCGACGTAGTCCACATCGGCGAACAGCTTGCCCGTCCACGCCTGCAGCTCCTGGAACGAGTCGCCCTCGAGCTGCCCGCGCAGATCGAGCTTCGAGGCGAGCGCGGCGGGCGGCGTCGCCGAGATCGCGAAGCTGTGGTCGTTGAAGCGGTTGGTGAGCCGGAATCCGACGTTGGACAGGACGAGCAGCGGCGCGCCGCGCTTCTCGTCGAGCCACTCGATGCGGCCGTCGCGCAGCACGACCTCGCCTTGCCGCAACAGCCAGTCGGCGAGGCTGCCGTCGGGCGATTCCGACTGCGGCAGCTCGATGCCCGCGATGAAAATGCGGCCGTCGTTGTCGCGGCGGATCTTGAGGTCCGGGGCGTCGAAGGCGAGCGCGTGGAAGCGCAGCTCCCACGCGAGCAGCGAACGCCAGCCGACGGAGGCGTCGATCGAGGGCAGACTCAAGGCCACCGCGCCCGCGCGGTCATGAAGCCGGACGTCCGCCAGAGACAGATACGGATGCAGGCCATGCCACGCGGCGTCGATGCGGCCGACGGTGACTTTTTCGCCCACCGCTCGCGACAGCAGCGCAGCGACGTCGTCCTTGTACGCGTCGGCGTTCGGCAGCACGAAATACCGCACCGCCAGGATGAGGGCAGCCACGACGAACCATACGCCGACGAGCACCCAAGCGAGCCGGCGCAGCACGCGGATCGCGAAGAGCGTGCGCTCTTCGGCGGCGGGCGCGGTCGTAGACGCGTCGCCCGTCATGTTCGGGCGCGGTGCGGGCACGTGTCGTCGCGCCGGGTGGCGCGACGGCGAGCGCGGAATCGGACAGTGCGCAAGCTAAGCCGTGGGCAGGAGACTAGAATCCGGCGAAAACGAGGGCGGCGTCGTCGCGACGATCGATGCGCCCCGAGATTGCGATTCTACCCCCTGACCGCACCCCGTCCGCTCCCCTGCCCATGACCGAATCCGCCGCCCTCGCCGCGCCGCGAGACGTGTTGAAGTATTCGCGCTTCGCGAGCCGCCTCGTCGAGGCGCGTCCCGCACTCGCGGACGAGCTCGAGCACGCCGTCGAAGCCCCGTGGATGGCCGAGGCGATGCGCGCGTTCCTCGCTCGATCGGCGCCCGGCGACGAAAACGCGCTCGGCTCGCGGCTGCGGGAGCTGCGCGCGCGCGTGCTTCTGCGCACCGCGGTACGCGACCTTTCCGGGCGCGCCGAGCTCGCGGAGGTGGTGGCGACCATGAGCGATCTCGCGGAAGTCGCGATCGGCACCGCCCTCGATTTCTGGACCGCACGGCTCGCGGCCGAGGCCGGCGTGCCCTCCGGCGCGAGCGGCCCGCAGCCGCTCCTCGTGATCGGGATGGGAAAGCTGGGCGGCCGGGAGCTCAACGTCTCCTCCGACATCGATCTCATCTTCGCTTTCCCGGAGGACGGCGAGACCCGCGGCGAGCGCGGCCTCTCCAACCAGGAGTTCTTTACGCGGCTCGGGCGGAAGCTCATTGCGACGCTCTCCGACCGCAACCACGAAGGGCAGGTGTTCCGGGTCGACATGCGCCTGCGGCCCTGGGGCGACTCGGGCGCGCTCGTCTCGAGCTTCGATGCGCTGGAGCAGTATTTCCTGACCCAGGGCCGCGAGTGGGAGCGCTACGCCTGGATCAAGGCGCGCGTGGTCGCGGGCGGCGACGCCCCCGGGGCGCGCGGCACGCGGGCCGAGGAGCTGCGCGCGCTCGCCCGGCCGTTCGTCTTTCGCAAATACCTCGACTTCGGCACCATCGGCGCGATCCGCTCGCTCCACGCGCAGATCCGCCAGGAAGTCGCGCGGCGCGACCTCGCGGACCACATCAAGCTCGGGCCGGGGGGCATCCGCGAGATCGAGTTCATCGCGCAGGCGTTCCAGTTGATCCGCGGCGGACGCGATGCCCAGCTCCAGGTGCAGCCCACGCTCGCGGTCCTGGCGGTGCTGGCGCGAAAGGGCCTGCTCACCGCGGAGGCGGTGGCCGAGCTGTCGGCCGCGTACGTGTTCCTGCGCCGGCTCGAGCACCGGCTGCAGTATCTCGAGGACGCGCAGACGCACGCCCTGCCGGCCTCGCTGGAGGATCGCGCGCTCGTCGCCGAGTCGATGGGCTTCCCCGACTGGGATGCGTTCGTGCCGGCGCTCGCCGGCCACCGGGCGCGCGTGTCGCGGCACTTCGATGCCATCTTCGCGGAGCAGGCGCGCGGCGAGAGCGACTCCGCAGCGGTGTGGCTCGGCACGATGGACGATCCGGCCGCGGCGGAGCTGCTCACGGCCAAGGGCTATCGCGCGCCTGCGGAGACGGTGACGCGGCTGAAGGGCTTTCGCGCATCGAGCCGCTACCAGCAGCTCTCCTCGACCAGCCAGGAGCGGGTGGATGCGCTCGTGCCGCGCATCGTCGACCACGCGGCGAAGACGCCGGCCCCGGACGTCACGCTCGCGCGCACGCTCGACCTCGTCGAAGCGGTGAGCCGTCGCGCGGCCTATCTCGCGCTCCTCAACGAGAACCCGCACGCCCTCGAGCGCGTGGCGACGCTCGCCGGCACCTCGCCCTGGGCGGCCGAGTACCTCACGCGCCACCCGATCCTGCTCGACGAGCTGCTCGACGAGCGCATCCTGCACGCGGCGCCGGACTGGATCGAGTTCTCGCACACGCTCAACGCGGCGATGCGCGAGCACGAGGGCGACACCGAGCGCCAGATGGACCTGATGCGCGAGCTGCACCACGCCGCCGTGTTCCGGCTGCTCGCACAGGATCTCTCCGGGCTGCTGACGGTCGAGCGGCTCGCCGACCACCTCTCGCTCGCGGCAGACCTCGTGCTCGCCGAGACCGTCGGCCTCGCCTGGCAGCAGGTGCGGACGCGCCACGTCGAGTCGCCCCGCTTCGCGGTCATCGCCTACGGGAAGCTCGGCGGCAAGGAGCTCGGCTACGTTTCCGACCTCGACCTCGTGTTCCTCTACGACGACCCGCACGAGTCGGCCACCGAGAACTACGCGCGCCTCGTGCATCGGATGACGACGTGGCTTTCGAGCCGCACCGCCGCCGGCGTGCTCTTCGAGACCGACTTCCGGCTGCGCCCGAGCGGCGAAGGCGGCCTGATCGTGTCCTCGCTCGAGGGCTTCCGGCGCTACCAGCTCGAATCGGCATGGGCCTGGGAGCACCAGGCGCTCACGCGCGCGCGCTTCGTCGCGGGCGACGCCGCCATCGGCGGCCTCTTCGAGGCGCTGCGGCGCGACATCCTCACCGCCGCGCGCGACCGCGAAAAGCTGCGTTCGGACGTGCTGGCGATGCGCAGCCGCATGGCGGAAGGTCACCCGAACCCGACGCCGCTCTTCGACGTGAAGCACGACCGCGGCGGCATGGTCGACATCGAGTTCATCGTCCAGTACCTCGTACTCGCGCACTCGCGCGAACACTGGGAGCTGACCGGCAACCTCGGCAACATCACCCTGCTGCGCATCGCAGGCGCCGTCGGGCTCGTGCCGCACGACCTCGCGCTCCAGGTGGCGGAGGCCTACCGCGATTACCGCAAGCGGCAGCACGTCCTGCGGCTGCGCGGCGCCGAATACGCGCGCGTCCCGCTCGAAGAGGTCGAGCCCGGCGTCGCGGCGACACGCGCGCTGTGGGAGGCGGTGTTTGACCGGTCTTGAAGAGCCGGCGTTGCCGTGCACGAGCGCCGTGCTGCGGCTGCGCCGCGCCTGGTTCATCGCCGGCCTGGCGCTCGTCGCCGCCGTGATCTCGCTTTCGCTCGCGCCGATCCCGGGGCCGCCCATCGCCCACGCCGACAAGGCCGAGCACCTCGCCACCTACGGCGTGCTGATGCTCTGGTTCGCCCAGCTCGGTGGGCCGCCCAGGCGGCGCGCCGTGACCGCCGCGGCGCTGGTCGCGCTCGGCATCGGCATCGAGTTCCTGCAGGACCTGACGCCCTACCGCATGTTCGATCCCGCCGACATGATCGCGAACGCCGCCGGCGTCGCGCTCGGCTGGATCGGCGCACCGCCGCGCACGCCGAACGCGCTCGAGCGGCTCGTCCGCCGGCTCGGCGCCGCGGCGTAGCGCTCGAGCGTCGCGGCAACGCGCTTCCGGTGCAGTCGGCGCCGGTTCCGCTAGAATGAATGGCTCACCCCTGCAGACGGAGAACGACCGATGTCGATGGCCGACCGCGACGGCTGGATCTGGTACGACGGAAAGCTCGTGCCCTGGCGTGACGCGACCACCCACGTGCTCACCCACTCGCTCCACTACGGGCTGGCGGTCTTCGAAGGCGTGCGCGCCTACCACACGGTCAACGGCACGGCGATCTTTCGCCTCGCCGAGCACACCGATCGGCTCTTCAACTCCGCGCACATCTACATGATGAAGATCCCGTTCACGCGCGAAGAGCTGAACCAGGCGCAGCGCGAGGTGGTGCGCGCGAACAAGCTCGACAGCTGCTACCTGCGGCCGATCGCGTTCTACGGCTCGGAGAAGATGGGCGTGTCCCCCAAGGGCGCGAAAGTGCACGTCGCGATCGCGGCGTGGCCCTGGGGCGCGTACCTCGGCGCGGAGGGGCTCGAGAAGGGCATCCGCGTGAAGACCTCGTCCTATGCGCGCCACCACGTGAACGTGTCGATGTGCCGCGCCAAGTACTCCGGCACCTACGCGAACTCGATCCTCGCCAACGCCGAGGCCGTGGACCACGGCTACGACGAGGGCCTGCTTCTCGACGTCGACGGCTTCGTCGCCGAGGGCGCGGGCGAGAACCTCTTCATGGTCAAGAACGGCAAGGTCTACGAGCCGGAGATCGCGTCCGCGCTCACCGGCATCACGCGCTCGACCGTGCACACGCTGGTCGAGGACCTGTTCGGCATGCCGGTGGCGGCGAAGCGCCTCACGCGCGACGACCTCTACATCGCCGACGAGCTTTTCTTCACCGGCACCGCCGCCGAAGTGACCCCGATCCGCGAAATCGACGGCCGCCAGATCGGCATCGGCAAGCGCGGCCCGGTCACGACGAAGATCCAGAAGGCGTTCTTCGACGTCGTGAACGGCAAGAACGCGAAATACCGGTCGTGGCTCACGCCCGTGCACGGTGCGAAGGCGCCGGCCGGCAAGGCGAAGAAGGGAAGAAAGTGATGGCGTCAGCGGCGAAACAGGAAGGGCGGGTCGTGGAAGTCACCGCCCGCGACCTGCCGGTGCACTGCCCGATGCCGGACACGCCGGTGTGGAGCATGCACCCGCGCGTGTTCCTCGATGTCGCGAAAGAGCGCGAGCTCATCTGCCCCTATTGCGGCACGCGCTACGTCTTCAAGGGCGAAGCGCCTGCGGGACACTGATCCCCGGCTCGCGGCGGCGACCGCCCCGCAAGCCGCGGCACCCGATCGATGCCGCGCATCCTGATCGTCGCGCCGAGCTGGATCGGCGATACCCTGCTCGCCCAGCCGCTGTTCGCGCGGCTGCACGAGAAGCATCCGGGGCTCGTCCTCGATGCGCTCGCGCCCGCGTGGACGCAGCCCGTGCTCGAGCGCATGCCGGAGATCGCCGAGACCCTCGCCTCGCCGTTCGCGCACGGCGACCTGCGGCTCGGCGAGCGCTACCGGCTCGGCAGATCGCTGCGCGAGCGCCGGTACGACGAAGCGATCGTGCTGCCGAATACGATCAAGTCGGCGCTCGCGCCGTTCTTCGCGGGCATCCCGGTCCGTACGGGCTATCGCGGCGAGGGGCGGCTCGGACTCCTCAATCGCGTCCACCGGCTCGACCGGAAAGCCCTGCCGCTGATGGCGGAGCGCTATGCGCAACTCGCCGAGCCGCCCGGCGAACCCGTGCACCGGCCGCTCGCGCGCGCCCTGCTCGCGGTCAACGCGGCGAACCGCGACGCCGCGATGCAGCACTTCGGGCTCGACCGCTCGCGGCCGATCGCGGTATTCGCGCCGGGAGCCGAGTACGGATCCGCGAAGCGCTGGCCCGCACGGCACTTCGCCGCGCTCGCGCAACTCCTCGCCGCGCGCGGCTTCGCGGTGTGGCTCGTCGGATCGCCCAAGGAGCGCGCGCTCGGCGAAGAAATCGCCGCGGCCGCGAACGGCGCGGCGCGCAATCTCTGCGGCGCGATGGACCTCGCGAGCGCCATCGACATCATGTCGGCCGCGAGCGTCGTCGTCTCCAACGACTCGGGCACCATGCACGTCGCCGCCGCCCTGGGCCGGCCGCTCGTCGCGCTCTACGGATCGTCCAGCCCCGACCATACGCCGCCGCTCGGCCCGGCCCGCATCGCGCGCATTTCGATCCCATGCAGCCCATGCTTCAAGAGGGAATGCCCGTTGAAGCATTTCAAGTGCATGGTCGACCTGACTCCCGAGCGGGTGCTCGCCGAAGTCGACCAGGCGATCCGGTGAAGTCGGGCGGCCGGCCCGCCTCACCGCGAGGACACGGCGACCCCTGAGAACGGCGAGGCCCGGCGGGCGCCGTTTCCGCAGCGGCGCGCTTGGGGCGCGCCTCGCGGGCCCGCCGCTCCGTGGCTCTGCGCGTCTCGGCGGTGATCCCTCGGTGGGCGCGCGCCGCGCGACCGCCCCACGCTGCAGCATCGCGCACCAGCACCGTGCACCCGGCGCCCGCCAGACAGCGCGCGCCTGCCGAAAACGGCACTGATATTCCGGGCTCGCAGCGCTTTCGCGCCGTGGCACGGCCATTGCTATTCGCACTCTCCAGGGCAGGCCGTCTCGCGCCGGCCGAGGGATCTGGAGGAGATCGGCCTTGAGCTACGCGCAGCATCTTCGGGACATCACGCCGGATGCCGGCGTCTTCCGCGACCTCCCGGCCGGGTCCGCCCGCTCGCTGTTCGGCGCGATGCTCGACGGCGGCGTGCCGGAACTCGAGCTCGGCGCTCTGCTCCTCGCGTTCCGGATGAAGGGCGAGTCGCTCGCCGAGCTGCTCGGCGCCTACGAGGCCGCGTGTGAGCGCCTGTTGCGCCTGCGGCCGCCGGCGGGCGGCGCCCGTCCCATCGTGATGCCGAGCTACAACGGCGCGCGCAAACAGCCTAACCTCACGCCGCTCGTCGCCATGCTGCTGCATCGCATTGGCGTTCCGGTGCTCGTGCACGGCACGCTCGAGGGTCATGGCCGGGTGACCACCGCGCATGTCTTTCGCGAGCTGGGGGTGCTGCCGTCGGCGACGCTCGCGCAGGCGCAGGCGGCTCTCGACCGCGGCGACGTCGCGTTCGTGCCGACAGGGGTGTTTTCGCCCGGCCTCGCGTCGCTCCTCGGGCTGCGCAACCGTCTCGGGGTACGCAATACGGCGCACACGCTGGCGAAGCTCGTCGATCCGTTCGGCGGCGAGGGCTTGCGCGTGATCGGGGTCACGCATCCCCACTACTTCGCGCGCATCCATGAGTTCCTGGTGGCGAGCGGCGAGCGCGCGATCGTGATGCGCGGCACGGAAGGCGAGCCCTACGCGAATCCGCGCAGACGGCCGCGCATCGAGCACGTCGAAGACGGCGCGGCGCGCGTGCTGTTCGAGCAGGAGCTCACGGTCGACGAGGGCGGCCCGCCGCCGCCCGATTCCATCGACGCGAAAGCGACCGCCGCTCTCATCCGGCGCTCGCTCGGCGGGCACGCCGCGGTGCCGCTACCGATCCTGAACCAGCTCGCGTGCTGCCTGTATGCATCCGGCTACGCGCCGGACTTCAACCAGGCGAAGGCGATCGTGGCCGTGCAGGCGCACACGATCGCCACGGCCTAGGCAGCCGCGAGCAGGGAACTGCGAGGAGACCAGCTGGAACCGCAAAGGCGCAAAAGACGCGAAGTTTCGCAAAGTTGGGAAGCGGGCTCACCAGCCATTTCACGGTGATCGCTTCGGCAATCAGGCCGGCGCTCGAGGCCCGCCACAGCTTGACCTTTCGCGTTCCTTTGCGACCTTTGCGCTTTCGCGGTTTAGCCGTTCCCGTAGACCCACGGCCGGCGCTCGCGATCGCGCGCCTGGAATGCCGCGATCTCGGGCTCGCGCGCGAGCGTGAGTTCGAGTTCGTCGGCGCCTTCAAGGAGCATGCGCCGGCGCAGCGATTCGACGGCGAAGGCGAGGGTCTCGCCCCAGTCCGTGCAGATCTCGCAGCGCTCGAGGTCGACGGTCATGTGTGCCGCGGCCGGCTCGGCCTCGAGGCGCGACGCGATGCGCGCGACCGTCGGCGCAGGCAGCACCACCGGCAGCACCCCGTTCTGGAAGCAGTTCGCGAAGAAGATCTCCCCGAAGCTCGGCGCGACGATCACGCGGATGCCGAGGCCGGCGATCGCCCACACTGCCATCTCGCGCGAGCTGCCGCAGCCGAAATTCGCGCCTGCGACGAGGATGCGCGCGTCGCGAAACGGCTGCCGGTTCAGGACGAACGCCGGGTCTTCGCTGCCGTCGGCCCGATAGCGCAGCGGCTCGAACGCATACCGGCCGAGGTCCGCGCGCGGGAGCTTGGCGAGGCGCTCGATGCGGATGATCATGTCGGTGTCGACGTTCGCGAGCGCGAGCGGCGCGGCCACGCCCTCGACGACGACGAGCTTTTCGATGCTCATGCCGCCGTCTCCGGCAAGGCGCCGATGATCTCGCCGGCCAGCGCGCACGCTGCCGCGACGGCGGGGCTCGCGAGATGCGTGCGTGCCCCGGGGCCCTGGCGACCCACGAAGTTCCGGTTCGAGGTGGAAACGCACCGCTCGCCCGGCGCGACCATGTCCCCGTTCGCGCCGACGCACAGCGAGCAGCCCGGCTCGCGCCACTCGAAGCCGGCCTCGCGAAACGCACGATCGAGGCCGCGCGCCTCGGCCGCGCGCTTGACGAGCTGCGAGCCGGGTACGACCCACGCCACGACGCCCGGTGCGACGCGACGCCCGCGCACGACGGCCGCGGCCCGCTCGAGATCGGAGAGGCGGCTGTTCGTGCACGAGCCGATGAAGACGCGATCGATCCGCGTCCCGGCCACCGGCCGGCCGGGCGCGAGGCCCATGTAGTCGAGCGCGGCGGTCATCGCCTGCCGTTCGGATGGGTCGGCGCACGCCGCAGGATCGGGGATTCTCTCGCCGAGGCCAATCGTGTGGGCGGGCGATGTGCCCCACGTGATTTGCGGCGTCACCGCGCCCGCATCGAACGCGACCTCGTGGTCGAAGACCGCGTCCGCGTCGGTTGGCAGCGCGCGCCAGGCATCGAGCGCGCGCTCCCAATGGGCGCCACGCGGCGCGAACGGCCTGCCTTCGAGGTACCCGAACGTCGCGTCGTCGGGCCCGACGAGCCCGATGCGCCCGCCGAGTTCGATGGTGAGGTTGCACAGCGTCATTCGGCCGTCCATCGACATCGCGCGCACCGCTTCGCCCGCATACTCGACCGCGTAGCCGCGCCCCCCGGCGGCGCCGATCCTGCCGATGAGCGCAAGCGCGAGATCCTTCGGCTCGACGCCCCGCGAGAGCCGCCCGTCGAAAGTGATTCGCATCCGCTGCGGGCGGCGCGCGAGCACCGTCTGCGTCGCCATCACGTGCACGAGCTCGCTGGTACCGATGCCCCAAGCGAGCGCGCCGAGCGCCCCGTTCGTGCTCGCGTGGCTGTCGCCGCAGACGACGAGCATCCCGGGCTGGCTGATGCCGAGCTCGGGGGCGACCACGTGCACGATGCCCTGAGTGGCGTCGGTGACGTCGGCGAGACGCACGCCCCATCGCCGGCATCCTTCGCGCAGACCGGCGATGTGCCGATCGGCCCAATCGGCAACGCCGCCCGTGCGGCCCGTCGCCGACGACACGACGTGGTCCGCCGTCGCGAAGTGCAGCTCGGGGTTGCGCAGGACGAGGCCGCGCCGCTCGAGATCGTGAAACGCGGACGACGATCCGAGGTCGTGCAGGAGATGCCGGTCGACGTGGAGCAAGGCGACGCCGTCGCCGAGATCCGCGACGACGTGATCGTCCCAGAGCTTGTCGAAGAGCGTGCGGCCGGTCACGGCGCCGATTCTGCGCGATCGCGCGCGGCGCGGGAAGCCGCGGAAGAAGGGGCGAAGCCGGCCGATAAGCCGGGTTCTGTCGAGGGCTCGCGCCCCCGCAGCAGTCATTCGTCTAGGCCCCGGGTCGCCCCGGGGCTCGAGCAACCAACCCGCAGGCTCGGGCGAGCAGCCCTTATGGGCACCGCGCGAGCGGTGCGCAGGG
The DNA here is from genome assembly GCA_025458245.1 of Burkholderiales bacterium. Classification (GTDB taxonomy): domain Bacteria; phylum Pseudomonadota; class Gammaproteobacteria; order Burkholderiales; family SG8-39; genus JAOAEA01. The sequence goes on from JALOSW010000071.1 coordinate 15,451, forward strand.
CCTGCCTATTTGGTCTTGCTCCGGATGGGGTTTGCCAGCCAGCCCTGTTGCCAGGACCGCGGTGAGCTCTTACCTGCGGCACGCCCAACCGTGCCGCCCCCGCCCTTCCGGACGGGGCACCATTTCACCCTTGCTGCCGCCCGCCCGGGCAGAGCGCCTCGCGGCATCCTGCTCGCTTGGGGGACTTTGGCGTGAAGCGCTTGCGCGCCTCACGCCAAGTCCGACGGGTGGAAGCGGTGTGTTTTCTGTTGCACTTTCCGTCGCCTCGCGGCGCCCGGTCGTTAACCGGCATCCTGCTCTTCGGAGCCCGGACTTTCCTCTGACGGCTCATGGCGACTGCCTGGCCGACTTCGCAGGAGTCGATTCTACGCTACCGGCACGTCACTTCGCGGAAAACGTGCCTGCAGCGCCGAGTGCCTTCGCGAACCCGCCGCTCGCGAGCCAGGCCTTCGCACCCGCATCGTGCTTGAGATGGGCGTCCCAGAAAGCGAGCGTCGCCGCTTTCACCGCCCGGCCGTGCGCCGCCTCTTCCGGGGACGATGCGCGCCGCAGCCCCGGCTGTCCGTTGAAGACCATGTGATCGGCACCGGCGAGCACGAGGAGATACTTGTCCGGCGGCCGCATGTAGCGGAAGGGCAGCATGCGGTTCTCGGGCGTTGCGCCGGTCCCCGCGACGTCACCGTCGCGCGTGCCCGTGATCGAAAGGAACGGCACCGCGATGCCGCCGAATCGCTCCCCGAGAGCCGCTTCCGCGCCGCGCGCTGAAGGGCTGAATGCGATGGCCGCGCGGACCCGAGGCTCTCCGAGCTTCGCAGCGACCGGGAAGCCCTCGCCGGCGATCGCCTGGGTCGTCTGCGCACCGAAGGAGTGGCCGCTCATCCCGATGCGGCGCGGGTCCGCCTTCGCGGCGATCGGGTCGCCGGCGTCGCGCCGCCGCGCGAGTTCGTCGATCACGAACCGGACGTCCTCGACGCGCAGGACATATTGCTGCGCGGTCATTCCGGAGCGCATGCCTCGCACCGCGTCGGCGGGCGTCGCCGCACCGCGCCAGAGCGAGGCGTCACTGCCGGGGTGCTGGAGCGCGACGACCAGGTACCCGTGGCTCGCCCAGTGTTCCGCCCATTCGCCGCCCGCTTCGCGCGACCCGCCCAGACCGTGGGAGAAGAGGATCACCGGGAACGGCCCGGCCCCATCGGGCGCGTAGAGCTTCACCGGCAGGACGCGATCGCGCCCGGCATCTCGCCAGTCGGCCGTCGCGACGCGGACGCGATCCGCGCCGGCGTTCGCGCGCTCGCCGAAATCCGCCGCAACCAGGCGCCCGGGGGCGAGCGCGGCGACGAGAAGAAGCGGCAAGGCGAGACGCACCATCGGCAGAAATCCCCGGACGCGACGGGTCGAGCCTAACGGCATCGCGCGGCGTCCGGCATTTCGCAAACGTAACAGCTGTTACCGGATGTTCGTGGATGCGCCTTCGTGGCGCGTGCGCCCGGGCCGGAAGTGATCGGTGTCGTCGTAGTAAGCCGGATCCGCATTCTCCGGCGTCCAGCCCGGAATGCCGAGCACCGGCAGCGGCGGCAGGCCGCGCGTCGTGGCGAGCGCTTCCGGATTCGCGAAATGCGCCGCGGCGCGCTCGTCGAGCATCGCGAGTTCCGCGTCGAGCGGCAGCGCCAGCGCCTCGCGCGCGACGGGCAGGATCAGGGCTTTCGCGGTGATGCCGCGAAACGGCGCGACCGCCTTCTCGTGGATCGCGTGCCCGAACACGCTAAAGCGCATCGCGCGCGCGACGTCGGCGCGGCGTTGCCAGAAGAGTTCCTTCCAGCGGAAGCCGACCAGCAGCTCGGCAAGCGAAGCGTCGGCGCAGGCCACGAGCACGCCGCCCTCGTCGAACAGCGTCAGCACGTCGCGTGCCGTGCCGCGCAGCCGCTCCCCGCGCCGCGCCAGCATTTCGCGATAGTGGTGCGCGTTGAGCACCGCCTTCGTGCGCGGGAACATCACCCAGACGAGCGCGTTGAAGAGGTCGTGCCAGTTGTCCTCGCGCGTCGCCACCTCGCCGTCGCGAAAGATGCGGACCTCGTAAAGGTCCTCGAACGAGGTCGACACTGCAGGCGCCACGAACCGGATCGCCGCGCCGCCGCCGCTCGTCACGGCGCGGGACGCCGCGAGCGCGTTCAGATCCTCGCGCGCGGGGAACCGATCGGCCGGAAGGGTCGCGAGCGCGGGCGCGACCGACGCGAAGAACGGCGAGGCGATCAGCGCATCGCGATCCCAGTGGGGCGCCGCGCCGCCGCCCTGCCCGCGGCTCAATCCTGCATGCGCCACGCCAGCCGTTCGCCCGCGCGCAGCGGCACCAGCGCTTCGCCGCCGAAACCGTACTCGGCGGGCACGTCCCACTGCTCTTTCGCGAGCGTGACCGCGCCCCGGTTGCGCGGCAGGCGATAGAAATCCGCGCCGTGGAAGCTCGCGAACCCTTCGAGACGATCGAGCGCGCCCGCCGCCTCGAACGCCTCCGCGTACATCTCGAGCGCCGCGTGCGCCGTGTAGCAGCCGGCGCAGCCGCACGCGTGCTCCTTGGTGTGCTTCGCGTGCGGCGCGCTGTCGGTGCCCAGGAAGAACTTCGCGCTGCCGCTCGTCGCCGAGCGCACGAGCGCCTGGCGATGCGCCTCGCGCTTCAGCACGGGCAGGCAATACCAGTGCGGCCGGATCCCGCCTTGAAAGATCGCGTTCCGGTTGTAGAGGAGGTGGTGTGCCGTGACCGTCGCGGCGACGTTCGCCGGCGCGGCCGCGACGAATTCGACCGCCTCCCGCGTCGTGATGTGCTCCAGCACCAGGCGCAAGTCGGGGAAACGGCGCCGGATCTCGGCGAGCACCGTGTCGATGAACGCCTGCTCGCGGTCGAATACGTCCACGCCCGGCGTCGTCACCTCGCCGTGGAGGAGAAGCGGCAAGTCGTGCTTCGCCATCGCCTCGATTGCGGGGAACGCGCGGTCGAGCGAGGTCACGCCGGAATCGGAATTGGTGGTTGCACCCGCGGGGTAGTACTTGACCGCGTGCACGAAGCCGCTCGCCTTCACGCGCGCGATCTCGTCCGGCGCGGTGTTGTCGGTGAGGTACAGCGTCATCAGCGGCGTGAACGACGCGCCGTTCGGGAGCGCCGCGAGGATGCGATCTCGATACGCGGCGGCGGCGGCGACCGTCGTGACCGGCGGCTTGAGGTTCGGCATGACGATGGCGCGGGCGAACTGCCGCGCCGTGTGCGCGAGCACGTCGGCCATGCAGGTGCAGGTGCCAGTCGTCGGGGCGGGTGATCGTGATCGTGTCCATGGCCGCATTTTCCCACGACCGGCGCCGCTTCGAAGCGCGGCCGAGTCGCTTAGGCCGGCCGCGAATCAACTCCCCTCTCTGCGGCCCTCTGCGTCCTCTGCGTCCTCTGCGTTGAATCCTTTCCTCAATTCCAGCGCCCGCGCGTAGAGCTCGTTCTTCCGCGCACCGGTGATCGCCGCGGCGAGCTTCGCCGCCTGCTTTACGGGCACCGCTTCCAGAAGGATCGACAGCACCCGCTCGCCTTCCGCCGCTTCGCGCTCGCGCGGCGCCGCCGGCGGCGACACGACGAGCACGAACTCGCCGCGCTCGCGGTTCGCATCGGCCGCGATCCACGCCTCGGCCTCGCCGAGCGCGCAGGCGTGGATCTGTTCGAAGAGCTTGGTCAGCTCGCGGGCGATCAGGACTTCACGCTCGACGCCGAGCACGCGCGCGAGGTCTGCGAGCGTCTCGCGCACGCGATGCGGCGCCTCGTACAGCACCAACGCGTGCGGGAAGTCGCGCCAGCGCTCGAGCTCGGCGACGCGCGCGCCGGACTTCGCCGGCAGGAAGCCGAGAAACGCGAACGCGCCTTCGGTTCCCGAAACCGAGAGCGCCGCCGCGAGCGCGCTCGGCCCGGGAATCGGCACGACGGCGAACCCCGCCTCGCGCACGTGCCGCACGAGCCGCGCGCCGGGATCGGAGATCGCGGGCGTCCCGGCGTCGGACACGAGCGCGACCTGCTCCCCCGCGCGCAGCATCTCGACCACAGCGGACGCCGCCGACGCCTCGTTGTGCTCGTGCAGCGCCTTCAGCCGCGCACGCACGCCATGCTGGGAGAGCAGTTGCCCGGTCGTGCGCGTGTCCTCGGCGAGCACCACGTCGACGGCGCGCAGCGTGTCGAGCGCGCGCAGGGTGATGTCGGCGAGATTCCCGATGGGCGTGGCCACCACATATAATCGTCCGCGCCGCCCTACCGATCCTGCGCCCCGATGCGCGTCGTCCACCGCCCCCGCCTTTCCGGTTCCGTCGCCTCCTGCGACCGCGAGCGATTGTGCGCGGCACGACACGGCGCGGCAAGCGATCGCGCCGCGGGGCGAACGCCTTGACGCGCGCCGCGGACGGCGCCGCCGCCGAGGATCTTGCCGCGGCTTTCCTGGAGCGCAAGGGTCTGCGCGTCGTCGCGCGCAACTATCGCTGCCGCATGGGCGAGATCGATCTCATCCTCGCCGACGGGGCGACGCTGGTCTTCGCGGAAGTGCGCTTCCGGTCGAGCAGCGCGTTCGGCGGCGCGGCGGCGAGCGTCACGCGCGCCAAACAGAGAAAGCTCCTCGCCGCTGCCGGTCACTATCTCGCGGGCAAGCCCGAGCGCGCGTGCCGCTTCGACGTGGTCGTGCTCGACCGGCTCGCGCCCGAAGCGGTCGAGTGGATTCGCGATGCGTTCTCCGCTTAGAGCTTCGACGCAGAGGTCGCAGAGAGCGCGGAGGGCCGCAGAGGAATCCATCCGGGGCTCGGCGCGCGTGGCGCGATTCGCCCTCGTGCACCCGATCCTCTGCGTTCATTGGCGCCCTGCGCGCCCTCTGCGTCGGCGGTTCCTGCTCCAGTCAGCGATCGCCCTGCTCGCGCTGGCCGCGACCGCCGTGCCCGCCCAGCAGGTGCGTCTCCTCGTGCAAAGCTCGCCGCTCGCGGGCTTCCGCTACCACGATGCGCCGGCCGTGTTCGCCGAAATCAAGCCCGGCGACGCGCTCGCGCTCGTTCGCGAGCCGGCGAATCCCCACGATCCGAATGCGGTGCGGGTCGAATGGCAGGGCCGGATGCTCGGCTATGTCCCGCGCGCCGAGAACGCGGCGGTTGCCTGGGCGCTCGACCGGGGCGAGCCGCTGCGCGCCCGCGTATCGAAGGTCCGCGAGCATCCCAATCCGCGCATGCGGGTCGAGTTCGAGGTGTACATCGAGTAGCGCCGCGTCGGGTGGCGGCGACGCTCGCCGGCCGTGCTCGGCCCGAATGCTAAAATCCCGCTCCTCTCATTCACCGGCATTGCGAATGGACATCGACGCCCGCATCAGGCAGCACTTCGCGGACAGCGCGCAGACGAAGCTGAAGGCCGTGGACGTGCTCGCCGCACCGATCGCGCGCGCCATCGATCTGATGGTCAAGACGCTGCTCGCGAACGGCAAGATCCTCGCGTGCGGCAACGGCGGCTCGGCCGCCGACTCGCAGCACTTCGCCGCCGAGCTGCTCAACCGCTTCGAGCGCGAGCGTCCCGGCCTCGCGGCGATGGCGCTCACGACCGACACCTCGACGCTGACGTCGATCGCGAACGACTACGACTACAACCAGGTCTTCTCCAAGCAGGTGCTCGCCCTCGGCCAGCCGGGCGATGTCCTGCTCGCGATCTCGACCTCGGGCAACTCGAAGAACGTGATGGCGGCCGTGACGGCGGCGCACGAGCGCGACATGCGCGTCGTCGCGTTGACCGGGAAGTCGGGCGGCGCGATGGCGAACATGCTTTCCGACTCGGACGCGCACGTCTGCGTGCCGCATTCGAGCACCGCCCGGATCCAGGAAGTGCATCTGCTCACGCTGCACTGCCTGTGCGACGGCATCGACACCCTCTTACTGGGAACCTAATGAAAGAGATCAGACTCGCATTCGTCGCCGTGGTCCTCGCGGCGGCAACGATCCTCGGCGGCTGCGCGGCCGCCGTCATCGGCGGTGCCGCAGCCGGCGGCGCCATGGTCGTCACCGACCGCCGCCTGCCCGACGTGATCGCGGCCGACGAGCGCATCGAGTGGACGGTGCAGAACCGGTTGAACGACCGCTTCAAAGACCAGATCCACGTCAACGTGACGAGTTTCAACCGCAACGTCCTGCTCACCGGCGAAGCCGCCACCGAGGCGGTGAAGCAGGAGGCGGAGCGTCTCGCGGCCGGAGTCGCCGACGTGCGCAGCGTGACCAACGAGCTTGCGATCGGCCCGGCGAGTTCGCTCACCAACCGCTCGAACGATTCGTACATCACGAGCCAGGTGAAGGCGCGGCTGGTCGGCGCGGAGGGCGTGAATCCGCTTCACGTGAAGGTCGTCACCGAGGCCGGCATCGTCTACCTGATGGGTCTGCTCACCCAGAAGGAGGCCGACGTCGCGACCCGGGTGGCACGCCAGACGAGCGGCGTGCGCAAGGTCGTACAGGTGTTCGAGATCATTCCGCCGGGCAAACCCGCGCCGGTCGAGACGAAGCCGGTCGAGACGAAGCAGTAGCGGGCGCCGCGCTACGCCGGGGCACGGGCGACGATACGACGCCGGCATCGAGCCGGCGCGACGATGGGAGGGGGATGGACATGAATTTGCACGCGCTTCGCCGCTTCGCCGCCGCGCTCGCCGCTGCCGGCGCCGCGCTCGCGGCCCCGATCGCGTCCGGTCAGCAGGTTACGGTGATCACGTCGTTCCCGAAGGAACTCACGGACGCTTACCGGAAGGCGTTCGAGGCGAAGAACCCCGGCACCAAGGTCGAGATCCTCAACAAGAACACCGTCGCGGGCGTCGCCTACGTGCGCGAACTGGCGCCAGGCAGCCGCCCCGACGTGTTCTGGGCGAGCGCACCCGACGCGTTCGAGGTGCTCGCCAACGACAAGCTGCTCGAGAAGTTCGACCCGGGAGTGGCCGGCATCCCCGCGAAGATCGGCAACTATCCGGTGAACGATCCCGAAGGCTTCTACCGCGGCCAGGCGCTCGCGGGCTACGGGATCATGTGGAACACGCGCTATCTCAAGGCCAACAAGCTGCCGGAGCCGCGCGAGTGGGCAGATCTCGCGAAGCCCGTCTATTTCGGTCACGTGGCGACATCGTCGCCGTCGCGCTCGGGCACGACTCATCTCACTGTGGAAACCGTGCTGCAGGGCGAGGGATGGGACAAAGGCTGGTCGCAGCTCCTGCAGATCGGCGGCAACGCGGCCGCCATCACCGAGCGCAGCTTCGCGGTGCCCGACGGCGTGTCGAACGGGCAATACGGAATCGGCCTGGTCATCGACTTCTTCGGCCTCGCGGCGAAGGCGAACGGCTTCCCGGTCGAGTTCGTCTATCCGTCGGTCACGGCCATCGTTCCGGCCAATATCGCGCTCGTCGCGGGTGCGAAGAACCCCGACCTCGGCAAGCGCTTCATCGCCTTCACGCTCTCGGAGGAGGGGCAGCTCGTACTGCTCGACCCCAAGGTGATGCGGCTGCCGGTGCTGCCGAAGACCTACGAGAAAGCCCCCAAGGGCTTCCCGAACCCCTATGCGGGAACCATCAAGCCGAAGGTGAATTTCGACGCCAACCTGTCGGAGGAGCGCTACTACCTCGTGTCGTCGCTCTTCGACCAGACGATCACGTTCCGCCACAAGGAGCTGGTCGCGGCGACGAAGGCGATCAACGAAGCCGCGGCGAAGCTCGCCGCCAAGCCGAACCCGCAGGGCGAGAAACTGCTCGCCGAGGCGCGGGCGATCGCGTACACGAGCGTGGTCGACGAGCCGAAATCCCGCGACAAGGGCTTCCTGGCCGCGTTCCGCGCGACCAAGAAGGACGCCGAGACCACCAAGCGCGTCACTGCCCTCGAAGAGCACTGGTCGACCGAGGCGAAGAAGAACTACGCGCGCGCCATCGCGCTCGCCAACCAGGCCGCTGCGACCGTCAAGTGAGCCGGCGCGGCGCCGCATCGGGCCTCGCCGTGCCGGTCGACCGGTGACGGCGCGTCCAACCCTCGCCCAGGCCGCGATCGCCGGCGCGATCGCCCTCTTCCTCGCCGCATTTCTCGTCGTTCCGGTCCTCGCCGTCGTCTGGATCGCGTTCGCGGACGGCGCCGGCGGCGTCACGCTCTCGCACTTCGGCGCGTTCTTCGGCGTCTCGCTGCTGCGCGAGTCGTTCTGGAACAGCCTCTACGTGGCCGCAGCGTCGGTTCTGGTCGCCTCCGTCATCGCGCTGCCGATCGCGTACTTCACGTCGCGGTTCCGGCTGCGCGGCGCGCTCGCCGTCCAGACGCTCGGCGTCCTGCCCCTCGTGATGCCGCCGTTCGTGGGCGCGGTGGCGATGCAGCTCATCTTCGGGCGCAACGGCTCGGTGAACCTGCTGCTCGGCGACTGGCTCGGCGTGAACGTGCCGTTCATGGAGGGATTGAACGGCGTCATCTTCGTCGAGGCGCTGCACTACTTCCCGTTCATCCTGCTCAATCTTTCCGTCGCGCTCGCCAACATCGACCCGGCGATGGAGGAATCGGCGCAGAATCTCGGCGCGCACGGGTTCCGCCTGTTCCGGCGCGTCGTGTTCCCGCTCGCCATGCCCGGCTACGTCGCGGGCGCCTCGCTGGTGTTCGTCAAGGTGTTCGACGACCTCGGCACCCCGCTCGTGCTGAACGTCACCAACATGCTCGCGCCGCAGGCCTACCTGCGCATCACGTCGATGGGCATCGAGGATCCGCTCGGCTACGTGATCAGCGTCATCATGATCGCGTTCTCCATCCTCGCGATGTGGCTGTCGGCGCGAGCGCTCAGGGGCCGCGACTACGCCACCGTGCAGCGCGGCGGCGCGGCGGCACCGCGGCGCAGGCTCTCGCGGGGGCAGGCGGTGCTCGCGTACGGCTGGATCGCACTGGTCCTCCTGCTCGTGCTCTCGCCGCACCTCGGGATACTTCTCCTCTCGTTCTCGAAAGTCTGGAGCTTCAGCGTGGTGCCGGAGGCGTTCACGCTCGAGAACTATCGGACGGTGTTCGCCGACTCGTCCGGCATGATCGTAAACACGCTGGTGTACGCCGGGCTCGCCGCGTTCGTTGACATCGTCATCGGCACGACCATCGCATACCTCGTTCTTCGCACCCCCCTGCCGGGTCGGCAGTTCCTCGACCTCGGCGCGGCGGCGGCCCTGGCGATCCCCGGCGTCGTGCTGGGCATCGGCTATCTCCGGCTCTTCCGCGGCGTGGAGATCCCCTGGCTCGGGGGCGCGCTCACCGCAAGCTGGATCATCCTGCCGATCGCCTACTCGGTGCGTCGCCTTCCCTACGCGGTGCGCTCGTGCACGGCCGCGCTGCAGCAGTTGCACGCCTCGCTCGAAGAGGCCGCCGAGAACCTCGGCGCTTCGCGCCGCCGAACGATCCAGCGCATCGTGGTGCCGCTCATGGCGGGCGGCATCCTCGCCGGGTTCGTGACGAGCTTCATCACCGCCGCGGTCGAGCTCTCCGCGACGCTGCTGCTCGCATCGTCGGAGAGCATGGCGCCGATGTCGTACGGGATCTACCTCTACATGCAGTCGATCGCCGGCCGCGGACCCGGCGCGGCACTCGGTGTCGTCGCGGTGGTGATCGTGGCGGTCGGAACTTATGCGAGCAACCGCTTCATGGCGGGACGCTCGGCGCAGCAGGAGACGAAGCCATGACGGAGCCCGTGCGGGTCGAGGTCGAGAACGTGAGCCTGGCGTTCGGTGCAACACAGGTGCTGCGCGGCATCGACGTCGCCATCGCGCCCGGCGAGTTCTTCGCGCTGCTCGGGCCGTCGGGGTGCGGCAAGTCGACGCTGCTGCGGCTGATCGCCGGGTTCAACCACGCGCAGTCGGGCCACGTGCGGATCGGAGGCGACGACGTCACGCGCGTTCCGCCGTGGGAGCGGAACGTCGGCATGGTGTTCCAGAGCTACGCGCTCTGGCCGCACATGACGGTCGCCGGTAACGTCGCGTTCGGGCTCGAGGAGCGGGGCCGGCCGCGCGAGGAGATCCGGCGCAGGGTCGCCGACGCGCTCGCGCTCGTGGGCCTGCAGGATCTCGCCGACCGTCGCCCCGGCCAGCTCTCGGGCGGGCAGCAGCAGCGGGTGGCGCTTGCGCGCACCGTCGCGATCGAGCCGCGCGTGCTGCTCCTCGACGAGCCGCTCTCGAACCTCGACGCGAAGCTGCGCGTGCACATGCGCCGCGAGCTGGTGCAGCTGCAGCGCAAGCTCGGCATCACGACCATTTTCGTGACGCACGACCAGGAGGAGGCCATGACCACCTGCGACCGCATCGCCGTCATGAGCGAAGGCCGGATCGTGCAGACCGGGACGCCAGTGGAGCTCTACGACGCGCCGGCGAGCCGGTTCGTCGCCGAGTTCGTGGGTTCGATCAATCTGCTCGACGGCAACCTGCAGACGGGAGCCGGCGAAGGCGCCACGTTCGTCTCGCCCCAGGTCGGGCCGGTGCCGCTGCCTCCTTCGGAATCACTGCCGGGAAGCGGCGACGTCACGCTCGCGTTCCGGCCGCACGGCGTGAGCGTCTCGGCCGCGCGCGCCGATCCGGCGCGCATCTGGCTCGCCGGCGCCGTGGCCGAGCGGGAGTTCCTCGGCGAGTTCGTGCGCTATCGCGTGCGCGTGGGCGGCGCCGACATCCTCGTCGACGCGCCGCACTTGACGGGAGCGCCCTGGTTCGACCCGGGCGCAGGCGTCGAAGTCGGCATCGATCCGCGCGAGATCCGCGTGCTGCGGCCCTGACCGGGCGCCGGTGGCGCGAGGGTTACGCCCTCAGGCGCCGTTTGATGGCACGCATCAGGCCGCCGAGCACCGGCACTTTCTCGTAGAGTTCTTCCGCCGGGTCCCAGTAGTCGCGGTGATGCGCGATGCGGCCGTCGGCCGCGAAGCGCAGGTGGCTCGCGCCGCGCACCGTCTGCCTGCGGCCGCCCGACTCGAACGTGAAGTCCCAGACGAGCGCGGCGCCG
>JALOSW010000072.1 GCA_025458245.1 Burkholderiales bacterium
GCGCCGCTCGAGGTCGCCCTCGCCGAGGATCGTGAGGCCGTCGGGCTTTTTCAGCTCCGAGGCCATCTTGGCGAGGAGCTTGTTCTTCGCGATGCCGATCGAGCAGCTGAGGCCGGTCTCCGCGAGGATGCGCTCCTTGAGGCCGGCGGCGATCTCCTCGCTGTCGCCCCGCACGTCGGTGATATCGAGGAACGCCTCGTCGATGCCGCGGTCCTCCATCTGGGGCGAGACGGCGCGCATCGCCGCCTTGAACATCGCCGAGTAGCGCCGGTATTCGTCGAAATCCACCGGCAGAAAGATGCAGTCGGGGCAGAGCTTCGCTGCCGTGCGGAGCGGCATCCCGGAGCGCACGCCGAAATTGCGCGCTTCGTAGGTCGCGGTGGATACGACCCCTCGCCGAGTCGGGTCGCCGTGGCCCGCGCCGGGCGGAGCAGGCTCCGGCGGCATCGCCGCTGGATGCGACCCCGAAGTCGGGCCGTGGTGCGCCGTTTTGCCGCGAGCCACCGTGCGCGCCTCGACGGTCGCATCCCCGTGAACGGGGCCCCTGCTCCACGTCTCGGCGCGCCCGCCAATAACGACGGGCTTGCCCTTCAGCTCCGGCCGCCGAAGAAGCTCCACGGACGCGAAGAACGCGTCCATGTCGAGATGCATGATCCGCCGCCGCGGACCGGCCGGGGCGCCGATCGGATCGGGATCGAAGAGGCCGGGCATGGGTGCGATTCGACAGAGAGGTCATCGCGAAGACACGGAGGTGCGAAGCCCTCCGTGTGCGGCGATACGAAGCACGTCGCGCGCCGCTGCGAGGCCGGGCCGGCGGCAACCCGCTGCAGCTCGACCCTTGGCGATTCTCCGTGGCCCTCCGTGTCCTCCGTGTCTCCGTGGTGAACGCACTTCGCCCTATCCCACCTTCACCCGCCCGGTGGCGAGCGGCATGATCGCGACCAGCCCGAGCAGCGGGCCCGGCAGGAGCAGCCACGCCACGCGCGCGTCGAGCGAGGGCAGCAGCGCCGTCGCCGCGGCGATGCCGGCGGTGGTGATGAGAAAGCCGATGGCGTTCTGGATCGCGAGTGCGCTGCCCACCAGATCCGGCGGCGCGGCGCGTGCCGAGAGTGCGGAGAACTGCGGCGAATCCGCCACCACCGCGAATCCCCACACGAGCAGCAGCGCGAGCAGAAGCGCCGTCGACGCGCCCATCGCCAGCGGGAACAGCGCGCACATCGCGGCCGACCCGGCGAGCGCGAGCGCGGCGACGCGCCCGCTGCCGATGCGCTTGCTGGCGGCGCCGCCGAGGATGCAGCCGAGCGCCCCGATGCCCATCACCGCGAACGACCACGCCGAGATGCGTGCCGGGCTCGCATCGCCGTCTTTCGCGAGCACGAGCGCGACCAGGAACGGCGTCAGCGCCCAGAAGGCGTAGAGCTCCCACATGTGGCCGAAATAGCCGAACGCGGAAGCGCGGAACGCCGGGACGCGAAACGCACGCAACACGCCGCCGATGCGCAGGCCGCGGCCGGCGCCCGAACGCGGCAGGTGCGGGCCGTCGCCGAGCGCGAGGATCATGAATCCGGCGATCACCGCGAACACCGAGGACGCGAGCACCACCTGCTGCCAGGGCCACGCCGCGCCGAGCGAACGGATGGCGTGCGGCAGCGCGGTGCCGACGGTCAGCATGCCCACGAGCCAGCCGAGCGTCTCGCCGGCGCGGTTCGGCGCCCAGCCCACCACGAGCTTCATGCCGAGCGGATACACGCCGGCGAGTGCGAAGCCGGTGAGGAAGCGCCATGCAACGCCCGCCGCGAGTCCGCTGGCGAGCAGCGCGAACCCGGCATTGAGCGCGGCGCCAGCCCACGCGCACGCTGCGAAGATCCGGCTCGCCGGAAACCGGTCGGCGAGACCCGAGAGCGAGAAGGCGAGCGTGCCCGTGATGAACCCGAGCGTCACGACGCCCGTGAGGACGCCCAGCTCGCCGGGCGAGAGGCTCCAGACGCGCTGAAGGTCGCTCGCCGCCGCATTAGCGCTGAACCACAGCGATGCGCCGAGCAGTTGCGCGACCACGATCGCCGCGAGCGCGAACCGGGTGCGGGCCGCCGAGGGATCTCCGGCCAACGCTTTACTCCGGCACGAGCCAGCGCATGCGGTCGGCACCGTAGCCCGACTGCGCGAGCGCGGGCGCGAGGAAAGCGAGGATTTCGCGCGCCTCCGGGGCGAAGCCGAACGGCGGATTCACGACGAGCATGCCGGTGCCGCGCAGCGTTTCGGTCCATTCGTCGGGCCGCACCGAAAGCTCCATCTGCAGGATCTTGCGGATGCCGGTCGCGACGACGCCGCGCTCGAAGCCGCGCATCGCCTGCGGCGCCATGAGCGGGTACCAGAGCGCGAATACGCCGGTCGCCCAGCGCGCGTGCGCCCCGGCGAGCGCCTCGGTCACGCGCGCGAGTTCGCCCGCACGGTCGAACGACGAGTCGATCATCACGAGGCCGCGCCGTTCCTTCGGCGGGAGATTCGCCCTCAGCGCCTGATAGCCGTCCATGCCGAGCACGGTGGCGCGGCGGTCGTGGGCGAGCACGCGCGCGAGCTCGGCGCGATCGTCCTCGTTCAGCTCCGCGAGGACCAGCCGGTCCTGCGCGCGCGCGAGGCGCGCCGCAATCACCGGGGAGCCGGGATAGAAACGCAGGCGCCCGTCGGGATTCTCCGCACGCACGAGGTCGAGATAAGTCGCCAGGGCGGCGGGCGCGTCCTCGCGCTCCCACAGGCGGCCGATGCCGTCGCGGAACTCGGCGTTCTTCTGCGCCCACGGATGCGTAAGGTCGTAGCGCCCGAGTCCGGCGTGGCTCTCGATGTATGCGTAGGGCTTCTCCTTGCGCCCGAGCGCGACGAGCAGCCGCGCGAGCAGCGCGTGCTTGAAGGCGTCGGCGAAATTGCCGGCGTGGAAGAGATGGCGGTAGGCGAGCATTCGGCTGTCGGCGGTCGGCTTCCGGTAGTCGGCCTCTGTCGGCCCGGCATCGCCTCGCGCCGCCGGGCGGCCGTGCGCTCAGGCGATCGCGTCGGGGCGCGCTCGATCACGGCGCGAGCCGCCGCAAATGCTGGACGTCGTCCAGGTATCGCACGCGGCGCGGATCGAGCGAGCGGAGCAGGTCAAGGGAGAACATGTCGCGCGTTCGTTTTCCGGCGAGCCATCTTACCTCGCGTCCCGTCGCCGAGCACCGAGGAGCACGCGCGAACCCGAATGCCGAATCCCGAATCCTGAATCCTGAATCCTGAATCCTGAACTCTGAATCCCGCCTTCAGAGCTTGTCGTACTTGGTCGAGCGGCCCTTCGATTTCTCGACCGGATATTTCTTCGCGTTCAGCACGAGCTTCTTCTCGGCGGCCGCGACGAGATCGACGCCGAGCCGATCGGAAAGGCGCAGCAGGAAGAGCAGGATGTCGGCCATCTCCAGCTCGACCTCGGCGAGCGAGTCCGCGGAGAGGCGATCGGCCTCGTCTGGCGAGAGCCACATGAAATGCTCGACCAGCTCGCCCGCCTCGGCCGAGAGCGCCATCGCGAGATTCTTCGGGTTGTGGAATTGATCCCAGTCGCGCTCCGCGACGAACGCGGCGAGTCGCGCGCGCAACTGATCGAGTCGGTCGGTGTCCGTCATCGGGCGTCGGGGCGGGAGCATCGGAAGGCGACGAACGCGATTATCCCCCCGCCTCGCCGAGTGGACTGCAAGAACGAAAAAGGCCGGCAAGGCCGGCCCCCGTCGATCCGAATGCGCCCGCCCTCGCGGGCACGCGCGCTCAGTTGAGGTCTTTGTCCTTCCACACCTTGGTGCCCGCCACCGCCGCGCCCGCCTGCAGCCCGGCCTTGGTCAGCGTGTACATCTGACCGCCGGTGAACGTGCCTTCGCCGCTGCCGGCCGTCTTCTTGCCCGTGCCGCCGGCGACGCCGCCGCCGATGGACGCGTCCCAGCCCTTGTTGACGAACTCGTCGAGCGACTTGGCGTCCTTGAACACGAAGAGGTAGCGGGTGTCGGACGCGCCGATCTGCACGCCGGCGCTCGCCTGACCGAGTTCCATGTAGGTGTTCTTCTTGGTCTTGTTGTCGTGCGCGAGGCCCTTTCCGCCCGCGCCGCCGACGAGGAAGCTGATGCCGTAGGTCGTGAACACCGCATAGCCGGGCGCCTTGGCGACCTCGGCCTTGATCTTGGGATCGGCCTTGTAGAAGTCCTCGAGCGACTCCATCGCTTTGGCCTTCACCTCGGCCTGCTTGGCGGCCTTGTCCTGTGCGAAAGCGGAACCGGCGGCGACGAACGAGACGAGCGTCGCGCCGATGACGAGTAGCTTGCGTGCTTGCATGGAAATCTCCTTGATGAGCGATGCAGGGGGAGGAGGAAGCCGGCACGCGCGGGAAACCGCGCGAAGCGTGCCGGTCGGACCTCTATCCGATGGTCCGTTGCGGCGAACGGCTCAAAAGGGAGAACGTTCGACCTGCGAAAGAGTTTACGCCGCTTCGCTGTCCTCGACCTTACCGGCGCGCGCGCCTCCGGCTCGTCGCCGAATGCCAGCGTCATCGCCTCGCGACGCTTCAGCCGGCGCCGTAATGGACTGCGAGCCAGACGGTCGCGCCTTCGGGGTCGGTCCACTCGACGCGGTGACGCCGCCCCGCCGCGATGTCGCAGAAGTCGCCCGGCCTGAGCACGCGCGGCTCCGCCTCGTCGGCGAATCGGAGGTGCGCCTCGCCCGCGAGCACCACCACCCACTCGCCCTGCGGCTCCTCGTACCAGAAGCCAGGCGGGCTCGCGTGGCCGCGCGACACGATGCGCTCGATGCGCACGCCGTCACGCGACAAGAGCGCGAGGAACTCCTCGCCATCGTCGCCTCCCGGGAGGCCGGCAAAAAGGTTTCCGTCCGCCGCCGCTCCGCTCATGGGGTCGTCTCAGCGTCTTCTTTCGCCTTGCGGCTCCAAACCCAGACGTACTGCGCCCCCGAGGCGAGCACGGTAACCAACACCACGGCGAAGAGCGCCGGGAGCCAGGCGCGGAAATCGGCGGCGCTCGCCGCTTCGGCGAGGACGAGCGTCAGGGTGACGAACTCGAGCGCGGTGTTGAGCTTCGAGAGCCACGTCGGCGAAATCGCAATGCGGCCGACCATGAGATGGTAGGCCACCGCGCCGCTCACGATCACCACGTCGCGAAGCACGATCGCCGCCGCGAGCCATACCGGCACCCAGCCCTGCGCGGCGAGCATCACCGTCGTGACCAGCATCGTGAGCTTGTCGGCGATCGGGTCGAGGCGCGCTCCGAACTCGGTCATGAAGCCGAAGCGCCGCGCGATCACACCGTCGAAGAAATCGCTCACCGCGGCGACCGCGAACACGGCGAGCGCGCCCGCGTAGCTGCGTTCCACGAGCAGCCAAGCGAGCACCGGAATGAGGAGCACCCGGAAGACGGTGATGACGTTCGGGATGTGGCGCACGGTCCGGTCTGAAAGAGCAGGATTCAGGATTCAGGATTCGGGATTCGCGATTCGGGAGTCAGGATTCAGGGGCACGGATTCAGGATTCGGCGTTGGAGTCGACGTCTGCGGCTCGCGCGCGGCGCGACCCGCTCCGGGGTTCGGTACGCGTCGCACTCACATGATCCGGAACCGGACGGGCAGAAGTATCGTCCGGTTCGCGGTCGAGGGCGAGAGCCGGCCCAGGCGCCGCACCGCGCGCACCGCCGCTTCGTCGAGCATCGCGTGCCCCGACCCGCTCGCAACCGACGCATCGAGGATCGCGCCGCCCTCGCCGACGCGCACGAGGATGACGACCTCGCCCTCGAGGCCGCGCTGCAGCGCCTCGGGCGGATAGAAGATCTCCTCCGACAAGCGCCCGAGCGCCTCGCGCAGTTCGCCGCCCGTGAGCCGTTCGGGCACGGCCGCGCGCTCTTCGC
Organism: Burkholderiales bacterium; assembly: GCA_025458245.1. GTDB lineage: Bacteria > Pseudomonadota > Gammaproteobacteria > Burkholderiales > SG8-39 > JAOAEA01. The sequence goes on from JALOSW010000072.1 coordinate 5,916, forward strand.
TCGGAACGCGCAGGTCGAGGGGCCGGTCCGGGCCGTTACGGGTCGGATCGTCGGACGGCTTCGGCGGCGGCGGCTTGCGCTCGGGCCTCGGCGGCGCGTCTTCGGCAAGACGCCGGCGCGGCGCCTTCTTGATCGGATCCTGGGCCTTCTCGAGATCGGGACGGTCGAGCGTGTCCTTGAGCACGGTGGGCGGCGGCGCGGGCTCCGGCTTCGCGGGCGGCGGAAGCGGAACGAGGCGCGCCTCGAGCGCCGGAGCGGGAGTGTGCGGCGCGACGGTGAGCGCGCCGAGCTTCAGCCACGGCAGAAACAGGGCGGCCGCGTGCACCGCGATCGATGCGGCGACGGACCACGCGAGCAGCCGCTCGGAGTCGAGCGTCAGATAGTCGAGGCGCTGCAAGCGGGCCCCGGTGCGAAGCATCGCGCGGCCGGTCGCAGCGCGCGGATCACGGAACGGGTCTTCGAGGGCAGGACCATCGTCCGCAGTATAGCGAGCGGCCCCGGCGCCCCCGCAGCCCGCGCGCCGGCGGTCAGGAGGAGGGCTTGCGCCCTTCGGGCGCGGCCTGCCGCGAGGCTTCGTACAAGGCCGGCGTCACCCGGGCGTGGGCGAGATATTCCCGCACGTGCTGGATCCCGCTGCGGTCGAGCGTGTTGCCGTGATGCGGCCGATGCAGCACGCCTTCCACGCCGTTCAGCTTCACGCGCAGGCGCGCGCCGGAGAGCGACTCGACCGACGCGCCGAGGTGATGCAGCAGCGCCTCGATCTCGCGCCAGTGGATGTTGCCGGCCGGCCGGTCCTGGAAGAGCGCGTGCAGCAGCTTTTCGTGTTTGTGGCTCATCGCGATGCGCCGTCGGCGGTTCGGACGGGGTGAGGATACTCGACCTCAGGCCGTTTGCGGGTTTGGAGACACCCGCGAGCGGGCGCTACGCTTAACATCTGCGGATGACGCAAGCGGCGCCGAACACACACTGCCCTTGCGGCAGCGGCCATGCCTACCCCGACTGCTGCGGCCGCTATCACTCGGGGCCCGCGCATCTCGCCGCACCTTCGCCCGAAGCGTTGATGCGCTCCCGGTACAGCGCGTATGTCCTCGGCCTCGCCGACTACCTGCTCGCGACCTGGCACGCGAGCACGCGTCCGGCTGCACTCGCCCCGCTCGACCCGTCGCTGAAGTGGCTGGGGCTCGACATCCGGTCGTGCGCGCAGACCGGCGCCGATCGCGGCGTGGTCGAATTCGTCGCGCGGTCGAAGCGCGGCGGCCGCGCCCATCGCCTGCACGAGACGAGCCGGTTCGTGCGCGAGGGCGGGCGCTGGCTCTACGTGGATGGCGACGTGCGGTGAGCGCCCTCCCCGTCCTGTTTCGCGACGCGTCGCTCGTCGCCGTCGCCAAGCCGCCGGGGCTGCTCGTGCATCGCACCGATCTCGACCGGCACGAGACGCGATTCGCGCTGCAGATCGTGCGCGACCAGCTCGGCGTGCGCCTGTGGCCGGTACACCGCCTCGACAAGGGCACATCGGGCGTGCTGGTCTTCGCGCTGTCGGCGGACATCGCACGCGTGCTCGGCGCGGCGTTCGACGCGGGCGGCGTGGCGAAGCGCTATGTCGCGTTGGTGCGGGGCTGGCCCGAGCGCGCCGGAACGATAGACCACCCGCTCGCCACGCGCTTCGACGAGTACCAAGGACGTGGGCCCGCCGAGGCCGCGCCCGTCGCGAAGCCCGCGCTCACGCGCTACGAGCGGCTTGCAACGCTCGAGATCGCCAACGGCCTCGGCCGTCACGAAACGAGCCGCTATGCGCTCATGGGGCTCGCGCCCGCGACCGGCCGCCGCCACCAGTTGCGCCGGCACTTGAAGCACATTGCGCATCCGATCATCGGTGACGCGACATACGGCAAGGGCGCGCACAACCGCTCGTTCGCGGCGCTGCTCGGCATGCAGCGGCTTTGGCTGCACGCGGAGTCGCTCGCGCTCGCTCACCCCGTGACCGGCGAGCGGGTCGTCATCGATGCGCCGCGCGGCGAGGAGTGGTCGCGGCTCGCCGCGCTTCGCGGCTGGACGGACGCCTGACCGCGAGCGGGCGTCGGTCGCCCCGCGCGATCCGGCGCGCGCCGGCGCCGGCAGCCGACGGCGGACGCGCCCGCGCGGGCGTGCATTGACGCCACGCGCAGGGTTGCCAATACTCTGTGCCGCGCCGCGCGATGCCGGCCCGGCCGGAAGCAGACGGGCCCCGCGCGCGCAGGCAGGAAACCCGCGCAGCACGCCCCGCAGAGGGCAGCGGGCGGGTTCCGACTCCGGGCGGCTTCGGGCGCGCGGATCCTTGCTCGACCACCAAAGGAGATGGAACGATGAAGCTCGCTTCGACCCTTGCCGCGTCGCTCGCGGCCGCGGCGATCGCGTGCGGCCCGGCCGCAGCGCAGTCGCTCACCGATCTTCGCAACGACGCGGCCACGCCGCGGGACGTGACGACCTACGGCATGGGGTGGGGTCAACAGCGCTACTCGCCCCTCAAGCAGATCGGCACGAGCAACGTGAAGTCGCTCGTCCCGGTGTGGAACGTGAGCCTCGACAACCCGGCCAACGCCTCGAGCCAGCCGCTCGTCATCGGCGACACGATGTACGTGGCCACGCACACGCACACGCTGGCGATCGATCTCGCGACGGGGCGGCAGAAGTGGAAGACGCCGATCGAGCTGCCGGCGGACGTCGGCGGCTTCCTGTGCTGCGGCATCCACAGCCGCGGCCTCGCGGCGCTCGACGGCGTTCTCTACCGCACCACGATCGACGCGCACGTGATGGCGGTTTCGATGGCCGACGGCAAGACCATCTGGAAGAAGCAGGCCGCCGACTACAAGGGCGGCTACAGCATGACCCATGCGCCCCTGATCGCCGGCGGCGTGCTGATCACCGGCATCTCGGGCGGCGAGTACGGCACGCGCGGCTTCATCAACGGCTGGGACCTCAAGACCGGCGACAAGAAGTGGACGCGCTACACGACCGCGGCGCCCGGCGAGAAGGGCGGCGACACGTGGAACCCGGAGATGTACAAGACCGGCGGCGGGCCGACCTGGCTCACCGGCACCTACGACCCGGAGCTCGATCTCGTCTACTGGGGCACCGGCAACGGCGGGCCGTGGAACGCGGCGATGCGCGGCGGCGACTCGCTCTACATCTGCTCGGTGCTCGCGATCCGGCCGTCGACCGGCGAAATCGTTTGGCATTACCAGTTCTCGCCGGGCGACCCCTACGACTACGACGGCACCAACGAGCTGGTGCTCGCGGACTTGCCGATCGGCGGCAAGAGCACCAAGGTGGTGATGCAGGCGAACCGCAACGGGTTCTTCTACGTGCTCGATCGCACCAACGGCAAGCTGCTCTCGGCCAACCAGTTCGCGCGCAAGGTCAACTGGACGACCGGCATCGACATGAAGACCGGTCGGCCGATCGACACGCCGATGACGGCGGCGCTGCGCAAGAGCGCGGAGCAGCCCGACTTCATCGAAGTCTGGCCGAGCGCGTTCGGCGGCAAGAACTGGATGCCGATGAGCTACGACCCGGTGCGCAAGCTCGCGTTCTTCAACACCATCAACCTCGGCATGAAGGTGAAGTACGTCAAGCAGGATCGCCCGGGCGGCCCGAACTGGTGGCTCGGCCTGGAGCTCGGCGGATTCCCGGGACCCGAGGACGGCCTGCGCGGTTCGCTCGTTGCGTGGAACCCGGCGACCGGCAAGAAGGTCTGGGAAGTGCCGAGCAAGTCGCCGAACTGGTCCGGCGTTCTCTCCACCGCGGGCGGGCTGGTGTTCACGGGCTCGCAGACCGGCGCCTTCATGGCGTTCGACGCGGCCACCGGCAAGCAGCTGTGGCAATTCCAGACCGGCTCCGGGATCTCCGGCCTGCCGATCACCTGGGAGCGCAACGGCAAGCAGTACGTGACGGTGCTGAGCGGCTCGTCGACGGTGTACGCCGCGCTCGCCGGCGACCCGGAAGTCGCCAACGTGCCGGCCGGCGGCTCGGTGTGGACGTTCGCGCTCCAGTGAGATGAAACGGGCTTCGCTCCCCGCGCTCGCGCTCGCCGGCCTGCTCCTCGCGGTGCCGGCGCGCGCGGCCGACGCGGGCGAAACCGTGGCAGCCGGGCGCAAGCTCTACACGAGCCTCTGCGCCCGGTGCCACGGCCTCAACCTCGTCACCTCCGGCGCGATCGGCTACGACCTGCGCACCTTCCCCAAGGGCGACAAGGAGCGGTTCGTGCGCTCGGTGAACAAGGGCATCCGCGCGATGCCCGCCTGGGAAGGCGTGATCAAGCCCGATCAGGTCGACGCCATCTGGGCCTACGTCGGCTCGGTGAACGGCTGGGGTGAGAGCGCAGGGGCCAAATAGCCGGCCGAGCGCCACCGGCGGGCGCTGCGAAGCGAGGCGCCCCCGTCGTCGATCCTCGAGCGTTACAAGCCGACGAGTTCGGCGTTGACGCCCTGCGCCTTCACGGCGGCGAGGATCTGCTGGGCGCTCACCTGTTCGGAGTCGTAGGTCACGATCACCAGATGCGGCTTGGCGTCGTGCCCCTCGGCCGTCGCCACGCCGCTCATCGCCGCGATCGCGCGCGTCACGGCGGCGAGGCGCTCGTGGTTCAGGGTCTGGTCGATATGAACCAACACGTCCACGGCATTCCCGGCCATCTGAAGTTCCCCCTTTTCGTCCGTCTGCATCTTCGTTTCGGGGCAAAGACGCCCCCTGCCGCGACTTCCGGAGATGCTCGGCCCCGCGCGGCGGACAACCTGCGGCCGGCGCGGCGCGCGACCCCTCGCTGTCTTCACGTTTAGCAGCGTGTGCTGCCCCTGTCAAAAGCTTCGATCGGCGGCAAGGCGCGATGCCTCCCGTTTGCCGCAGGTCAACGCGCGAGGGGATAGGTGGAATAGCCTCTTGGTACTGGCTCCGCCGGGGAGCGCGCAGCGATGGGGCACCTCGTAGGCAAGGACGTCTATCGGGAGCTCGGCCGAAAGATCGACGGGCTCCCGACGCGTGCGCCCTGGAGCGACAAGCTGCGGGCCCTGCTCGCCGAGTTGTACTCGGAGGAGGACGCGCGGCTGGTCGCGGCGATGCCGTGGGGCTTCTCGCGTATCGGGCGCCTCGAGCGAGTGACCGGCATTCCGCGCGCGCAGATCGAGCGCCAGCTCGAGAGCCTGTGTCCGCGCGGCCTGGTGATGGACGTGTGCATCGGCGGCGAGTATTACTACGCGCCCTCGCCGATGGTGATCGGCATCTTCGAGTTCACCATGATGCGCACCGGAGCCGCGCTGCCGTACGACCGCTGGGCGCGCCTCTTCAGCGACTACCTCGAGGAGGGCGGCCTCTATCGCGCGAACTTCGGTGACGGGCAGCAGGTCTCGCTGATGCGTGCGGTCCCGCACGACGGCTCGATCGCGCCGGACGACTACGTCGAGGTACTCGATTACGAGAAGGCCGCGGCGATCATCGATCGTGCCGACCGTTTCGCGATCGGCGTCTGCTCCTGCCGGCACGAGCACGAGCACACGGGCGACCGCAAGTGCGACGTGCCGCTCGACACCTGCTCGACGTTCGGCGAGGCGTCGGTGGGCTTCATGGTG
>JALOSW010000073.1 GCA_025458245.1 Burkholderiales bacterium
GCGGTACCTGCGCCTGCACAACGAAGCGCTGTTCACGCGCGTCGAGGAGTCGCAGGGCGTCGCGATCCTGCGGCAGGAGATGATCGTCGGCGGCCGGGCACCCGTGCGCCAGGCCATGGAGCTCGCCGTCGGCGTTTTGTACGGCATCCTGCGCGAGCTGCTCGGGCCGTCGTGGGAGCCGCGCCGCGTGTGCTTCTCGCACACCGCGCCGACGAGCCTCGTGAACCATCTCCGCGTGTTCGGCCGCTTCGTCGCGTTCGGCTGCGAGTTCAACGGCATCGTGGTCGCCTCGCAGGACCTCGATGCGCCGACGCCGCTCGCCGATCCGGTGATGCTGAAGTACGCGCAGCAGTACGTCGACTCGATGTTCGCGCGGCCGAACCTCGCCATGAACGACAAGGTCCGGGAGCTGGTGTGCACGCTGCTGCCGCTGCATCGCTGCACCGCCGAGCAGGTGGCGCAGAGCCTCGGCGTCGATCGCCGCACCGTGCATCGGCATCTCGCGCGGCGCGCGGAAACCTTCTCGGGGGTGGTCGATTCCGTGCGGGCGGAGCTCGCCGCGCGCTACGTCCAGGACGGCGACCGGCCGCTCAGCGAGGTCGCCGAGGGTGGCCGAGCTGCTGGGCTTTTCCGCGCAGAGCGCCTTCGCGCGCTGGTTCCGGAGCGAGTTCGGCTGCACGGTGACGCAGTGGCGCGCCGGCAGGCTCCAGGCGACGGGCTCGCCCGCCTCCGCGCCGCGGTAGCGGCCCGGGCATCGGCCGGCAAGGCTTGAGTCGCGCGGTCGCCTCAGGATAATCGTGCCGACACGGCCTTCTCGAGGAACCGCCGCCATGCGTGCTCTCGCCCACTCGCTCGTTCTCGTGCTCGCCCTGGCTGCGCTTCCCGCGACCGCGCAACAGGTCCGCTACTACGACCTGCCGCGCGGCTCGGGACCGCACGACGTCGCACCGGCGCCCGACGGCACGGTCTGGTACACCGCGCAGCGTTCGGGCGAGCTCGGGCGCCTCGACCCCGCGACGGGCCGCACCGAGCACATCCCGCTCGGGCCGCGCTCGGCGCCGCACGGCGTGATCGTCGGGCCCGACGGCGCGGCATGGGTCACCGACAGCGGCCAGAACGCGATCGTGCGCGTCGATCCGAAGACGAAGGCGGTGAAGACCTATCCGCTGCCGGAGAACATCAGCTACGCGAATCTCAACACGGCCGCGTTCGACGGCAATGGCATCCTCTGGTGGACGGGGCAGTCGGGCTACTACGGCAGCGTCAACCCGGCGACGGGCGAAGTGCGCGTGTGGGACGCGCCGCGCGGCCGCGGGCCTTACGGCATCGCAGCCACGCCCAAGGGCGAGATCTACTACGTGTCGCTCGCCGGCAGTCACCTCGCGCGCATCGACACGAAGACCGGCGCGGCGACCGTGATCGAGCCGCCGACGCCGCGCCAGGGCGCACGCCGCGTGTGGTCGGACTCGAAGGGCCGGCTGTGGCTGAGCGAGTGGAACTCCGGCCAGCTCTCGATGTACGACCCGGCCACGAAGGCGTGGCGCGCGTGGATGCCGCCCGCGAAGGGCTCACGCGTCTACTCCGTCTACGTCGACGATCGCGACAAGGTGTGGATCGCGGAGTGGGAGTCGAACGCGATCATGCGCTTCGACCCGGCGACGGAAAAATTCGAGAGCTTCCCGAGCGACAAGGACGGCGCGCGCGTGCGGCAGATGCTCGGCCGGCCGGGCGAGGCGTGGGGCGCCGAGTCGGGCAGGCGCGTTCGCATGCCGATGCGGCTCCTCGAGCTCGTGTACTTCATGCTGCCCGCCTACGTGGCGAACATGTCGCCGCCGTTCACGCGCTTCTGGCATGGATGGAACGCGCCCATCAACCGGCGCCTCCTCGGCGATCACAAGACGGTGGTCGGCTTCGCGCTCGGGGTCGCGATGGGCGTCGCCGCCGCGTTCGTGCAGTCGCGCATCGATTGGGAACGGAGCCTCTGGCCCGCGTCGTCGTGGCTCGCGGTCGGCGTCGCGATGGGCTTCGGCGCGATGGCCGGTGATTCGGCGAAGAGTTTCGTCAAGCGGCGGATCGGCGTCGCCCCGGGAAAGCCGTGGATCCCGTTCGATCAGCTCGACTTTCCGATCGGCGCGCTCCTGCTCGCCTGGCCGCTTGTCACGCTTTCGTGGACGGACGCCGCGATCGTTCTCGTGTTCACGTTCGTCGCCGACATCGCCGTGAACCACGTTTCCTTCCGGCTGAAGATCCGCGACACGAAGTGGTGAGACCCCTCACCCCGGCCCTCTCCGCTCGAGCGGGGAGAGGGTGAGTCCGCAGTGCTTCCCCCTCGCCTTCACGCATGGCGAGCGCCCGACCGAAGGGCCTCGCTCGCGCGTCGCTCCGTCACGTTCTCCCTCGCCCCCATCGGGGGAGAGGGCCGGGGTGAGGGGGCACGGCTCAGGCTGCGCTAGCCACCAGATCGACGAGCGCCTCGCCGTAGCGCTCGAGCTTCTTCGCGCCGATGCCGCCGACGAGCGCGAGCTCCGCGAGGCTCGCGGGCTTGCGGTGCGCGATCTCGGCCAGCGTGGCGTCGTGGAGGATCACGTAGGCGGGCACGCCCTGCCGATGCGCTTCGTCGCGGCGCCAGGATTTCAGGCGATCGAAAAGGGCGTGCCCGCGCTCGTCGAGCGCCGTCACTCCGGCCCGCTCCGCCGCCGCGGGCGAGAGGGACCGCTTCGATCGAGCGCGAGCGACGCTCCGCCGCATCTCGACCGTCGCGTCGCCCTTGAGCACCGCGCGGCTCGACTCGGCGAGCTTGAGCGCGCCGTGCGCCTCGTGATCGACGCGCGCGAACCCGAGCGCGACGAGCTGCCGGAACACGCCGCGCCACGCCGCCTCGTCGAGGTCGGCGCCGACACCGAAGACCGACAGCTTGTCGTGGCCGAACCTCGCGACGCGCTCGCCCGCCTTGCCGCGCAGCACGTCGATGAGATGCACCGCGCCGAAGCGCTGCCCGGTGCGGTAGATGGCCGAGAGCGCCTTCTGCGACGCGACGGTGGCGTCCCAGGTTTCGGGCGGATCGATGCACGTGTCGCAATTGCCGCAGGGCTCGCTTGCTTCGCCGAAATACGCGAGCAGGCGCACGCGCCGGCAGCCGGCCGTTTCGCAGAGCCCGAGCAGCGCGTCGAGCTTGGCGCTGCCGACACGCTTGTATTCGTCGCTTGCTTCCGACTGCTCGATCAGGCGCCGCTGCTGCACGACGTCGGCGAGCCCGTAGGTCATCCACGCATCGGCGGGCGAGCCGTCGCGGCCGGCGCGCCCGGTTTCCTGGTAGTAGCCCTCGATCGACTTCGGCAGATCGAGGTGCGCGACGAAGCGCACGTCGGGCTTGTCGATGCCCATGCCGAAGGCGATGGTCGCGACCATCACGATGCCGTCCTCGCGCTGGAAGCGTGCCTGGTTCGCGGCGCGCGTCTCGGTGTCCATTCCCGCGTGATACGGCAGCGCGGCGATGCCATGACCGACCAGCCACTGCGCCGTCTCCTCGACCTTCTTGCGCGACAGGCAGTAGACGATGCCGGCGTCGCCCGGGTGCTCGTCGCGAAGAAACCGCAGGAGCTGCGCGCGCGGCTCGGCCTTGTCGACGATGGTGTAGCGGATGTTGGGGCGGTCGAAGCTCGACACGAAAATGCGCGCGTCGCCGAGCGCGAGCCGCGCGACGATTTCCGCGCGCGTCTGCGGGTCGGCGGTGGCGGTGAGCGCGATGCGCGGCACGCCCGGGAAGCGCTCGTGCAGCACCGAGAGCTGCAGGTACTCCGGGCGGAAGTCATGCCCCCATTGCGAGACGCAGTGCGCCTCGTCGATCGCGAAGAGCGCGAGCTTGGTGCGCGCGAGCAGGTCGAGGCATCGCGGCGTGAGCAGGCGCTCGGGGGCGACGTAGAGGAGATCGAGCTCGCCCGCCGCGGCCGCGCGCTCGACCTCGCGCGCTTCGGCGGCGCTGAGCGCCGAGTTCAGGAACGCGGCGCGCACGCCCGATTGCCGCAACGCCTCCACCTGATCCTGCATCAGCGCGATGAGCGGCGACACGACGACCCCGGTTCCCGGGCGCACGAGCGACGGCACCTGGTAGCAGAGCGACTTTCCGCCCCCGGTGGGCATGAGGACGAGCGCGTCGCCGCCCGCCGACACGTGTTCGACGATCTCCGCCTGCGGGCCGCGGAACGCCGCGTGGCCGAAGACGTCGCGCAACGCGGCGAGCGTGCGCTCGCGGAGTGAGATGGCCGGGGTCTGCATGAGAGGCGCGGAGTCTATCGCAGCGCGCTGCGGTGCAACAGCACGCGTACGACGCGGCGACGTGGCCGGTCCCCGTTCCCAAACGCCGCGGGCCGCGCGCAGAATGGCGCTGCGCTGCGTCGGCGGTACGCGTGCTTCCGGCGCTCGCTCCTGCACACAACGATAAAGGAGAGCCGCCATGAAGCTCGTGTCGTGTATCTCGTCCGCCCTGATCGCCGCCTGCGTGCCGCTCGCCGCGTCGGCGCATCAACCCAGCTACACCGAGTGCCTGGAAGCGAGCGACTTCATCGGCAACGCCGCGCGCTCGCGCGACAACGGCATGCCGCGCGCCGATTTCATCGGACGGCTGAAGGGCGACATCCAGGCGATCCAGGCCTATCCGGCGCACCTGCGCTGGTTCGTGCAGGACGCGGACGACGCCGAGTTCCTCATCGACGAGGCCGAAGCGGTCTTCGAGACGCACGCGCAGCCGGAGTCGCACCAGGCGCAGTTCTTCAAGCGCTGCACCGCGCGCATGGACGGGCGGCCGACATAGTCAGGATTCAGGATTCAGGATTCAGGGTTCGGGATTCGGGATTCAGGATCCAGGATCCAGGATTCGGGATTCGACATCCGGTCCGTCGGCGCGGCCGGCACGAGGTGCCGCGCCGGCACGCCCCCCGGGGTTAGCGCGAAGCGCGCGCTCGCGCCATGCGCACGAGCTTGAGCGCGAGCAGAAGCAGAGGCGCGGCGTGCCAGAAGAGATCGAAGATGTCGATCGGCCGCGACAGCGTGCCGGAAGCGAGCATCTTCAGTTTCTCCCACAGATGCGGCTCGGGGGAGAACGGCGCCAGCGCGAGCAGCAGCGCGGCGGGTAGGAGCAGCGACAGAGGAACACGGTCGAGCCAGCGCATGACGTATTGTCGCACCGGCCCAGGCCGGCGCGGCGCGTGAGGTCCGCACTCGCCTTGCTATCATCGTTGCCCATGACTCAGGACGCGCGACCCCCGGTCCTCGACGCCGAGCACGCTGCGTTCGTGCAAGGCGGCGTGACCATCAGCGTCTCCTCGCGCGACGCGGGGCTGCGCGCGTCGATCTCGCGCGGAGTGGGCTGCCGCGTGTCGGCCGACCGCCGGCGCGTCACGCTGTTCGTCGCGGGCACGGGGGCGCAGAAGCTGCTGCGCGACATCGCCGCCACGAAGGCGATCGCGGTGTGCTTCAGCCAGCCGAGCACGCATCGCACCATCCAGATCAAGGGTTCGGACGCACGCATCGCCGCCGCCGAGCCCGGCGACCTCGCGATCATCGAACGGCAGCTCGAAGCGCGCATCGCGGAGCTGGTGCCGCTCGGCTACGCAGAACCGGTGGTGCGGGCCGTGTTCCACGCCGACCCCGGAGACGTCGTCACGGTGGCGTTCACCCCCGATGCGGCGTTTGCGCAGACGCCCGGGCCGAACGCGGGCCGACGGCTCGCCGCGTAGCGCCGCCGACGCCATGTGGCTCACGCTCGACGCGATCCGCGAGTGCTTCGAGGGCGCGATCCCGAGCCTCGTCGCCACGTGTGCGCCCGACGGCACGCCGAACGTCACCTACGTCTCGCAGATCCACTACGTCGACGCGGCGCACGTCGCGCTCACCTACCAGTTCTTCAGCAAGACCCGCGAGAACATCCTCGCGAACCCGCACGCGACGGCGGACGTCATCCACCCGCTCACCGCGGCGCAGTACCGCCTTGCGCTCGAGTATCTGCGCACCGAGACCGAAGGTCCCCTGTTCGAGAGCATGAAGGCCAAGCTCGCCGGAATCGCGTCGCACACCGGCATGGCCGGCGTCTTCCGCCTGCTCGGCTCGGACGTCTATCGGGTGCACGCGATCGAGCACGTGCCCGGCAAGGCGCTCCCGGCGCCGCAGCCGAAGCGCAACCTGCTCGCGGCGCTGCGCACCGCGTCGGACCGGCTGACGCGCTGCGGCGATTTCGCGAGCCTGCTCGAAGCGGCGCTCGAGAGCCTCGACGCGCTCCTCGGCATCGACCACGCGATGATCCTCATGCTCGACGCGCGGCGCGGAAGCCTCTACACCGTGGCGAGCCGCGGCTATCCGGCATCGGGCATCGGCTCGGAGATTCCGCTCGGCGTCGGCGTCGTGGGCATGGCCGCGAAGGAAGGGACGCCGATCCGCATCTCGTACGCGACCGCCGAGTACGCCTACGGACGCGCCGTGCGCGACGCGGCGGAGAAGCTCGGCATGGCGAACATGCTGGAGACCGAGATCCCGCTGCCCGGCCTCGCCACGTCGCGCAGCCAGCTCGCGGTGCCGATCGTCACCTGCGACCACGCCACCGGCGTGCTTTACGTCGAGAGCCCGGAGGACCGGCGCTTCCGCTACGAAGACGAAGACGCGCTCGTGGCGATCGCCGCGCTCGTGGGCGCGACCATCCATGCCCTGCAGGCCGACGAGCGCGAAGAGGACGCGCCGCAGGCGGCGAACGCACCCGCGCCGGTTGCGGGGCCGCCGGTGGTGGTGCGCCGCTATGCCGCCAACGACAGCGTCTTCCTGGGCGACGATTACCTCATCAAAGGCGTGGCCGGCGCGATTTTCTGGAAGCTCCTGCGCGACTACGCGAATGAAGGCCGCACCGAGTTCACGAATCGCGAGCTGCGCCTCGATCCGTCGCTGCGTCTGCCGGACATCCACGACAACCTCGAAGCGCGCCTCGTGCTGCTCGCGCGCCGGCTGGAAGAGCGTTGCGGCGTGATGCGCATCGAGAAGGTGGCGCGCGGACGCTTCCGCCTCTGCGTGAGCCGGCCGGTGCAGCTCGTCGAGGTCGCGGGCTAGAGTCGCTTCGCGGCGAGACTTCCACCCTCGCCCTCCCGCTTTACCCAGGGGGAGGGATGTCTCGGCTTCCTCCCCGGCGGGTTTGCTCCTTCCCCCTGCGCGGCAGGGGGAAGGCGGGGATGGGAGTTCGGCGTTGTGCCGCGCGAAGACCCCCACCCTGACCCTCCCCTTCGCCCAGGGTGAGGGAAGCTTCTCTCGTTCTCCCTCTCCTTCTCCTTCTCCCTCCATCCGAAATGCGCGTGAGCATCGCGAATCTCCCCTCGCCCGCGCGGCGGGAGAGGGGCGGGGGTTGACGGCAAGGGGGAAGGTCGGGAGGCGCTGAGGCGCGCGGCTACGCCGCCGCGCGCTCTTCTGCGACCGGCGCTTCCGCCGCCGACGCGCCGGCGAGGCTCCGCTCGATCTCGACCAGCCGCGCGTCTTCGTCCGAAGCGCGCACGGAGAAGCCGAGCGCCAGCGCGAGGTTCTGCATCGCGACGTTCGTGGCCAACAGGAACCCGGTCGCGCGCGCGAAGCCCTGCCGCGCGGCCTGCGAGACCACGTCGGCGAGCAGCATGCGGCCGAGCCCCTTGCGCTGCCACGCATCGGCGATGGTCACGGCCACCTCGACGGCGTCGGGTTCTGCGGTCGCGGCGTAGCGCGCGACGCCGACGATGATCTCGCGCCCATCGATCTCGACCGTCGCCGCCGCGGCGAACTCCCTGCCGGGCAGCGGACGCGAAAGACGCGCGACTTCGCCGGGGCGCAGCCGCCGCGGGGCGAGGAAGCGGTTGTAGCGCGATTCCTGCGAGAGTCCGTCGAGGAACGCCTGCTTGCGCGCGACGTCGGTCGCGACGAGACGACGCACGAGGACGATCTCGCCCGTCGGCAGCGTGCGGCGCGACGGCGGGAACGCAGGCACGGCGGGCAGCGCCGAGCGCCCGCGGCGGAGGAACTCGCCGAGCGCGCCGACGAAGGCGGCGTCGCTCGCGCGCAGCGGCGCCGGCAGGCGATAGGTCATGAAGAGCTCGGCGCCGCTCCACGCGCGCACGAGCGCTGCGGCCTCGGATTCGGCCGCGTCGGCGTCGGCGAGATCGCGAACGACCAGCACGTGCGGGTGCAACGCCGACTCGGGGACCCGTGTCTCGCCGGCGCATTTCGGCGCGGCACAGCGCGGATCGAGCACGGCCACCGTTGGCAGCGCGTCGCCCAGCGCCTCGACGGCGAGGCGCAGCGCACGCGGGCTTGCGACGATCGCGCCGGCAACGATGCGGCCATCGGCCGCAGCGCGCATCCGGCGCACCAGCGCTGCATCGAGCGCTTCCGCGCGGTTGGCCTCCGTGCCGTCGGCCGAGACGGTCGCGACGGCGAATCCCTGCCGCTCGAGCGGTGCGGCGAGATCGGCGACACGCGCGCCCTGCGCCTCGAAGGCGTCGACCAGAATCGCCAGCGGACCGGCGCGGCCGGCCGCCTTGGCGATCGCTGCGGTCGCCACGGCATCCGACAGCCGGTCCGTGCGCGCCGCCGACGGCGCGAGGAATCCGAGACCCTTGGCGATCCGGTGAAACCAGCCCGAGGGCGAAGCGATGGGAAGCGTGGCGTTCATGGCGACCTCCGCGAGAAATGACGATGTCAATGTATGCGGCCGCTCGGCGCGGATAAACTGGCGGAGGCCGGATTCACTCTGCGGCGAAACCGGAGAATCGCGATGGATCGACTGCTCGGAATGCGGGTGTTCGTGCGCGTGGTCGAGCGCGGCAGCTTCGCGCGCGCGGCCCAGGACCTCGACCTGTCGGCGACGCAGGCCTCGGCGCATGTCGCCGACCTCGAGCGGCGGCTCGGGACGAAGCTCCTCAACCGCACGACGCGCAAAGTGAGCGTCACCGCGGACGGCCGCGCCTACTACGATCGCGCGGCTCGCATCCTGCGCGACATCGAGGACGCGGAGAACGAGGTTTCGAGCCGCCAGGGCGTCCTGCGCGGGACGCTGCGCGTCGATGCGCCGCCGCTATTCGCGCGCGCCGTGCTGATTCCCGCGCTGCCGGCGTTTCTCGGCGCGCACCCTGGCCTCACCCTCGACCTGCGCCTGCGCGACCAGCTCTCCGATCTCGTCGGCGAAGGCATCGATTGCGCGATCCGCGTCGCCAAGCTCGCGGACTCGTCGCTCGTAGCGCGCCGGCTCGGCGGCACGCGGCTCGTCACGCTCGCGGCGCCCGAGTACCTCGCGAGCAAACCGGCCCCGCGCACGCCCGAGGAACTGGCCGGACACAACTGCATCGGCTTCCGGCTCGCACATCTGGGCGCAGCCGCGCCGTGGCTCTTTCGGCGCGCGGGCGAGCGGGTCGTGATCGAGCCGAAGGGGAATCTCATGTGCGACACGGGCGAAGCGCATCTCGCCGCGGCGATCGCCGGGGTCGGCGTGATCCAGACGCTCTCGATCGTCACCATGGGGCTGGTCGGAAGCGGGCGGCTGGTGACTCTGCTGGACGACTGGTCGTCCGCAGGGCCGCCGATGAGCCTCGTGTACGCGCCGGGCAAGCCCGTACCCGCAAAGATCCGCGCGTTCGCCGATTTCGTGCTGTCGGTGTGCCCGTCGGTGCCGACCTGAACGAGGACGCGAAGCCCATGACGAACCGACCGCACGAATCCCACGAGCGCGGCGCGCTGCTGCGCGACTGGCATCTCTCGCTGGTGATCCTGCATCGCGGCCACTGGTCCGCGGCGCGCCACTACGAATCGCGCAACTTCTGGCTCGGCCTGCTCGCAGCGGTGTCCGCGGCGATCGCCGGGACGGCTGTGTTCGCGACCCTCTCGGAATCGCCGAGCACGGCGGTGCGCACCGCGATCGGGGGGTTCAGCATCCTCGCGGCAGTGCTCTCCGCGCTGCAGACCTATTTCCGCTCGTCGGAGCTCGCCGAACGGCACAAGGGCGCGGCGGTGAAATACGGCTTCCTGCGGCGCGAGCTCGAGCAGCGCATCCAGTCCGACGAGGGCGCGTCGAGCGAAGCGAAACTCGACGACTTCCGCGGCCGGTGGGACGCGATCGACGGCGAGTCGCCGCCGATCCCGGCGAAGCTCTACGCGAAAGCAGTGGGCAGCGCGAAGCGCACCGAGCCGGGCGCGGCGCGAAAGGGCCCCGGGGCGCTTTAGCGGTACACCCTGATCACTACGGAGACACCTAGGACACTGAGGAAGGCGCGGTGTCCCGGTACCGAGGCGGCCATCGCCGTTGCCGTGGCCCCGGGCGAGGCGGACGATCGCCTCCGCCAAGATCGTCTTCGCGGCCCTCTGTGTCCTCCTTGCCTCCGTGGTGAACTACAGGCGAGCGGTCGGAGCCCGCCTGTTCGTCTCCCGCGTTTCTCGACATCGAGACGGAGCGCGGGGTCGGCTTGCGCATTACGCGCCGATCGGCGCCGGGCCGATCGCGGCCATCAGCTTGGCCCAGTCGAGGTCGGTGAGGTGCGGCCGCACCACGGCGAGCAGGTTGTCGACGACCTCGCGCGGCGCCTTGCGCTGCAGGTCCGAGAACAGCGCGGCCCGCTCCGCGGGCGTCGCGAACGGCACGATCCAGCGCGTGAGTGCGGCCATCTCGTGCGGCGGCACCTCGGCGACGATCGCGTCATGGATGCGCGCGAGCTCATCGTCGGTGTATTCCGCCCACAGGACGGCGTTGTTGTCCGTCTCCTCGACGTGCATGTGCGCGAAGTTCTCCGCGACGAACAGCGCGAGCCGCCGGTAAAGACTCCGCGCGGCGTCGGCGCGCAGGCTCCCGTGGCTCTGCTCGACCTCGCGCACCGCGTCGGCGAGCGCCGCGATGGCGTGCTCGTGGTCGAGGTGGTCGTCGGCCGTGTGCGCGGCGGAGTCGGGGCGGCGCGCCTCCATCGCGGCGTGCACGTGCTTGTTCTCCAGCGCGAGATGGTGCGCACAGGCGGCGAGCAGCGCGCGCACCTCGCCGATCGCGGCGGCGGTCTCCCACGAGTCGGTCGGGTCCGCGCGCCCGACCGTGACGAGCACGTGGCCCATGAGCGCGCGCAGGCCCTTGTGGATGCCGGCGTAAAGGTCGAACCGCGGCGCCTGCGGGCCGACCGGCTGACGGGAGATCGTCTGCGGCCGGACGACGGACCGGGCCGCGGGGGCGAGAGTTTGCATTTGGAGTTTCTCCTTGGATCGCTGGACGAGTGGATCGGGCGGTGCTATTTCGCGGCAGCCTTGACGGCCACCGGCGGGTTCTGCGGCACGAACACGATCACCGGTGTCTTGGCGGCCTGGCCGGGCGGCACGTAAGCGGGCGCCGGCTCGCCTTTCGCACCGAGGCTGCGGACATAGTGATAGAGGGCGCGCACGTCGGCGTCGCTCATCGCGACGAGGTTGAACCACGGCATGGGCGGGCGCATCTCGGTGCGAAAGCGCGCGACCCATTGGGTCTCGCTCATCGACTGCGCGAGCAGGCGCAGGTTGGCCGGATAGGTCGTGCCCCACGGCCCCTGGAACCCGACCGGGGCGCCGGCGAGCCACTCGGACTCGGGCACCTTGCCGCCGGACTCGGGGTAGTGCGGGGTGTGGCAGTCGTTGCAGCCCCCGATCACGGCGACGTATTTCCCGCGCGCGATCGTGCCGATGTCGGCGGTCGGCCCGGCGGCCTGGGCGCTCGCCGCGAGGCCGACGAGGGCGATGGCGAATGCGAGGCTGGTTGCGGCTTTCATGCAGGTTCTCCTTTCCCGTTTCGATGGCGATGGTCGCGAAGCGTCGTGGCATGCCGGCGTTCCGATCGGACATCCGTCTCCGGTCTTCTGCGCCAGCGGGCGGCGGGCAGCGGCGTCCGGCACGTTCACAGTGATGCGAAGCGTAGGCGCGGGCCGGGGCGCGCGTTGCTAAATGTTCCCTAAGGGAATCGTAAGAATTCCTTAAGCGGCGGGGTAATTCAGTAAACACTTAATTGAAGGCCGGGCCTCCGACCCTCGCGGAGGTCGCGCGGCGACGCGCAGCGGGCTAGACTCCGCGCCTGCAGCCATGACCCGACCCGACTCCGCCTCTCTCTGGAAGCTGCACGCGCGGCTCCTCGGCGCCGTGGCGCTCGCCTTCGCGCTTGCGTGCGCCGCGTACGTCGCTGCAGGCGCGGGCGGCGCCCCGATGGGAGTGGTCGCCTCCGTAGCCGCGATCGGCTACGCGATCTACGCGGTGCTGGCGAGCGTGTTCGTCGCGGCGCTCGGGCCCACGGCGACTGCGAAAAAGGTGGCGATGGCGAGCGCGATGGCGCTCGTGCTCGCGCCGATCGCCACGGCGTCGCTGCTCACGATGCGCGTCGAGAAGCCCAAAGCGCCCGCATCGGCCCCACCGGGTGCGGCGCGCGCACCGGCGCCCGCCGCGCCGGGCCGTCCGTGACCGGTCGCCGCGGAACCCGGCGCCGCCGAGTTGGCTGACGCCCCGCGCGCCGGACCTCGGGTCGCCGTGCGCCGCCCAGATTTGATCTAGGCCAAATTCCGGACCGGCGCTTCGCCTACCCTAGGCGGAACAGAACGCTCGGGGAGAGTCCATGGAAGCGCTGAAGCTGCTGTTCACGACCGACGTCGGTTTGCTGAGCCTCGGGGTGATCGTGGTCACCATCGTGATCGGCTGGTATCTCGGCCGTCACATCAAGAAGCTGATGAACGAGAAGCCCGGAACCGAAGGGTGGAAGTGAGCATCGCGCGGCGCCCTGCCGCGCGACATGGAGCTGCGGCCGGACCGCGACGCGGTACCGGCCGCGGTGTTTGCGGATCCCGAAGACGCATCCCGGGGCGGCAGCGGCCCTGCGAATGAGTCGCGATAACGCTCGCCGCCGGCCGCCGAAAGCTGTATAGTGCGCGCCAAGGTTGCGGCGCATGTTCATCCGGTTGGCGCCCTGCCCCTCGCGAAGCTCGGGACGAGCGCACCTGCAAGGCTCGTTCCTTCCCCCGATCAGACCTTCGATCAGAGCCGGCCGCGGTCAGCACGACCGTCGCGCCACGGGTTTCCCGATCCTTTTCAAAGTCGCATCTGCCTGAACCGGTTCCGCTCCGCGGCGCTCCAAATCGTTTCAGGAGTTGTTTTGACGCAATCGTTCGAAAGCCTCGGGCTCGCGCCCGAACTCGTGCGCGCCGTGACCGAAGAAGGCTACACCCAGCCCACGCCGGTCCAGGCGCAAGCCATCCCCATCATCCTCTCCGGCCGCGACGTGCTCGCCGGCGCGCAGACCGGCACCGGCAAGACCGCCGGCTTCACGCTGCCGATGCTGCAGCGGCTCTCCCGCCATGCGCATCACGGCGGTCGCCACGCGGTGCGTGCGCTCGTGCTCACGCCGACGCGCGAGCTCGCCGCCCAAGTCGAGGAGAGCGTGCGCACCTACGGCCGCCACATGAAAATGCGCTCGGCGCTCGTGTTCGGCGGCGTCGGCATGCAGCCGCAGGTCGAGGCGCTGCGCCACGGCGTCGACGTGCTCGTCGCCACGCCCGGCCGTCTGCTCGACCACCTTGGACAGAAGACCGTGAACCTGTCGCACGTCGAGATCCTCGTCCTCGACGAGGCCGACCGGATGCTCGACATGGGCTTCATCCGCGATATCCGCAAGATCCTGGCGACGCTGCCGCCGAAGCGGCAGAACCTGCTCTTCTCGGCGACCTTCTCCGACGAGATCCGCGATCTCGCCGAGGGCCTGCTCGACAACCCGGCGTCGGTCGAGGTGGCGCGCCGCAACGCCGAATCGGAGCTCGTCGCGCAGCGCATCCATCCGGTCGCGAAAGACCGCAAGCGGGCGCTGCTCGCGCACCTCGTGAAGTCGGGCGACTGGCATCAGGTGCTCGTCTTCACGCGCACCAAGCACGGCGCGAACCGCCTCGCCGAGCAGCTCTGCAAGGACGGCATCGAGGCGACCGCGATCCACGGCAACAAAAGCCAGAATGCGCGGACGCGCGCCCTCGCCGGATTCAAGTCGGGCGAAGTGCGCGTGCTGGTCGCGACCGACATCGCCGCGCGCGGCCTCGACATCGAGGAACTGCCGCACGTCGTCAACTTCGAGCTGCCGAACGTCCCCGAAGACTACGTGCACCGCATCGGCCGCACGGGCCGCGCCGGCTGCACGGGCGAGGCGATCTCGCTCGTGTCGCCCGACGAGAATCCGTTCCTCGCCGACATCGAGAAGCTGCTCAAGCGGAGGCTCGAGCGCACCGTGATCGCCGGGTTCGAGCCCGGCTCCGCGCCGCGCCCCGACGAGCGGGTCGAGACGGCGCAGGATCGCGAGCGCGCGCCGCATCCGCGGCAGCAGCAGCGCAGGCCGCAACAGCCGCGCGGCGAGCGAGCCGGTCAGCGCGGCGCGCAACCGAAGCCCGGGCAGCGCCGCTCCCAGGGCGACGAGCGGCGCGGCGCGCAGCAGCAGCACGCACGGCCGCGTGGAGGCGACGCGCAGCGCGCCCCGCGCGAGGGCAACGTCAGTCGGCCCGCCGACCGCGCAGCGCAGTTCGAGGAGCGCCAGCCGGCGTCGAACGCATCGGCACAGTTCCCCTCGTCCGGCGCGGCGTTCGACGGCGCGCGGCCCGCGCCGAGGCGAGGCGGCCAGGGTGGACGGCCCGTTCCCGCGCTCCTCGGCGGCACGCGCCGGTCGAGCTGAGTCCAGACAACCGCAAGGAAGGAGCAGAGACGATGGAGATTTTCGTGGGGAACCTCGCGCCGCAGACGACCGAGGACGATCTCCTCGCGCTCTTCAAGGCGTTCGGACAGGTGAAGTCTGCGCAGATCGTGCGCGAGATGTTCACGGGCGCGTCGCGGGGCTTCGGCTTCGTCGACATGCCCGGCAAGCAGCATTCGCTCGCGGCCATCGCCGGCCTGAACGGCAAGGACCTGAACGGCCAGGCGTTGCGCGTGAACGAGGCCCAGTCGCGCACGGGCGGCGGCCGGCGACGCTAGGGCAGTGGCTCAACGCCGCGGCACGCGGCATCCGACGCGGCCCGCGAGCCGCGCAACCTGACGAGGAATCGAATTGGCCAAGGAAGAACTGATCGAGATGGAAGGCACCGTGAGCGAGGTGCTGCCGGACACGCGCTTCGTCGTGAAGCTCGTGAACGGGATGGACGTCACCGCCTACGCGTCGGGCAAGATGCGCAAGCACCGCATCCGCATTCTCGCCGGCGACAAGGTGACCCTCGAGATGTCGCCCTACGACCTCACGAAGGGCCGGATCAACTTCCGGCACAAGGAAGAACGCGCTCCGGGCGCTGCGCCGCGGCCGCCGCAGTTCCGGCGGCGCTGAGAGCGCCTCGACGAGGCCGAGGAAAAGGCCCCGCGAGCGCGGGGCCTTTTTTGCGTTTCGGACTCGAGCGGCGGCGTGCCTAGGCGGCGGCCGCCTTCTCCGCCGGAATCAGACCCTCGGCGCGCAAGGTCTCCTGGACCTTCGGGCGGGCGGCGACCCGGCCCATGTACGCCTGCAGCGTCGGCCACGGCGCCAGATCGACCTTATGCAGGCTGGTCCAGTTGAGCACCGTGAAGAGATACGCGTCGGCGATCGTGAACTGCTCGCCCATCAGATAGGGTTTCGCGCCGAGCGCGTTCGCGACGTAGCCGAAGCGCTTGCCGAGCTGCGCGATCGCGCCCTTGCGGACCTCGTCGGGCGTCGTCGGATTCCACAGCGGCCCGAAGCCCTTGTGAATTTCGGACGAGATGAAGTTGATCCACTCCATCAGGCGATAGCGCTCCATCGTGCCGGCGGCCGGGGCAAGGCCCGCTTCGGGCTTGCGGTCTGCGATGTACTGCAGCACGGTGCCCGCCTCGGTGAGCACGCTGCCGTCGTCGAGGCCGAGGGCCGGCACGTAGCCCTTCGGGTTGATGTTCGTGAAGTCG
>JALOSW010000074.1 GCA_025458245.1 Burkholderiales bacterium
CGCGAGCGCTGCGGCGAGCGTCTCGTGAAAGAGCGCCGCGCCGTACGCCTTGTCGTCGGTGCGCGCGAGCGCCTCGAGCGTCGGCAGCAGGTCGAGCACGCCGTTCTCTTCGATTCGCCACCCGCCTTCGAGCGGTCTCGTCGCACCGTGCTTCTCGGCGAGCCCCTCGAGCAGCATCGCCGCCTGCCCCTCGAAAGCGGCGACGGCGCGCACGCCGAGCAGCCCGGCGGCGGCGTCGAACCAGCGCCCGGCACTCGAAGTGAGCGGCGCGTTCAGCTTCCGCTCGAGCATGCCTGCGACCGTCTGCGCTCCCGGCATGGCGAAGCGGCGCGCGATCTCGTCGCCGCGTCCGAGCGCGTGCAGGGCGGCCGCGCCCATGCGCCAAGGCTCCCGGGCGGCACGGTCTCCCCCTGGCAAGGCCAACTCGAGCAGGTGGCCGATGCGCGTCATCTCGCCGTCGCGCACGCGCAGCAGCTCGCCGCCCCAGATGCCGCCGTCCTCACCGAGGCCGACGCCGTCGAGCGCGAGGCCGAGCACCGGCCCGCGCGCGCCATGCTCCGCCGCCACCGCCGCGATGTGCGCATGGTGGTGTTGCACGGCGACGACGGGAAGCCGCCGCTCTCGCGCGAAGTCGGCCGCGAAGCGCGTGCTGTGGAAATCGGGATGCAAGTCGTGCGCCACCAGATCGGGCCGCACCGCGAGCACGTCGAGCATGTGCCGGACGGTCTCGTCGAGCGACCTGCAGGTCGGCGCGTTGTCGAGGTCGCCGACATGCTGCGAGACGAACGCTTCGTCGCCCCGCGTCACGCAGATCGTGTTCTTCAGCCACGCGCCGACCGCGAGCACTGACGGCCCGCCCGCCGCGAGCTTGACCGGCGCGGGGGTGAATCCGCGAGCGCGGCGGATGAAGGCCGGCGCACCACGCGAAGCGCGCACCACGCTGTCGTCGCAGCGAACCTCGATCGCGCGGTCGTGCACGAGCAGCGCGTCGGCGATGCCGCCGAGCCGTGACACCGCTTCGCGCTCCGTGGTCACGATCGGCTCCCCGCCGGGGTTCGCGCTCGTCATCACCAGAACGAGCGGATGGGGGTCGTCGAGCCACGCCGTCCCGGCGGGGCGGCCGGCCGCTTCGTTAAAGAGGAGATACTGCAACGGCGTGTAGGGAAGCATCGCTCCAAGCCACGCGATGCCCGGCGCGACACCCGCCAGCGCGTCGTCGCAACCGGGTGCTTTCCGCAGCAGCACGACCGGGCGTTCGCGCGATTCCAGGGCGGCGCGCGACGCCGCGTCGACCGTTGCCAGAGCCGCGATCGAGGCGACGCCCGCGGTCATCACCGCGAAGGGCTTCTCCTCGCGCTGCTTGCGGCCGCGAAGGGCCGCGACCGCCGCGGCGTTGCGCGCGTCACAGGCGAGGTGATAGCCGCCGAGTCCCTTGATCGCGACGATCTCGCCGCTGCGCAGCCGCGCGACGGCCGCTGCGACGACGTCTTCGCAGGGGATCGCGCGCCCGGCGGGGTCGAGCAGCGCGAGCGTCGGGCCGCAATCGGGGCAGGCATTCGGCTGCGCGTGGAAGCGCCGCGTCGCCGGGTCCGAATACTCCGATGCGCAGGGCTCGCACAGGGCGAACGGCGCCATGCTGGTGTTCGGCCGGTCGTACGGGAGCTTCCGAGTGATGGTGTAGCGCGGACCGCACTGGGTGCAATTGATGAACGCGTAGCGATAGCGGCGGTCGCCCGGGTCGCACAGTTCGGCAAGGCAATCGGGGCAGATCGCCGCATCCGGAGCGATGCCCGTGGCCACCGGGCCGCCGGCACTCGCCGCGATCGCGAAACGGCCCGTCGGCGCATCCGGATGCCGTTCCGAGGCCTCGATCGCGTCGATGCGCGCGAGCCCGGGCGCCTCGGCACCGAGCCGCGCGACGAAGCGGTCGAGCGCGTCCGCCCTCCCCTGCACTTCGATGGCCACGCCCGCGCCGTCGTTGCGCACCCAGCCGTCGAGGGCCATGTCGTTGGCGAGGCGCCAGACGAAGGGCCTGAACCCCACGCCCTGCACCGCACCGCGGACACGGATGGCGCGGCGAACGAGGTCGCGGTCGGATGCGAGGACGGCGCTCATCATCGGGTCGGGCGGCGGCAGCTCGTCACTGGCTGCGGAGATGCGCGAGCTCGGCCTGCAGGTCGGCAATGCGCCGGCGCAGCGCCTCGACCGTAGCCGCCTTCTCAACCTGCGCCTTCTGCGCGCCCTGAACGATCCACGCGAGCCAGTCGTCCATGCCCTGCCCGCTGCGCGCGGAAACCGGCAGGATCGCCATTCTCGGATTGACGCGGCGCGCGTTGGCGAGGCACGCCTCGACGTCGAAGTCGAGGTAGGGCAGCAGGTCGATCTTGTTGAGCAGCATCAGGCGCGCGGCATGGAACATGTCGGGGTACTTGAGCGGCTTGTCCTCGCCCTCCGTGACCGAGAGCACCACCACCTTGTGGGCCTCGCCGAGGTCGAAGGACGAGGGACACACGAGATTGCCGACGTTCTCGATCATGAGCACGCTGTCGTCGGGCGGCGCGAGCCGCTCCAGCGCGCGGCCGACCATGTGCGCGTCCAGGTGGCAGCCCTTGCCGGTGTTGATCTGGATCGCGCGCACGCCCGTTGCGCGGACGCGGTCGGCGTCGTGGCTGGTCTGCTGATCGCCTTCGATCACCGTGACTTCGAGGGCGCTGCGCAGCGCCTCGATGGTTTTCACGAGCAGCGTCGTTTTCCCCGAGCCGGGGCTCGACACGAGGTTGAGCGCGAAGATCCCGCGGTCTGCGAGCCATTCGCGGTTCCGGGCGGCATAGCCGTCGTTCTTCGCAAGGATGTCCTGCTCGATCTGCACCATCCGCGCCTGCGACATGCCCGGCGCGTGCGCTCCGGCAGGTCCCGTGCCGAAGTGCATGTGGTCGTGGCCCTCGCGGACGTGCTCGCCCGCTGCGCCCTGGGCGTGCGTGTGGACGCTGCCGTCCGCATGGACGTGCGCTTGCCCCTCGCGGTGCACATGCCCGTGTTCGCCCGCATGCTCGTGGGGATGACTGTGCACGGTACCGTCGGTGTGGGCGTGCTCGTGCGCATGCCAGGCGCCCACGGCGTGGGAATGCACGTGATCGCCCTGATGGCTGTGCCAGTGGCTGTGGACCGTCCCTTCGGCATGGGCGTGCTCGTGGGCGTGGCCCGCGCCGGTCTCGTGATGCGTGTGGGCATGCTCGCCCTCGTGCGCATGGTAGTGGCTGTGCCGGGTACCGTCCGCGTGCGTGTGCTCGTGAGCGTGGCCGTCGTGATGGTGCGCGTGCTCGCCCTCGTGAACATGCGGGTGGACGTGCGTGGTGCCGTCGGCATGCCGATGCTCGTGGGCGTGCGCGCCGTCGCCTTCGATCCGGGTCTCGCCTTCGCCGCAACCGCAGGTGGTACACATGATTCGTTCCTCTGATGTCCAGGATCGAGGATCTGGGATCGAGTGTTCAGGCCGGAGTGCTCGATCCTCAACCCTCAATCCTCAATCCTCAATCCTCAATCCTCAATCCTGATTCCTCACGCCACTTCGAGTTCCTTCACGCGCATTTCGGTCCCGCCGGTGACGTGCAACTGGTGCCCGCCGCACGACGGACAGTCGTCGTAGCGCTGCGCGATCTCCACCGGCTTCTCGCACTTCATGCACCACGCGAGCCCGGGCGTGTCGACGATGTCGAGCCGGCAGCCCTCGGCGACGCTGCCGCGCGTCACGACGTCGAAGCAGAACCGCATCGCGTCCGGTTCCACCCCCGCGAGTCGCCCGATCTCGAGCGATACCGAGCGCACCCGCGCGAAGCGCTCGCGCCGCGCTGCCGCCTCGATGATCTGCAGCACGCCCTCGGCGAGGCTCATCTCATGCATGGGTCACCTCGATGCGGGCGGCGACGCACGGATCAAGCGCTTGAAGCAAAAGCCTCGTGCCGCGCTCGGCCGCCGCGGCGTCCGCGAAGCGCGCGCCGCGCAAGCCGCGGGCGAGCGCGCCGTCGGGGTGGAAGTTCCACTCCGTCGGCGCGACGATCCGGTACCCGGCGATGCGGCCCCGCTCGACGCGCGCGCGGTGGACGAGAAGTCCGCGCGCCGTCTCCACCCAGCCGATGCCCTCTCCCGACCCGAGCGTCGCCTGGCCGTGGTTGACGTTCATCTTGCTCAACGCGAGCGCGGCCATCTCTGCGACGCGCGCCGCGAGGCGCGTCGCCACCGAGCCGCCCCACTTCGCGACGAGCGCGGCCACGATCGGCTCGCGCGAGCGCCGCGCGAGCGCGCCCGTCTCCGCGGGACGGCCCTCCCAGCGCGGCGCGCGCTCGAACGCTGCGTCGGCGTCCATCGCGCCGGCGATGGTCCGCACCACCTGTTCGTGCCCGGAGGCAGGAAGCAGCGCCACATCGCTCGCGCCGAATCGCGGATCGGCATCCAGCACGTCGGCCACGAGCCGCGCCGCGGGGGTGGCGCGCGACCGAGCCCATGTTTCGACCCCGTCGTCGGGCGAACGTGCAAGCCATGCTGCCGCCGGTTCGCCGAGCAGCCGGGCGCTGGCCTCCGTCGCGGTTTCCTGGACCGACCGGGCGGCACGCTCGCAGGCGTCGGCATCGGGCGCGAGCGGGTTCGCGCCCGTGGCGAGGGCGAGCGGCGCGAGCGCATCGCCGACCCGACGGCGGACGTCGGCGACGGCCTTGGCGGCGGGCTCCTCGCCGCGCAGGCGCGGCCAGTCGATCAGCGCGCGAAAGGCGTACTCCTGCATGGCCTCGCCCGCTACCAGGAGCGCCCGCGCATCGACGGTGCGCGGCTCCGCCGGAGTGCCCGTTGCGGCCTCGCATGCCGCCGCAGCTGCGATCGCCTGAGACCGCCCGCAGATCGAGAAAAGCAGCGGCACGAGCGCGCACGCCTCCGCCAGAGTCTTGCCGACGAGGAGGCGCGGCGCGACGAACGGCCGGGTCGAGCGCACGTCGGCGCACCCGATTCCGCTGCCATCCCAAGGCACCGCCACATGGATCTCACCCTCGATCGGCACGGCCGAAAAACGAGCCCCTCAGGAAGTCGCGCTTCGACATCGGCGATTCGGCCGCGCGCCCGATCTCTTCGATCGGGCTCGGCGCGGGCGATGGCGCGGTCGCCGGGTCGGACTCCGCATGCGCGGGATCGAGCACCGCCTCGAGCGCGAGCTTCGCCGTGAGCCTCGCGGTCTCCATGTCGGCGAACTCGAACATCGGCGAGAAGAGCGAGCACATCTGGTACTCGCCGATCGCCGGATCGTCGCCGCCGATGAACTCGTACTCCCCGGCCGGCAGCGCGTACTTGCGCTTCGCGCCGATGCGCAGGGACGTCCAGGCGGCCGGGTCGCGCGGCACGAGCATCAGGTTCATGAACCACGGCGTGACCATCACGCCGAGCCAGCGCCCGTCCCAATCGGCGAATCCGACGGCCGCGACCTCCAGCGCGGGATTGACCATGGGCATGCCCTGCATCCGCTCCGCCTGGATGGTGCGATACGCGGCTTCGAGCGTGGCCGTGGGATCGATGAGCGGCATGGGTTCAGCCAGCGACGACCATGAACTGCTCCTTTTCGCAGGAGCAGTTCGGGCAGGTCCAGTGCGGCGGCAGATCGTAGAACGGCGTCCCGGCCGGGATCTGCCAGTGCGCGTCGCCCTGCGCCGGGTCGTAGACGTACCAGCACACCTTGCACTCGAGCCGCGTCGACGGGTCGAGCCGCGACGCGTCGCCGAGATACGTGCCTTCGAACCGCTGCGCGTCGCCCGGCGGCATCGTCAGGCTTCCGCCGACTCGCCCATCCAGTCGACGAGCTCGGCGAACCGCTCGCGGCTGTCGGCGAGATCCTCGGCCGCCGCGACCGCCACCTCGGGCAGATCGACGACCTCGATCGTGTTCAGGATCAGCGTGTTCATGTTGTTGAAGTACTGCACGCGCCAGACGTTGCGCGCGCCCGTCGAGGTCACGCGGCAATTGCCGAAGCCGCGCGACATGATCGCGACCGGACCCACCGGGACGGCGCGCTCCATCACCTGGTGGTCTTCGGGCGACATCGGGAAGAGCGTGAGATTGATGACGTGGGCTTCGCCGCCCGGGCGCCACGTCCGGATGTGCTCCTGGATCTCGGTGAGCAGTGCCGGCGAGTTCATCGCCCCATCGGGCAGCGCGACGCTCGGCAGCGCGACGTTCGAGCCGGCCGCCGCCGCGTCGATCACGACCGCGGGAATGGGCGAGGATTCGATCCAGTCGCGCGCAACGCGCCCGTCGGCGTCGAGCTCGCACACGCGCCAGACGCCCGCGAACACCGACTCCTGGATGCGGTAAGGGCGCGCGCCGTCGACGCGGATCGCGACCTCGCCTTCGCCGAGCATCTGATTCGCGATGTCGAGCGGACCGGGATCGACCCGATCGAGATCGAGTCGTGGCGCCTTGCCGCCTTTGGCCGCATCCCCCTCCCCCATGCGCTCGAGGAAGCCCGCCAGAAGTTCCCGGGCGGCTGCCATGTGCCCGGCGTCGACGCGCGGCGGAATCCGCGGCATCTCGAACACCGCCATGCCGCGCGGCATCGCGAGATATTGGAGTTCCTCGTCCTCGACGTGCGAACCGGGCCCGGCCACTCGGACCGGAAGCGGAAAGGGCTTCATCGCAACTCCTCCTGGTTTCAGCTTCTCGCAGCGCGCTCAGCGCGGGCCGCCGGGTTTCGTGGCCGGCGCGACCGCCACGCCGATCGCGGGTGGGCGCACGGGCTCGGACGCGAGCAGGCGCTGGATCTCGTGGATGTAGTCGTCCCAGGTGCGGATGCCGTCCACGGCGCCGAGGTATTGCCCGTCCCGAAGGAGCACCAGTGCCGGCCAGCGGCGGAATCCGTAGCGCGCGTAGAGCTTCTTCGACGCCTCGGGCAGCAGCACGCCGGCCCGGAACGAACCTTCGAACGCGCGATGCAGCTCGGGAAGGATCACGGCGAGGTCCAGCGTCTCGCGAAACTTCACGGGATCCTCGCTGAAGAAAAGAACCGCATGGCCGGGCTGCGCGGCAAACGCCTCGAAGCCGTCTGCGGTGACTTCGGGAAATCCGTATTCGGTGAACAGGCGCTCGATCAGCGGGTGGCGGACAGCGGGCGCTTGTGCGGCAGCGGGCGTCGCAGTCATTCGGTCGATCCTCTCGGTCCTCGACAGTGCGCCGGGGACGGCTCGGCGCAGCCTGCCCCGTTTTCCCGCTCCGAGGCGCGGGAAGCGGGGGCGCGTGTCGTCGATTTCATTTCAGATGCTCGGGAAGCTGCGGCTCGCGACCGACTAGGTCGGCGAAGTACGCATCGAAGCTCGTTTCACCGCCGTGGATCGCGGCGTCGAGCGCCTCGAGTGCCGCGAGCGTCTGTGCGGCCTCGTCTTCGCTCATGACGCGCAGCGCGCGCCCCTGGAACGCGAGCAGCCACGTTCCCGGCGGCACCGGGCCGACCAGCATGTTGTCCAGGCGCTGGCGGCCGTTGCGTCCCTCGCATTCGGCGATCATGTCGTCGGTCGCGACCACCCGCATGGGGATGCCGATGCACATGTTCAGCTCCGCACGAGACGAGAGGGCCGGGCCGCGTCGCGCCCGGTCGCGCGCCCGCAGCGCAGGGAAACCGATGCCTGCGTCGTCGGCTTCATGTCAGCGTGACTCCTTGGCCAGCAGTCGCTCGATGAGCCGCGGATCCCCGAAGCGGCACGCCGCATCGGCACCCGGATGACCCGACTCGTAGGCGTCCATGGCGAGCGCCGTGGGACCGAGCGGCTCGACCGCTTCTCCCGGCGACCGCGGCACGCCCTGGAAGCCCCATCCCGCGAGCTCGCGCGCCGCAAGCTCGACCGCCTCGGGCAGGCGCGCCCTGACCTCGTCGCGCAGGCTGCCGCCGAAGTCCGAGAGATCCACCGGCTGCACGCCGATCACGGTGATGGTCTCCGGCGCGCATCCGCGCAGCTGCGCCATCGCGAGGATGTCGTTGAAGCCGGTCTGGTGGGGCGAGAGTTTCGCCTTGCTCCACGCGGGAACTTCGGCGTCGCGCAGGATCTTCACCGTGCCGGGCGGAAGCGCGAAGTCGATGGCGTCGAGCACCAGAAGCCGGCGCGCGCTCTCGACGAAGGTGCTCAGGTTGAGCCCCTGAGTCCCGCCGTCGACGAGTTCGACGGCTTCCGGAAACGAATAGGCGGCGTGCAGCGCTTCCACCGCGCGCACTCCGAATCCCTCGTCCGCCCACAGGACGTTGCCGATGCCGAGCACGCAGACTTCCAAGGGAACCTCCTTCGCGCGGGCCGCGCATTCTTCTTCGGATTGTTACGTCGTGCGTAACACGACGTCCGCGGATGGAAGCTACGCCGCGCCCTCCCCGCATGGTTGATCTAAGTCAAACGCCTGCGCGCGAGCGAAAGCGCTCGCGCGGCGGAATAGCCAAGTAATCCGGAGGGTTATTGCGGAGGTACGGCGCGCCGACCCGGGCGGGTCAGCGGACTTTCACGGCCGGGCGATTGACCGTCGCGCGGCGCGTCGCGAGATACACGTCCCACGCGAGCTGGAGCTGGAGCCAGAAGGCAGGCTCGGTGCCGAAGTACATGCCGAGGCGGACCGCGGTGTCTGCGGTGATGGCGCGATGACCGCGGATCAGCTCGTTCACGCGGCGCCGGGACACGCCGAGCGCCACCGCGAGCTCGCTCTGGCTGATGCCGAGCGGCTTGAGAAACCGCGTCTCGAGAAAGCGGCCCGGATGCGGCGGCATGCGCGCCGTCGTCGTGAGCCGCGGCGGCCGCGCGCGGGCGACGGCGGGACGTTCCGTCCTCGCCGCCGGCGGCAACTCGGCTTTTGTCAGAAAAGCGCCCATGGTCGGACGCCGCAGCAGCCGGTCAGTTCGGCTTCGTCTTGTGCTTCCACATGCGGATGCCGTTGATCATGGTGCCGATCACCGACTGTCCGCTCATGATGTCCTCGCGGAACACCATGTACACGTGGACCATCACGAAGAGCAGGATGTACCACATGCCCAGATGATGCAGGGTGCGCACCGTCTGCGGCTGCTCGAGGAGCTTGAACTGCCAGCCGAACAGGTTCATCGGCGTCTGGCCCCAGCCCCACTGCTCGGCGTAGAGCGCGAAGCCGGTGAAGATCATGAAAATCACGCCGAGCGTGAACATGAAGAACATCGCCGCCTGCGCGAGCGGGTTGTGGCCCACCCAGAGGCGCTCTTTGCTCATGAAGAGGTAGTAGCCGGCCTGCGCGAACACGCCCTTCCACCACCGGATGCTCCAGAACGGCGGGATGAAGATCGACCGCGCGCTGTGGTTGCCCACGAGCGCCCAATACAGTCGCACGACGAACATGATCGCGAGGACGTACCCGGCGATGAAGTGGATCGTGCGGATCCAGCCGAAGAAGAAGCTCTCCGTCGCTTCGCCCTGCTGGATCGAGATCGGATCGCCGATCAGGTAGCCCGTGACGGCGAGCACCGTGATCGCGATGACGAACACCCAGTGCGCGAGACGCACCGGCGCTTCGTAGACGTACACCGGCTCGAGCGGGCCCTGCAGCACTTCGCCGGTTACGGGATCGGCACGCATGGATGGTTCCTTTCTTGCGAATCTCTTGCCGGTGGGCGTTTCGCGGGCTCCTGGGGAGCCGGCGCGGGAGGAAGCCTCCTGCGCCGGCGCTGCCCTAGCGAATCTTCACCGACACGATCTCCTCGCCCTCGGGCGAGATCACGTGCGTGGCACACGCGAGGCACGGGTCGAAGCTGTGGATCGTGCGCAGGATCTCGAGGGGCTGGCTCGGGTTCGCCATGGGCGTGTTGAGGAGCGAGGCCTCGTACGCCCCGATCTGCCCCTTCGCGTCGCGCGGACCGCCGTTCCAGGTCGTAGGCACCACGGCCTGATAGAGGTCGATCTTGGTGTTCTTGATCTTGATCCAGTGCCCGAGCGCGCCGCGCGGCGCCTCGCACGGCCCTGCGCCCTTGGCCTCGGCCGGCCATGTGCGCGGCTCCCACTTCTCGGTGTTCGCGGTCGAGAGGTCGCCGGCCTTGATGTTGGCCACGAGCTCGTTGTAGAAGTCGCGCATCATGTAGGCGGTGTACTGCGCCTCGAGTCCGCGCGCCGCGGTGCGGCCGAGCGTCGAGAAGAGCGCCGTGATCGGCACGTCCAAGTGCTTCAGGGTGGCGTTCACCTGCTCGGTCACGTACTTGTGGCCGCGGGCGTAGGCGACGAGGTACCGGGCGAGCGGGCCGACCTCCACCGCATGGCCCTTCCAGCGCGGCGCCTTGATCCACGAGTACTTCCCTTCGGTGCCGAGCCACTCGATGTTCGTGCGCGAGCCGACGGTGTCCTTGCCGAGCACGAAGTTCGGATCGGTCACGCCGTCGAACGGATGCAGGCCGTTCTGCTCCTGCGAGTACTTGTACCAGGAGTGCGTGACCCACTCCTGGATCTGGTCGGGCGCCTTGAGGTCGACGTCCTGCACCTTCTTGAGGTCGCCGTCGATGATCACGCCCATCGGCAGGAGCAGGCTCGCGTTGGAGTAGTCGTTCGGAATCTTCGGGAAGTCGCCGTACGCGAGTACGTTCTTGTTGGCGAGGCCGCCGCCGTATTTCGCCCAGTCCTTGTAGAACCCGGCGATCGCGAGCAGGTCCGGAATGTAGACCTGGTCGATGAACTCGATGGTGCGGTCGCAGATGTCCTTCACCATGTTCAGCGTGGTCTGGTTCACCGCGCCGATCGCGCCCGTGCCGTCGATGTTGATCGGGCTCGGCACGCCGCCGACCAGCCAGTTCGGGTGCGGGCTCTTGCCGCCGAAGATCGTCTGGATCTTGATGATCTCCTTCTGGAAGTCGAGCACCTCGAGGTAGTGCGTCACCGCGAGCAGGTTGACCTCGGGCGGCAGCTTGTACGCCGGGCTGCCCCAGTACCCGTTGGCGAAGATGCCGAGCTGGCCGCTCTCGACGAACCGCTTCAGCTTGTTCTGCACCTCGCGGAAGTACGACGGGGACGCGTTCTTCCAGCTCGAGATCGACTGCTGGATCTCGGCGGTGCGCTTCGGGTCCGCCTTGAGGGCGCTCACCACGTCCACCCAGTCGAGCGCGTGTAGCTGGTAGAAGTGCACCAGGTGGTCCTGCGCGTAGAGCGCCGCGTGCATCAGGTTGCGGATCGCATTCGCGTTCTTCGGGATCTTGATCCCGAGCGCGTCCTCGACGGCGCGCACCGAAGCGAGCGCGTGCACGCCCGTGCACACCCCGCAGATCCGCTCGACGAACGCCCACGCGTCGCGGGGGTCGCGCCCCTGCAGGATCACTTCGAGGCCGCGCCACATCGTGCCCGTGGACACCGCATTGCGGATCACGTTGTCCTTGTCGACGTTCACCTGGATGCGCAGGTGCCCCTCGATGCGGGTGATCGGGTCGACGACGATCCGCTTGCCGCTGTCGTCG
>JALOSW010000075.1 GCA_025458245.1 Burkholderiales bacterium
GCGACTACTTGAGGTGCTTGTTGATGATCTTCGTCATGTCGAACATCGAAACCTGCGCCTTGTTGAACAGCGCCTTCAGCTTCTCGTCCGCGTTGATCATCCGCTTGTTCACGGCGTCCTGGAGCTTGTTCTTCTTGATGTAGACCCACATGCGCTTCACGACTTCCGTGCGCGGCATCGGCGAGTTGCCGACGATCGACGCGAGCACGGCGCTCGGGGTCATGGGCTTCATGAACGCGGGATTCGGGGCGCGCTTCTTCTTCGGCGCCGCCTTCTTCGCGACCTTCTTCGCTGCTTTCTTCGCTGCCACCTTCTTGGCGGGTTTCTTCGCCGCCTTCTTCGCCGGTTTCTTCTTCGTCGCCATTACTTTCCCTCCAGTCGGTTGTGCGTTGTCTATGAATTCACGACTCTGTGAGTCACACGACAGTGTTGCCGCGGCGCAAAGAATGCACGGGTTGCGCCGCCCTTGCAAGAGCTTTTTACGGGGAGAACTGCGGTTTTCTCCTCTGGAAACGGCGCGTGGGCGCAACAGTGCGCCGCGATCGCGTTCGCATCGCGTGCAATTCGGGGATCGGTGTGCACGCGCTCTGGCGACGGACCTGCTGGCCGGTTCAAGCCGCGCGTGCGTCGAGCCACGCGCCGAGGCCCTGAGCCGTCGCTCTCGTCGCGCACCGCGAGTCGCGAATCTCCCCTCTCCCGGAACGCGGGAGAGGGGCGGGGGTGAGGGAGCGAAGGGCCGTCAAGCCGCGCGTGCGTCGAGCCACGCGCCGAGGCCCTGAGCGTTCAACTCGATGTCCACCCCGAACACCTCGAGAACCGCCGCGGTCGGCAGCGTCCAGCCCTGCCGCGCGGCTTCGGCGAGCACCAGGTCGCGCACGCCGTCGCGGAGCCGCTCGTGCCGGTCGGCGCCCGCGCCCTGCTCGCGCTCGCCGAGCGCGGCGTGGGCGTCGATGAGCCGATGCAGATCGGCCGCGAGCCGGGGCACGTCGCGTACCTGGCTGTAGTGCGTGACGTAGACCGCCCGCGGGGCGAGGCTCTCGATCAGCGCGACCGAACGGTGGTGCGCTTGCGGCTCCCACTGCGTCGGGCTGGTGGTCGGGAAGATGAACTGGCGCGGCCCCACGTCGACCTCGCGATACGACAGGCCGAACGTATCGCCGGCGAAGACGTGCCCCGAGGCGGAGTCGTGGACGCAGACGTGATGCCGCGCGTGGCCGGGCGTGTCGTGGAAGCGCAGCGTGCGGCGTCCGAGAGCGATCGAAGCGCCGTCGGCCGTCTCGACGATGCGGTCAACGGGAATGGGAACGATTTCTCCGTACATCCGGTGCGCGGTCTCGTCGCCGTAGACGGCGAGCGTGCTCGCCCAGAGGCGCGACGGATCGATCATGTGCCGGGCGCCGCGCGGATGGACCGTGACGCGCGCGTTGGGAAGCTTCGCGGCGAGCAGGCCGGCGCCTCCCGCGTGGTCGAGATGAATGTGGGTGAGCACGATCCAGTCAACCGCAGCCGGCGCGATCCCCTTGACCGCGAGCGCCTCCAGCACGTGCGGCACGGCCGAGTTCGTCCCGGTATCGATCACCGCCGCGCGGCCGTCGTCGATCATCAGGTGCACGGCATTGAGGTGCGGCCGCTCGAAGCGGCTGTCGACGGCGCTGATGCCGTGGTCGTAGTCGATGATGTCGGCCATGGGGGTTTGCTGGCGGGTAGGACGGGAGGCCGCATTCTAAGCGGGGCGACGAAGCCTACGCGCGGAGCGGGCTGCGGCATCGCGGTGCGCTCGTGCCCGGGGCGGCGCGATAATCGGCTCATGCCCCGGTGGTCGTGATCCCGTGAGCCGCACCCGCACCGCATTGCCCGCCGGCGTCTGGGCGCTCGGCCTCTGCTCGCTGCTGATGGACGTCTCCTCGGAGCTGATCCACAGCGTCCTGCCGATATTCATGACCGCAGTCCTCGGGGCGAGCCTCGTCACCGTCGGCATCGTCGAGGGCATCGCCGAGGCGACGGCAGCCGGCGTGAAGGTGTTCTCCGGCGCGCTCTCCGACTGGCTCGGGCGGCGGAAGCTTCTCGCCGTGATCGGCTACGGGCTCGGCGCCGCGTCGAAACCGCTCTTCCCGCTGGCGGGCTCGATCGCGTGGGTCGCGACGGCGCGATTCGTCGACCGCATCGGCAAAGGCATCCGCGGCGCCCCGCGCGACGCGCTGCTCGCAGACCTCGTGCCGGCATCGCAGCGCGGCGCGGCATTCGGTCTGCGCCAGGCGCTCGACTCGGTCGGCGCGTTTCTCGGGCCGCTCGCGGCGATCGCACTGCTCGCGGTGCTTGCTGGCGACCTGCGCGCAACGCTTTGGATCGCCGTCGTGCCAGCCGCGGCGGCGGTACTCGTCCTCGCGCTCGGCGTGCGCGAACCGGCTACCGCTGCGGGCGCGCAAGCCCGTGCCCCGATCCGCCGCGCCGATCTCACGAGCCTCGGACGCCGCTACTGGCTCGTCGTCGCGCTCGGCACGGTGCTCACGCTCGCCCGGTTCAGCGAGGCGTTCCTGGTGCTGCGCGCGCAGAGCGTCGGACTCGCGCTCCTGTGGGTGCCGATGGTGATGGTCGTGATGAACGTCGTCTACGCGGCCGCGTCGTATCCGGCAGGGCTCGCCGCAGACGCGGGTCATCGGCGTGCGCTGCTCGGCTGGGGGCTCGGCGCGCTGCTCGCGGCCGACGTGGTGCTGGCGCTCGCGGGTTCCTCCGCCGCGGTGATGGCAGGCGCGGCGCTGTGGGGGCTGCACATGGGTCTCACGCAGGGGCTACTCGCCTTCCTCGTCGCGGACGCCTCGCCCGAGGCGTTGCGCGGCACGGCCTTCGGCGTGTTCGGACTCGTGGCCGGGATCGCGCTCCTCGCCGCCAGCACGCTCGCGGGCGCCCTGTGGAGCGCAATCGGGCCAGAGGCGACGTTCGCCGCAGGCGCCGCATTCGCGGCGCTCTCGGGCCTCGGGCTGCTCGCCCTGCGGCCCCGCGCCGGCACTTGAGCAGGTGCGGCGCTCGGCTTAGGGTAGCGGCATGGACAACGTCAACGCGAGCGTCGATTTCTTCGAGCGCCAGTTTCAGCGGCAAGTGCGCGATGCGGACTTCGCGCTCAACCCCTTCGAGACGCTCGCGCTGCCCTGGCTGCGCGGCGACGTGCTCGATCTCGGATGCGGGCTCGGCAACCTCGCGGTCGCCGCGGCGCGGGCCGGATGCCGGGTCACGGCGATCGACGCGAGCCCTACCGCGGTCGCCCGGCTTCGCGAGGTGGCTGGCGCCGAGGGGCTTTCCATCGACGCCGACGAGGCGGACCTCGCCGCCTGCGCGATCGCGCGCGACTACGACACCATCGTCGCGATCGGGCTCCTCATGTTCTTCCCCGGACAACGCGCCAGGGCACTGCTCGCCGACGTCCTCGCCCATGTCCGGCCGGGCGGGCGCGTCGTGCTCAACGTGCTGGTGGAGGGGACGACCTATCTCGGCATGTTCACGCGCGGCGCCCACTACCTCTTCGGGCGCGACGAACTCACCGCCCGGGTACCCGGCTGGACGGTGCACGCCTCCCGACACGACGTGTTTCCTGCACCCCAGGGCACCGTCAAGGTCTTCCACACCCTGATCGCGGCGCGGCCGACGGCCGGCGCGGGATGCACATGATCGAACTCGGCAGCCTCGCCGCGCATCACGCCCGGTTCCGGCCAGACCACGTCGCGCTCGTCGTCGATGGCGAGCGGCTCACCTGGCGCGAGTTCGGCGCGCGCGTCGCGCGCGTCGGCAACATGCTGCGCTCGCTCGGGGTCGGCCGCGGCGACAAGGTCGCCAGCGTGCTCTCGAACTCGCGCGAGTCGATCGAGCTCGTGTGGGCGGTCCCATCGGTCGGCGCGGCGCTCGTCCCGCTCTCGCCGCTGCTCATGCCTGCGGGACTCGCGAATCTGCTCGGAGCGTCCGACGCGAAGTGCCTGGTGACACAGCGCGCGATGCTGCCGGTGCTCGCGCAGACCGGCGAGGCGCTGGCGCCGCTCGCCGGCCGGGTGCTGCTCACCGACGCGGCTGAGCCCGGGTTCGGCGACTACGGGGCGCTCTCCGCCGCGGCGAGCGAAACCGCACGCGTCGAGCCGGTCGGGCCCGACGATCTCTTCAACATCATGTTCACGAGCGGGACGACCGGTCTTCCGAAGGGGATCATGCACACCCACTTCATCCGCGCGATGTACGCGACGCTCATGGCCGGGGCGTTCCGCATGACGCCCGAGTCGCGGACGCTTCACACCGGCGCGATCGTGTTCAACGGGGCCTACGTCACGATGATGCCGACCTTCTGGCTCGGCGGGACTTACGTGCTGCGGCGCCAGTTCGAAGCGGGCGATGCGATCGCGACCATCGAGCGCGAGCGCATCACCCACGTGATGATGGTGCCGGCACAGATCATCCAGATGCTCGACTCGCCGGCATTCGACCCGCGCCGGCTCGCCTCGCTCGAGTGCATCCTCTCGCTCGGCGCACCGCTCCTGCAGGAGCACAAGAACCGGCTGAACGCCGCCCTGCCGCGCCGCTTCTACGAGCTCTACGGCCTCACCGAGGGTTTCGTCACGATCCTCGACCGCGACGACGCGGCGCGCAAGTCCGGCTCGGTGGGCGCGCCGCCGGCGCTCTTCGACATGCGCATCGTGCGCGAAGACGGCACCGACGCGCCGCCCGGCGAGATCGGCGAGATCGTCGGGCGCGGCCCGATTCTCATGACGGGTTACTACAAGCGCCCCGACCTGACGGCACAGGCGATCCGCGACGGGTGGCTCTTCTCGGGCGACATGGGTTACGCGGACGAAGACGGCTTCCTGCATCTGGTCGATCGCAAGAAGGACATGATCGACTCGGGCGGCGTGAAGGTCTATCCGAAGGACGTGGAGGAAATCGCGGCGCGGCATCCCGACGTGGCCGAAGTCGCCGTGTTCGGCGTGCCGCACGAGAAATGGGGCGAGACCCCGGTGGCCGCGGTGATCCTGAAGCCCGGCGCCGCGGCGACGGCCGAGTCGCTGTGCGACTGGATCAATGCGCGCGTTGCGGCGCGCTACCAGCGCGTCTCCGAAGTGCTGGTGATGGCCGATTTTCCGCGCAGCGCCGCGGGAAAGACGCTGAAACGCGAGATGCGGGAACCGTTCTGGGCGAAGGCGGGGCGGAAGATTTGAACAGCGGAACCGCGAAAGCGCGAAGGTCGCAAAAAAACGCGAAAGAGGGGGAATCGAGTGCCCGGCTCGGCGTCGCTCACCCCCTCCGGTCCAAGGCCGTTCCGACCGCGTCGAAGTCATCCCATGCGGGGTGTCTATTCCTTTGCGTCCCTTCGCGCCCCTTCGCGCTTTTGCGGTTCTAATCCTTCGTCGGCAACTTCACCCCCGCCCGCGCAGCGTAGTAGCGGATCACCGCCGCGTCGTCGGCGTCGCCCTGGCCGTCGGCGACCGCGGCGGCGAACACGTCACGTGCGGTCGTCGCGAACGGGCCGGGGACGCCCGCCTCGGCCGCGGTCGCGGCGGCGATCGAGAGATCCTTGGTTAGGATCCTGGTCGCGGCGCGCGGCGCGTAGTCGCCTTCGAGCACGCGCGCCATGCGGTCGCCGAAGATCCAGCTCGCGCCGGAACTCGCGGACACGACCTCGAACACCAGCTTCGCGTCCAGGCCGAGCTTCAGGCCGAGCGTCATCGCCTCGCAGGCGGCGGCGAGGTTCACGCCGGCGAGCAGGTTATTCACGATTTTCGCCTTCGACCCCTGGCCGGGCGCTGCGCCGACGAGAAACCGTTTCGCCGCGACGTCCGCGAGTACGCCCTCCGCGCGCTCGCGCGCCGCGTCGCGGCCCGAGACCATCATCGAGAGCGTGCCCTCCCGCGCACGCGCAGGGCCGCCCGAAACCGGCGCGTCGAGCATCGCGACACCGCGCGCCTCGAGCCGCGCGCCGAGGTCGCTCGCGTAGCGCGGCGGCACGGTGCTCGACATGACGTACACCGCGCCCGGCGCAAGCGCCCCCGCGAGACCGTCCGCGCCGAAGACGATCGCCTCGGTGTCGTCGTGGTCCACCACGAGCGAGATCACCACGTCGCACTCGCGCGCGAGGGCCGCGGGCGACGCGCACACGATCGCGCCGGCCCGGGCGGCTTCCGCCTCGGCCTCGGGACGGATGTCTCGCGCCCGCACGGCATAGCCGCGTGCGAGGAGATTTTTCGCGACGCCCATGCCCATCGCGCCCACGCCGATCACCCCGACTCTCGCTCTCGCGCTCATCGCCGCCTCTCTGTCCGCCGTCGAGCGGCGATTGAACCATGGAGCGCCCCGGGGAGCCGACGGGATCGAGCGAACCGGCGGCCGCCGCCAGGGTGTTGTGCGCGCCGAAGGATGCGATCGCGAATGCCCACCGCTACAATGCCGCGCCATGGCCGAGCAGTTTTCCCTTTTCGATGCGCCGCAGCCGGCGACGCACAGCCGCGCGCCTGCGGACATCGGCCCCGCAGAAACGGCGCCCGCCGTGGCGGCGCTGGGACGGCAGCTCCCGCAGGGCGTTTATCTCGGCACCTCCTCGTGGGCGTTCCCGGGTTGGGCGGGCATCGTGTACGACCGCGCGGGCGCCGAGTCGGCGCTCTCGCGCCGCGGGCTCGCCGCGTACTCGCGCCATCCGGTGCTGCGCGCCGTCGGCATCGATCGCACCTTCTACACGCCGATCGGCGCGCGCGACTTCGCGGCGTACGCGGAGCAGGTCCCGGCGGGGTTCCGTTTCCTCGTCAAGGCGCCGGCAGCCGTCACCGACGCGGTCATCCGCTCGGAGCGCGGCCGCGCGGCGGGTGACAACCCGCGCTTCCTCGACGCCGCCCTGGCGCTCGATTCGTTCGTGCGGCCCGCGCTCGATGGGTTGGGCGACAAGGCCGGTCCGCTCGTGTTCCAGTTCTCGCCGCTCGGGCGCGGCGCAGCCAGCGAGCCGGCGCGGTTCGTCGCGCGCCTGCACGGGTTCCTCGATGCGCTCCGACGCAGCCTCGGCGGCGCGACCGCGCTCCTCGCGGTGGAAGTGCGCGACCCGGAGATCCTGGGCGACGGGCTCGCCGCAGCGCTCGACGACGTCCGCGCGCGCTTTTGCTTCGGCGTGCACTCGCGCATGCCTTCGGTGGCCGCGCAGGCGGCGGCGATGGCAGCGTGCGCGCCGGGGCCGCTGGTCGCGCGCTGGAATCTGCACTCCGGATTCGGCTACGAGGAAGCGAAGGCGCAGTACGCCCCCTTCGACCGCATCGTCGACGAAGATCCGGAGACGCGCGGCGCCCTCGCCGCGCTCGCCGCCGACGCCATCGGCCGCGGCGACCCGGCGTTCGTGATCGCGAACAACAAGGCGGAGGGCTCGGCACCGCTCACGGTGATCGAGCTCGCGCGCGCCATCGTGGCGGCGCGTGGACAGGGCGGGCGCACGTGACGCTGGACGCCCGCGCCCTGGTGCTGTTCGCGACGCTGATGGGCCTCGTGCTCGCGGCGGCGCTGTATCTCCTCAGCAAGGGGCTGCCCGAGTCGGTGCGCGGCGTGCGCGCCTGGGCGCTCGGCTTCGCGCTGCAGGCCGGCGGCGCGCTGCTCGTCGGACTGCGCACGATCTACCCGGACGTCGCGCTGATTCCGCTCGGCAACACGCTGATCGTGCTCGGGCACATCGCGCAGTTCGTCGCCGTCAAGCAGTTCCTCGGCGAGAGAGTGCAGCGGCTGCCGCTCTGGGTGCTCGGCCTGGCGGTGTTCGCCGCCACGCTCGCCTTCACCTACGCGCACAACAGCTTCCCGGCGCGCACGGCGGTCATCACCGTGGGCTCGGTGATCCCGCTCGTCGCCACGTCGCGCGCGCTCTTCCGCGGCGCGAGCCGCGAACTCGTCGCGGCCCGGTACACGGCCGTGCTGCTTCTCGGCATGGCGGTGATGCTGGCGGCGCGCGGCGCCTATACGGTCGCGAGCGGCAACACGCTGAGCACCCTGTTCGCGGGCGACCTCTTTCAGTTCGTCTACGTGTCGGCGTACGTGATCCTGAGCGTGCTGTCGGGGCTCGCCTTCGTGCTGCTCGTCGCCGAGCGGCTGCGCCTCGAGCTCGAGCGCATGGCGACGCTCGACCCCCTCACCGGCATCTACAACCGCCGCACGTTCACCGACCTCGTCGAGCGCGAGCTCGCGCGGGCGGCACGCGCGGGCTCGTCGGTCGCGCTCGTGGTGATCGACCTCGACCACTTCAAGGGCGTGAACGACCGCTACGGGCATGTCGCCGGGGACGCCGTGCTGAAGGCGTTCGTCGCCACGGCGCACGGCGCGCTGCGCAAGCAGGATCTGCTGGGCCGCTACGGCGGCGAGGAATTCTGCGTGGTCCTGCCCGGCGCCTCGCCGGTCGAGGCCGTGATGATCGCGCAGCGCCTGCGCGAGTCGGTCGACGCGCATCCGGTGTCGGTGGGCGACCGGTCGATCCGCTACACCATCAGCGCAGGGGTGGCCCACTCGAACCGCGCCGGCCTCGACCTCGACTCGCTGGTGCGCGACGCGGACGAGGCGCTCTATCGCGCGAAGGCGCGCGGCCGCAACCAGGTGAGCCTCGCGGGCGCCGCCGACGCGCCGAGCGACGTCGCGGCGCGCGTCGCCGGCCCGGCGTGAAGCGCGCGCTCGTCCTCGCCGCGCTCGCGGCCGCCGCCGCCGCGGCATTCGGATGGTGGCACGCGCGCGGCGAGGCGGTGACGGTGATGGACGCGCCCTCGCCCCACTTCGCCTGCGTGTCGTACGCGCCCTACCGGAAGCCCGGGCAGACGCCGTTCGCGAAAGGCGCGTTCATCCCGCCCGAGCAGATCGACGCGGATCTGGCGATGCTTGCCGACCGCGTCGACTGCGTGCGGACCTACTCGGTCGACCAGGGCCTCGACGCGGTGCCCAAGCTCGCCGGAAAGCATGGCCTCAAGGTCCTGCTCGGCGTGTGGATCGGTCGCAACGCCATCGAGAACGAGCGCGAGATGGCCAAGGCGATCGCGCTCGCGAACGCGCACCGCGACGTGATCGCCGGGGTGATCGTCGGCAACGAGGTGCTGCTGCGGCGCGAGCAGCCGCCCGAGGAGCTCGCGCGGCTCGCCAGGCGGTTCAAGGTCGAGACCGGGCTGCCCGTCACCTACGCCGACGTCTGGGAGTTCTGGCTGCGCAACCGGCCGCTCGCCGATTCGGTCGACTTCGTCACCGTGCACCTGCTCCCCTACTGGGAGGACGACCCGCAGCCGATCGGGCGCGCGATCCCGCATGCGCTCGCCGTGCTCGACGAGGTCGCGAAGGCGTTCCCGGGCAAGCGCATCGTGATCGGCGAAATCGGCTGGCCGAGCGCCGGGCGAACGCGCGAGGGAGCGGCGCCGGGCCGCGTGAACCAGGCGCGCTTCATGCGCGAATTCGCGGCCGCGGCCGCGGCCCGCAAGCTCGACTACAACGTGATCGAGGCGTTCGACCAGCCGTGGAAGCGGCGCCTCGAAGGCGCGACCGGCGGCTACTGGGGCCTGCTCGACGTCGAGGGAAACGAGAAGTTTCCGTTCCGCGGCGCGCTCGAAGAGGACCCTGGCTGGAAGCGAGGGCCGCTCGGCGGACTGGCCGGCGCGGCCGCGTTCCTGCTCGTCGCGCTGGCGCGTTCGCCGCGGCCCGGCGTGCGCGGCGCCCTGCTCCTCGCACTCGCAGGGTTCGCGTGCGGTGCGACGCTCGCAGCGCAGTGGGACTACGCGATCGAGGCGAGCCGCGACGGCCTCGAATGGGCGGCGAACGGCGGCATGACGCTCGTGGCCGCGCTCGCCGGACTGCTGGGTGCGCTCGCGCTGGCCGCCTGGTCGGATGGGCGCGGCGACCCTCCGGCGCCGGTTGCGATCGCGGACCTGCGGCGTCCGCGCCACGCGGGCGAGCCGTCGCGGACGCTCGCCAAGTGGTTCGGCGTCCTGCGGTTCGCGACCCTGTTCGGTGCGGCGCTCGTGACCGTGCTCCTCGTCTTCGACGCGCGCTACCGGGATTTCCCGCTGCCCGCCTATGCGATCCCCGTGGTCGCGTTCGCGCTCCTCGCATTCGCCCGCGGAAGCGAACGCGCCCCGCGCCTCGGCCTCGAAGAGCGCGTGCTGGCGTGGATCGTGGCGCTCGCGGCGCCCGTCATCGCCGTCAAGGAGACGGTCGCGAACCACGACGCCCTCTGGTGGTGGGCGTTGGCGTGGCTGCTCGCGCTACCGGTGCTCCTGCCGGAGTTCACCCGCCGGGCGGGCGGCGAGACGCGCGAGGCGTAGCGTCCCCAGCAGGACGCCCGCGGCGCCGAGCTCGTAGTTGTAGAGCACGAGGCCGGCAAAGCCGAGCGAGACGGCGAGCGCGGCGACCCACCCCCGGCGGGTCGCGAATGACACGAGCCCCGTTACAAGGCTCGCCCCGCCCAGGACGCCGTGGTGGAAGGTGGCGATCAGGGCATCCCGCGGCGTGCACCACCACGGCCCGCCGGCCTGGCAGGCGAACGAGAGCGCCTCCGGCTCGACGGCGAAGCGGCGCACGGCGAACGCCAAGGCGAGAACGAGGAGGGGCACGGCGAACGCGGCCCATCCGGGACGCCCCGGCCGGGTCCCGTCACCCGGCCCCGACACTATTTCGCCCCGGGGCCGGACTTTTTTGCATGGATTTGCCCTGGCTCATTGAAAAATTCGCGCCAGCCCTTATCCTTCGCGCCGCGCCGACGGCCTTAAGTTTCCCATAAGCCGGCACGCGCAGGATTCACGGGCCCGGCCGGTCAACGCCAGCCGGGCTCGAACGTTTCAAGACGGGGCGCCTCCCGGCCCCGCCAACGCTCTCCGATCCCCGTTCATGACCCGTACCCGCTTGCATCTCCTGCGGACCGCCCGCTCCGCGTGGTTCACCGGCGCAGCCCTCACGCTCGCATTGTTCGTGGCGGCGTTCCACTACCTCGGCTGGGCCTGGACCCATCGCCCGATCGAGCTTCCCGAGTGGGAGGGCAAGGTCCGCGGCTTCGCCTACAGCGGCTTCCGCGCCGGCCAGGATCCCACCAAGGGCGTGTTCCCGACGCAGGAAGAGCTCGCGGCCGACATGGCCCAGCTCGCGGGCCTCACCAACCGGATCCGCACGTACACGTCGATCGAGAACGGCACCGTCCCGGCG
Organism: Burkholderiales bacterium; assembly: GCA_025458245.1. GTDB lineage: Bacteria > Pseudomonadota > Gammaproteobacteria > Burkholderiales > SG8-39 > JAOAEA01. Next base: position 11,161 of record JALOSW010000075.1, read on the forward strand.
CTCGCGCGCGAGCACAACCTGCGCGTCACGGCGGGCGCGTGGCTCGACAAGCGCGAGGACAACAACTTGCGCGAGCTCACCGCGCTCGCCAAGGCGGTGCGGGAGAACCGCAACATCGACCAGGCGATGATCGGCAACGAGGCGATGCTGCGCGGCGATCTCTCCGTCGACCAGATGATCGGCTACCTCAAGCACGCCCGGAAGGCGATGAAGGTGCCGGTCTCCACCGCCGAGCCCTGGCACATCTGGCTCAAGCACCCGGAGCTGGTGAAGCACGTCGACTTCATCACCGTGCACCTGCTGCCCTTCTGGGAAGGCGTGCCGGTCGACAACGCGGTCGAACACGTCCTGATGCGCTACCAGGAGCTGCGCGAGGCCTATCCCACCAAGAAGATCGTCATCGGCGAAGTCGGCTGGCCGAGCCGCGGCGACCGCTTCGAGGGCGCCGAGGCGTCCCCGGCGGCGCAGGCCCGGTTCGTGCGCGAGTTCCTCGACCGCACTCGCGACATGAAGCTCGACTACTTCTTCATGGAAGCGTTCGACCAGCCCTGGAAGGACATCGGCGAAGGCCGCACCGGCGCGTACTGGGGCCTCTACAAGATGGCCCACGAAGGCGCTCGCCGCGACGCTGCTCGCTGCGCCGTTCATCTTCTGGTTCGCGGTGCGCTTCCGCCGCTTCAAGCCGATGGGCAAGCTCTTCTTCGCGGCGCTCATCCAGGCCTCGGCCGCGCTGATCGTGTGGCTCGTGACGCTTCCCTTCGAGTTCTATCTGTCGCCGGTCGACTGGATTGCGCTCGCCGTGCTGCTTCCGGCGCTCGTGGCCATGACCGGGATCCTGCTCGTCAACGGCTTCGAGTTCACCGAGGTGGCGTGGCGCCGCCGGTGGCAGCGCGAGTTCCGGCCCGCGACGCCGGTCGCCACCCACATGGAGCCGTTCGTCTCGATCCACCTGCCTTGCTACAACGAGCCGCCGGAGATGGTGAAGCTGACGCTGGCGAGCCTCGCGCGCCTCGACTACGAGAACTTCGAAGTCATCGTCATCGACAACAACACGAAGGACGAGGCCGTCTGGAAGCCGGTCGAAGAATACGTCGCGACCCTCGGCCCGAAATTCCGCTTCTTCCACCTGCCGAAGTGGCCGGGCTTCAAGGCCGGCGCGCTCAACTTCGCGCTCACGGCGACCGATCCGCGCGCCGAAGTGATCGGCGTGGTCGACGCCGACTACGAGGTCGACCGCGATTGGCTCTCGCGACTCGCGCCGCACTTCCTCGCGAACCCGAAGGTGGCCGTGGTGCAGTCGCCGCAGGCGCACCGCGACTATCAGCATCACTTCTTCCGCCGCATGGCGAACTGGGAGTTCGACGGCTTCTTCCGCATCGGCATGCACCACCGCAACGAGCGGAACGCCATAATCCAGCACGGCACCATGACGCTCGTGCGCCGCACGGCGCTCGAGTCGACCGGCAGCTGGTCGGAGTGGTGCATCTGCGAAGACGCAGAGCTCGGCCTGCGCCTGATGCACGCCGGCTACGAGACCCGCTACGTCGACCACGTGTTCGGCCGCGGCCTGACGCCCGCCGATTTCAAGGCGTTCAAGTCGCAGCGCTTCCGCTGGGCGTTCGGCGCGATGCAGATCCTGAAGGGCCGCTGGGGTTGGCTGGTCGCGCCCGGGCCGCTCTCGGGCGGCCAGCGTTTCCACTTCCTCACCGGCTGGGCCTCGTGGTTCTCCGACGCCCTGCACCTCGTGTTCACGATGGCCTCGATCGTATGGACCATCGGCATCCTGGCAGCGCCGGGGGTGTTCAGCCTGCCGCTCGACCTCTTCATGATCCCGGTGCTCGCCTTCTTCGTCGCGAAGGCGGCGTTCGGCCCGGCGCTCTACCGCATGCGCGTGCCGTGCAGCTGGGCCGACGTGTTCGGCGCGTCGCTCGCGTCGATGGGGCTCTCGCACGCCATCGCCCGCGGCGTGTTCCAGGGCGTCTTCGAGGAGAAGGGCGTGTTCGTGCGCACCACGCGCACGCGCGCGCCGGGAACGCGGCTCGCGGCCGCCTTCGCCGTGATCCGTGAGGAGTCGCTGATGCTCGTCGCGCTCGTGCTCGCGGCCTCGGGCGTGGCGTGGCGCCTCGGCACCGATCACCGCGAAGCGCTGCTGTGGGCGGCGCTCCTCTCGGTGCAGGCGCTGCCGTACCTCGCCACCGTGGTGTCGATGTTCATCTCAGAGCTGGGCGAACGCGCGCCGGTCAAGTCGGAGGCGCCGAAGCCGGCGCCCGCGCGCCCGCGCGCCTCCCCGGCCGCCGCAGCACACCTGCCCATCGGCCTCGCGCCCTCCCCCGCCGCCCGCGCGGACTGAACGCGCCGCCCGGCCGCGACGTCTCGTCCCCGCAGACGGGGGCGTGGCCCGCGCGCCGGAGTTTCCGTAACATTCGCGCTGCGCCGACGCTGCCGTCGGCGCGTGCGCGACCGCGAATCCGGGGACCCGCTTCGCGCACGCCGAACGAACTCTCGACCCGCGGGGAAGACCGATGCCGGCACAGCCGCGCAAGCGCCGCAAAGCGCGCCCGATCTGGGAGCGCGGCTTCAAGTCGCACGGCTATTGGCTGGGAAAAGAGAAGCTCGGCGCGGTGACGCTCGAAAGCGACGCGCCGCCCGAAGCGAAATACCGATGGCAGGCCGGCACGCACGCCGGCGTGACCGCGACGCTCGCCGAAGCCAAGCGCGCGGTCGAGGCCGCAGTCCTGCTCGGCACGAGCCAGCTGCCGCTGTTCGCGGCGGAGCATTGAGCGGCCTGCGTGCGCCTTGCTCGGCGGAGCGCTGCTACCGCGTCGGCCCCCACAGCACGTCGGCTTCTCCGGCAGCGGCCTCTTCGAGAAGCTTGACGAGCGGGTAAGCGCGCGTCGCGAGACCGACCGAGGGCCCTTCGCGGCGTTCCTTGTCCTCGTCGACCGGCTCGCCTTTCGCGCGCTCTTTCTCGGCGTCCACGGCGCTCTGCAGCCGCGCCAGAGCGGCAGGCACGTCGGCGGCGAGGATCGCGCCCGGCGACTCACCGGACTGTCCCATCATCTTGAGCAGCGTCTTCGCCACGTCCGCGAACATGGTGATGCTGCCGGTCGCACTGGATTTGAAGGTGATGAGCATGGAATTCAGGAGTCAGGATTCGGGATTCAGGATTCGGGATTCAGGATTCAGGATTCAGGATTCAGGATTCAGAGCGTAAGGCCTCCGATGGTTTCGCTCAATGCTCGAATCGCCGCGGGCGCCGTGCGCCTCACTTCTTTCGCCTCTCGGAAAACTTCTTCCTGAACTTCGAGACCTTCGGACTCACCACGAACATGCAGTAGGGCTGGAACGGATTGCGTGCGAAGTAGTCGCGGTGATAGTCCTCGGCCGGCCAGAAGGTCTCGGCAGGCGCGATCTCGGTCACGATCGGCGCATCGAACAGCCCGCCGTTGCCGATCGCGGCGATCACTTGCTCGGCGATGCGCTTCTGCTCGGGCGAGTGATGGAATATGGCGGAGCGATACTGCGTGCCGATGTCGTTGCCCTGCCGGTTGAGCGTGGTCGGGTCGTGGATCACGAAGAACACTTCGAGCAGATCGCGGAACGATACGACGCGGGGATCGAACGTGATCTGCACGACTTCGGCGTGGCCGGTGTTGCCGCCGCAGACCTGCTCGTAGCTCGGATTGGCGACACGCCCGCCCATGTAGCCGGAGACGACGCTCTCGACGCCGTCCATCTCGTCGTACACCGCTTCGAGGCACCAGAAGCATCCGCCGGCGAGCGTCGCCACTTCCTTGCCTGCGGGTGCCGCGTCGCTCGCTGTCATCGCCGTCTCCTCGATCGTCTTCGTTCCACGCGAGTCTACGTCGCGCGCGCTCGATGCGGAAACGCGCGCGCTTCGCCGCGGTCGTGCGGCGCGCGGAAATGCGCGCGCGCACCGCACCGGGCACGCCGGCCGTGAACAATGTCACATCCGCACCACTAGATCTTGGGGTTGAATTCTCCCGAACCACAACATCTAGGTGTCTGATCGGGCTGGAAAACCGGGATTTTGCGCGGCGCAACACTTAAAGCTTTACATGAAAAAGGGGTTTTCAACGAATTGATCTGGCTCACGTCATGATCTAGTCTGAATGGCAAGATTCGTTTCCGGAGTTGGAGGGGGCATGCCCGCGAAGGTATGCTCA
>JALOSW010000076.1 GCA_025458245.1 Burkholderiales bacterium
GAGCGCGAGCACCGCGTTGATCTCGCGATTGAGCCGCTCGACGATCGGCGCCGGCGTGCGCGCGGGCGCCGCGATGCCGTTCCACGAGGCGACGTCGTAGCCGGGCAGTCCGCCCTCGCCGACCGTCGGCACGTCGGGAAGCCCTTCGAACCGCCTCGGCGTCGTCACGGCGATCGCCCGCAGCGCGCCGCTCTTCACCTGGCCGATCACCGGCGCGAGGATCTCGAAGCCGACCTGCACGTCGTTCGCGCGCAGCGCCGTGATCACTTCCGGGGTTGCCTTGAACGGCACGACGGTCGCGCCGACGCCGGCCATCGACCTGAAGAGCTCCGCGGCGAGGTTCTGCGTGCTGCCGATGCCGATCGTGCCGATGTTGAATTTCGCCGGATCCGCCTTCGCGCGGGCGATCACGTCGCGCACGCTCGCGAGCTTCGACTCCGGGCTCGCCAGCATCACCAGACCGAACGTGCCGAGCGTCGATACCATCTCGAAGTCGGCGACCGGGTCGTAGGGCAGCGACTTGAAAAGCGAGACGCTCACCGCGTTGCCGTTGCTGTTGAGGAGCAGCGTGTACCCATCGGGCGGCGCCTTGGCGACTGCCTCGGCCGCGACGATGCCGCCCGCGCTCGGACGGTTCTCGACGAGGAAATTCTGCTTCAGCCGCTCCGAGAGCTTCTGCGCGACGGCGCGCGCAGTAATGTCGGCGACGCCGCCGGCGGCGAAGCCGACGAGGATGCGCACGGGCTTGGCGGGGTAGTCCTCGGCGCGCCCAGGAAGGGCCACGCCTGCGAATGGCGCGGCCGCGAGGGCAGCGAGCAGGGATCGGCGGAACGGGTTCATTCGGGATTTTCCCTATCGCGCGGAACGGCCGGTCTCAATACGGCAGCCCGACGTAATTCTCCGCAAGCGCCGTCAGGGCGGCCTTCGAGCTGAACAGATAGTCGAGCTCGGCGAGCTGCATCTTCTCACCGAACGGGCCGTTCTCGGGGAAGCGGTGCAGCAGATTGGTCATCCACCACGAGAAGCGCTCGGCCTTCCAGATTCGCCGCAGCGCACGGCTCGAGTAGGCGTCTAGCCCGACCGAGCGTCCGCGCCGATAGTGCTCGACCAGACCGTCGAACAGGTAGCGCACGTCGCTCGCTGCGAGGTTCAGGCCTTTCGCGCCCGTGGGCGGCACGATATGACCGGCATCCCCCGCGAGGAACAGCCGGCCGAATCGCAGCGGCTCGGCGACGAAACTGCGAAGGGGCGCGATGCTCTTCTCGATGGACGGCCCCGTCACGAGGTCGGCAACGGCGCGCGGATCGAGCCGTCGGCGCAGTTCGTCCCAGAAGCGAGCATCCGACCAGTCCTCGACCTTGTCCTCGAGCGAGCACTGGAGATAGTAGCGGCTGCGCTTGAGGCTTCTCATGCTGCACAGTGCGAACCCGCGCTCGTGCGAAACGTAGATCAGCTCCTTGGACACCGGCGGCGTGTCGGACAGGAGCCCGAGCCAACCGAACGGATAAACGCGCTCGTAGCTGCGGATCGCGCCCGTCGGCACGCTCTGGCGGCAGACGCCGTGAAACCCGTCGCAGCCGGCGACGAAATCACACTCCAGCGCGTGAGCGGTGCCGCCCTTGCGGTAGCGCACGGTCGGCCGATTCGAGTCGAATCCGTCGACGGCCACGTCCGCGGCCTCGTAGACCGACGTCGCGCCGCTCGCCTGGCGCGCGTCCATCAGGTCGCGCGTGACTTCGGTCTGGCCGTACACGACGACGTTCTTTCCGCCGGTGAGCGCGTTCAGGTCGACGCGGTGCCGCTCGCCGGCCCAAGTGAGCTCGATCCCGCCGTGCACGAGGCCCTCCGCGTGCAGCCGCGCGCCCACGCCCGCTTCGTCGAGCATGGCGACTGCGCCCTGCTCCAGAACGCCGGCGCGGATGCGGCCGAGCACGTACTCGGGGGTTTGCCGTTCGAGGACGACGTTATCGATGCCTGAACGGGTGAGGAGCTGGCCGAGGAGCAACCCCGAAGGTCCTGCACCGATGATCGCGACCTGAGTGCGCATGAAGGGCTCTTTCTTCGCTTGGCGTGGCGCGACGTTCACGCCGCCGCGCGCGCGGGCGCGGCCTTCGTACGGTTTTCCAGCACGAGCAGCCCTGCCGCCGTGTTCGATATCGGGATGTGATAGTTCGAGTGCACCTTGGAAACGGCGCCGGTGAGCGCGCCGCGCGCGGCGAGCCACATCACGAGCTCGACGCCCTGCACGCCCGCCTCGCGCACGAGGTCCACGGTCGAGAAACGCGCAAGCGCTTCGGGGTCGCGCACCAGCTCCTCCATGCACATGAGGTCGAAGCGCTTGTTGATGTAGCCGGCGCGCTCGCCGTCGAGCTGATGCGACAGTCCGCCCGTGCCGAGCACGAGCACGCGCGCGTCGCGATCCCACGCCTCGATCGCGCGGCCGACGGCCTGCCCCAGCCGGTAGCAGCGGCGCGGCGAGGGAAACGGATACTGCACCGTGTTGATGGCGATCGGCAATACGCGCACCGGCCAGTCGACCGTGTCTGGCCACAGCAGCGACATCGGCACCGTGAACGCGTGATCGACCAGCATCTCCTGGCAGGTCGTCACGTCGAACTCGTCGGCCACCAGCTGCTCGATCACATGCCAGGAAAACTCCGGGTCGCCGCGGAACGCCGGCACGGTCGGGATGCCCCAGCCCTCGTCCGCGTGCCGATACTCGGGCGCCGCACCCACCGCGAACGTCGGCATCTTGTCGAGAAAGAACTGCAGACCGTGATCGTTGTAGAAAGCCACCACGATATCGGGCCTGACGCTCGCGACCCACTCGCGCGCCGCCGGATAGCCGTCGAAGAACGGCTTCCAGTAAGGATCCTGTTGAAGCTTCCTCGCGATCGCGCCGCCGATGGCCGGGACATGCGACGTCGTCACTGCGCCCAGGATGGTTGCCATGGCTACCTCCCCTGCTCCACGAGCTTCGCCTTGAATGCGTCCTTGGTCATGCCGGTCTGCTGCGCCCCGAGGTCCTGCACGTCGAGATGGAAGATCCCGGCGAGCTTCGCGAGGTAGTACACGTTGCCGCCCGCAGCGATCAGCTTGAGGACGTTCCTCTCGCGCACCGCCTCACGCTGCTCCGGGTTGAGGCCGAACCTGGCGCAGTAGCCGTCCTCGTCGCGCAGGAACTCGGCGCGGTTCTCGGCCGAGTTGAAGGAGTAGCACATGCGGTTGAGCGCGTAGCCTTTGCGCGCCTGCGCGCCGTCGAAGAGCGTGGTCCCGGGGATGCCGTGCCAGGGCTGGGTGACTTTCATGGGGAGCCTCCTTGCGGGCATGGCAGACGATCAGGCGCCGTCGCGCGCGAGCTGCGCGTCGAGCTGACCGAGAATTCGATAGCAGGGCAGAACCTGGGCGACGCTCGCGTTCGGCTCGCGCCGTTCCCGGATCGCGGCGAAGAACTCGCGATCCTGCAGTTCGATGCCGTTCATCGAAACGTCGACCTTCGACACGTCGATTCGATTGTCCTTGCCGTCGACGAGGTCGTCGTAGCGCGCGATGTAGGTGCCGGTGTCGCCGATGTAGCGGAAAAACGTGCCGAGCGGACCGTCGTTGTTGAACGAGAGCGACAGCGTGCAGATCGCGCCGGTCGCGCTTTTCAGCTGGATCGACATGTCCATGGCGATGCCGAGCTCCGGGTGCATCGGCCCCTGCATCGCGTGCGCGGCGACGATCGGCCCGGTCTGATAGGCGAAGAGATCGACGGTGTGGGCCGCGTGGTGCCACAGGAGGTGATCAGTCCACGAGCGCGGCTGCCCGAGCGCGTTGAGGTTCTTGCGCCGAAAGAAGTAGGTCTGCACGTCCATCTGCTGGACCCTGAACTGCCCGGCCCGGACGCGCTGATGCACCCATTGGTGGCTCGGATTGAAGCGCCGCGTATGGCCGCACATCGCGACGAAACCGGTCTGCTTCTGCACCGCGACGACCTCCTCGGCGTCCTCGAGGCTGTCGGCGAGCGGGATCTCCACCTGCACGTGCTTGCCGGCGCGCAGGCAGGCGATCGCCTGCGAGGCGTGCAGCTGCGTCGGGGTGGCGAGGATCACCGCGTCGACGTCCTTGCGCGCGAGCGACTCGGCGAGGTCGGTCGTGACGTGGCCGATGCCGTATTTCGCCGCGACCTCGCGCGTCTTGTCGAGCTCGCGCCCGACGACCGAGACGACTTCGACGCCGTCGATCAGCTTCATCGCCTCGATGTGCTTGGCGCCGAACGCCCCGGCCCCGGCCAGGGCGACGCGGATGGTCTGGCTCATCAGGTGTTCTCCAGGATCAGATGTCCCACGGCCGTGTTCGACGCAGGTACATGGTAGAAGCGACGCGCCACCCGCGGCGGGGTATCGCTCATCGCGCCGCGCGCGATCAGCCACATCACCAGCTCGATGCCCTCTGAACCCGCCTCCCGCACGTATTCGATGTGGGGCTTCTTCGAGAGCGTCTCCGGGTCGGCGATCAGATCGTCGAGGAACGCCTTGTCGAAAGCGCTGTTGATGAGCCCCGCCCTCGGCCCCTGCAGCTGATGGCTCATGCCGCCCGTGCCCCAGATCTGGACGTTGAGCGGCTCGTCGAACGATGCCACCGCCTCGCGGATCGCGCGGCCGAGCTGGAAACAGCGCCGCCCGGAGGGCACGGGGTAGAGCACGACGTTCACGGGGAAAGGAATCACCCGGCAGGGCCACGCTTCGGGCTGACCGAACATGAGCGACAGCGGCACGGTCAGCCCGTGATCGACGTCCATTTTGTTGACGATGGTGAGGTCGAAGTCGTCCTGGATCACGGACTGCGCGATGTGCGACGCGAGCGCAGGATGCCCTTTCACCACGGGCACCGGCCGGGCGCCGTATCCCTCGTCCGCGGGCCTGAACTCATCGGCGCAGCCGATCGCGAACGTCGGCACGATCTCGAGGCTGAACGCAGTCGCGTGGTCGTTGTAGACGAGGAAGATCACGTCGGGCGTGTTCGCCTTCATCCAAGCCTTGGACGGCTCGTAACCCTCGAAGAGCGGCTGCCAGTACGGCTCGGCCGTCTTGCCGAGGTCGATCGCCGCACCGATGGCCGGCACGTGCGAGGTGTAAACGGACGCGGTGATTCTCGCCATCTCAGGTCTCCATGCGAAGCAGGGCCGGAGTCGCTCCGCGACCTCGCTTCGCGCTCCCCGATCCTCGGGCGAGCGATGCGCGCGGCATCGGATTCATCCTAGGCACGCTGCCCTCCCGCACGCCCCTGCGGCTGCCGATGGGCCTGCGCGTCCCCGTCCTCGCCGACATGGCGATTTCCTTCGACCGACCGCCCCCCGGCCAGCATCATGTCGCGATACTCCTGCTCGGTCATGCCGGTCATGCTGCCGGCCATCTGCTGGAAGCTCCGTCCGTCGGTCGCGCCGATCTTCGCGAGAAAGTAGATGTTGCCCCCGAGCGCGATGCAGCGGTTGAGGTCGCGCGCGAGCACGGCCTGCTTCTGATCCTCGGTCATCGGCCACTCGTCCAGATACGCCCGCTCGTTCGCCTTGAACCGCGCGCGGTTCTCCGCCTTCATGAGCGACATGCAGAACTGGTTGAGGTGGTAGCCGCGGCGCGCCTGGTCGGCATCGAAGATCGTGGTTCCGGGGATGTCGAGATACGGTTTGTCGAGCGCCATGCGAACCTCCTCAACGCGTTTCTTCCGGCCAGTAGAGGCGCATAGGGTTGTCGACGAGCAGCTTCCTCTGCAGATCCGGCGTGGTCGCGATGTGCGGGATGAAGTCCACGAGCAGCCCGTCGTCCGGCATGTGATTCTTCAGGTTCGGATGCGGCCAGTCGGTGCCCCACAGCACGCGATCCGGGAATGTCTCCACGATGCGCCGCGCGAACGGCACGACGTCGCGGTAGGCACTCTGCTCGCCTTGGAGCGCAGGCGGACCGGACACGGACAACCGCTCGGGACAGCTCACCTTCGACCACACGTTCGGGTGCTCGCGGATCAGCTTCACGAACAGCTCGAACTCGGGCCCGTCGACCGGCTTCGTCACGTCCGGGCGGCCCATGTGATCCACGACAACCGTCGTCGGCAGCGACGTGAAGAAGTCCCACAACTCGGGGAGGTCCGCGGCTTCGAAGTAGACGACGACATGCCAGCCGAGCGGCGCGATGCGCTGGGCGATTTCCATCAACTCGTCCTTCGGCGTGAAGTCCACCAGACGCTTGACGAAGTTGAAGCGCACGCCGCGAACGCCGGCCGCGTGCAGATCCGCGAGCTCGCGGTCGGTGATGCTCCGACGCACGGTCGCTACGCCGCGTGCCCGTCCGCCGGAGGCGAGACAAGCATCGGCCAGCGCCCGGTTGTCCGCGCCGTGACACGTGGCCTGAACGATCACGTTGCGCGAGAACCCGAGCCGGTCGCGCAACGCGAACAGCTGGTGCTTCGACGCGTCGCAGGGGGTGTACTTGCGCTCCGGTGCGAAGGGAAACTCGTCGCCCGGCCCGAAGACATGGCAATGCGCGTCCACCGAGCCGGCCGGCACACGGAAGCGCGGCTTTGATGGGTCCGCGTACCAGTCGAGCCAGCCGGGCGTCTTTTCGAACGGCATACGGCGAGTCCTCAGTCGACGTACTTGAGCCCGGCCTTCTCGAGCGGCTCGCGCATCTTGTACATGTCGAGCCCGAGCACGCCGGCGGCGAGCTTCGCCCGCTTCTCCGCTTCGTTCGCCTCGCGTGCGGCAGCGGCTTCGGCAACCTTGCCGGCGACACCTGCCGGCACGACCACCACGCCGTCGTCGTCCGCGACGACCACGTCGCCCGGATTCACGAGCGCCCCCGCGCACACGATCGGAATGTTCACCGACCCGAGCGTCGCCTTCACCGTGCCCTTCGCGCTGATCGCACGCGAGAACACGGGAAACTGCATCGCCGTGAGGTCCTTCACGTCGCGAACGCCGCCGTCGATGACGAGGCCCTTCGCACCGCGCGCGCGGAAGCTCGTCGCGAGGAGGTCGCCGAAAAAGCCGTCGTCGTTGTCGGTCGTGCACGCGGCGACCACCACGTCGCCTTCCCGGAGCTGCTCGGCGGCGACGTGCAGCATCCAGTTGTCGCCCGGCTGGAGCAGCACGGTCACCGCCGTGCCGCAGAGATGCGCGCCGGAGTAGATCGGCCGCATGTAGTTCTTCATCAACCCGACGCGCCCCATCGCTTCGTGAATCGTGGCGACGCCGAACGCCGCCAGCCGGTCGACGGCCGCGCGGTCGGCGCGCGCGATGCCGCGTCGGACGATGCCGAGATCGTTCATGCTCATGTTCATTTCCCTCTCGCCTTGAGCGCCGCGTCGAGACGGGGATAGACGCGCCGCGCGTTACCCTCGTAGATCCGGTAGCGCTCCTCGGCGCTCAGCGCCGCCGCCTCGATGTAGCGCTTGGTGTCGTCGTAGTAGTGACCCGTTTCCGGGTCGATGCCGCGCACGGCGCCGATCATCTCCGAGGCGAACAGCACGTTGTCGACGGGAATGACCCGCGTGAGCAGGTCGATCCCCGCCTGGTGATACACGCAGGTGTCGAAGAACACGTTCTTCAGCACGTGGTCCTTCAGCAGCGGCTTCTTCATCTCCTGCGCGAGCCCACGGTACCGTCCCCAGTGGTAGGGTGCCGCCCCGCCGCCGTGCGGAATGACGAACCGCAGCGTCGGAAAATCCTTGAAGAGGTCGCCCTGAATGAGCTGCATCACCGCAGTGGTGTCGGCATTGATGTAGTGCGCCCCGGTGGTGTGAAAGCACGCGTGGCAGCTCGTGCTCACGTGGATCATCGCCGGGATGTCGTACTCGACCATCTTCTCGTAGACCGGGTACCACCAGCGGTCGGTGAGCGGCGGCTCCCTCCAGTGACCGCCCGACGGGTCGGGATTGAGGTTGATGGCGACGAACCCGTACTCGTTGACGCACTTCTCCAGCTCGGGGATGCACGTCTTCGGATCGACGCCAGGCGACTGGGGCAGCATCGCGCAGCCGATGAAGTGGTCCGGGAAGAGCGCCGAAACGCGATGGCAGAGCTCGTTGCAGATCGCAGACCAGGCGGCGCTCGTGTGGAAATCGCCGATGTGATGCGCCATGAAGCTCGCGCGCGGCGAGAAGATGGTGAGATCGCTGCCGCGCTCGCGCATCTTGGCGAGCTGGTTCGTCTCGATGGACTCGCGCACCTCGTCGTCGCTGATCCTCAGTTCGGACGCCTTCGGCGCGCTCGCAGGATCCTTCAGGCCCGCGATCTGCCGGTTGCGCCACTCCTCCAGCGCTTTCGGCGCAGTCGTGTAGTGGCCGTGACAGTCGATGATCACGATTGCTTGACTCCCCTTCCGCCCCGACCCGCCCTCCCCGCGATCGGGGACGGAGGGAGTTCGGCTGCCGGGACGATTGTTGGATTTCCCTTCCACACCGAGGCGGGCACCATGGCCTCGCCACGCATGAGCAGGCGCGCGGTCCGCAGGAGCGCTGCGCGCGTCACGTTCTGCGGGTTCGCGGCATCGACCTCGAGCTCGACGCTGAACTCGCCCGTGGGATGCTCGACCGACACGCGCTTCGTCCGCCCCTCCGGCACCGCCGCCACGCCGTCGCAGACCGAGCCCGCGAGGACGCACGCGGTGGCCACCGTCACGGCCGCGAGCACCCCGATGGCGTCATGGCACACGTGCGGGATGAAGCTCCGCGTCGCGAGGCTCCCGCCGGCACGGGGCGGCGCGATCAGGGTCATTTTCGGATAGTTCTTCGCCGCGACGTCGCCGAGGCCCATGGCATGTCCGCAGGCGAGCCGCAGCGTCTCGATGCGCGACTTCAGCGCCGCGTCCGCGTTGAGTTCGGCGACGCTCTCGTAACCCGTCCTGCCGACTGCGCTCGCGAGGAACATCACGAGAGGCATGCCGTTGTCGATGCAGGTGACTTCGATCCCGTCGATCACGTCACGCACCCTGCCGGTCGGCAGGAGGCCGCTGCAGACCGACCCGGCGGTGTCCAGGAAATTGATCGTGATGGGGGCGGAGGTGCCCGGCACGCCGTCGATGCGCGCGTCGCCTTCGTACGCGACATGCCCGCCCGGCGTGTGCACGGTGATGTCGCACTGCATGTCGGTGTTGAGCGTCAGCACGCGGAACGTGCTCGTCGCGCCCTGCGGTTTCACCATCCCGGTTTCGAGCGCAAACGGCACCACGGCAGCGAGCATGTTGCCGCAGTTGGGCGTGGTGTCGACCGTGTCCTTCTCGGGTTGAAGCTGGGCGAACAGGAAGTCGAGATCCACGCCCGGCTTGCTCCCCCTGCCGACGATTCCGACCTTGCTGGTGAGCGGATGGGCGCCGCCGAGTCCGTCGATCTGGCGCTTGTCGGGCGAGCCCATTACGGCGAGCAGCACGCGGTCGCGGGTCGCGATGTCGCCCGGCAGATCGGCGGCGTTGAAGAACGGCCCGCGCGAAGTGCCACCGCGCATGAACAGGCAAGGAATGGCCGTTTGAATGGAGCTCTCCTCGGAATCGATCCGCCGTCGACCCAGGACGAAAGTTTGCGCTTCTTCCGGCACAGCGGAAAGTCGCATTGGTAGACTAGCAGCTATGCCGGCATGGCATCGAAGCAGCGCCAAGCGCGAGACGGCCTCATGGACCTGAAGCAGCTCGAGTATTTCGTGAACGTCGTCGACCTCGGGGGCTTCAGCCGCGCAGCCCGGGTGCTCCGGGTCGCCCAGCCCGCGATCAGCCGACAAGTCCGCAGCCTGGAAGTGGAGCTGCGCCAGAACCTCCTGCTGCGCAACGGCCGCGGCGCGACGCCGACCGAGGCCGGCAAGCGGCTGCTCGAACACGCGCGCGGCATCCTGCAGCAGGTGGATCGCGCCAGGCGCGACGTGGACGAGACGAAAGGGGTGCCGGTTGGCCAGGTGGTCGTCGGGCTGCCGCCCACGGTCGCACGGCACATTACGCTGCCGGTGGTGCGCGAGTTCCGCAGCCGCTTTCCGCGCGCATCGCTGAGCATCGTGGAGGGGCTGTCCGCGACGATCCAGGAGTGGCTCGTCGTCGGCCGCGTCGACGTCGGCCTGGTTTACAACCCGATCGCGTCCCGGGCCGTCGAGACCCGGGTGCTGCTCGAGGAGCCGCTCTGCCTGGTCGGCCCCCGCGAAGCGCGCGGCGCGCCGGCCACCGTGCGCCTGCGCGAGCTGCCGCGGTTTCCGCTTCTCATCCCGAGCCGGCCCAACGCGATTCGCACGCTGGTCGAGACGCGGCTCGCGGGCCTTGGCCTGCGCCCGCAGGTCGCCATGGAGATCGATGCAGTGCCGGCGATCCTCGAGCTGGTCGCCGAGGGGCATGGATTCGCCGTGCTCTCCCCGCGCGCGCTTCAGGGCGCCGAGGCGGCGAAACGGCTGCGCGCCCGCACCATCGTCCAGCCGCACCTCAAAAGCGCGCTCGCAGTCGCGACGTCGGCACAGCGACCGTCGACGCCGCTGCAGAACGCCGTGATCGCCCTCGTCGAAGAGCTGGCCGGCCCGGCGCTCGCGCCGTCGTGACGAAGCCGTCCGACCGTGGTCGATCCGTGCCGCCGGGCGGTGCGGGATCGACTCATGGTCCTCATCGCGGCGGCCGGATGCGGCCGCTCGCCGGCACGCCTGCGCCGACCGTCAAGTTCAGAGCGCCGGACGGCGTCGAGCTTGCCGGGCACTGGTACCGGCCGGCGGAGCCGCGCGCAGCCGTCGCGATCGCCGCCGCCGCCGGGGTGCCGCAGCGTTTCTACTCGCGGTTCGCGGAATGGCTCGCCGAGCAAGGCGTGGCCGCGCTCACGTTCGACTATCGCGGCATCGGCAGCTCGCGCTTGGGGAGTCTCAGGCAACTGCACGCCGACTTCTCGCACTGGGCGCAGGATATCGACGGCGCACTCGCCTGGCTCAGGGGACAGGGCGTCGGCCGCCGGGCGCTGCTCGGCCACTCGGTGGGCGGCTTCCTCGCGCCCGCATGCCCGCAGGCACGCGCACTCGAACGCCTCGTGCTAGTGGGGGCCCAGTCGGCGTATTGGCGCGACTGGCCGCTACGGATGCGACTGCCGATGGCCATGCTCTGGCACGGCGTGATGCCGGCCGTCACTTCGGCCGTCGGCTACTTTCCGGGGCGGCGAATGCGGCTCGGCGAAGACCTGCCACGCGGCGTGGCGATGGAGTGGGCGACGCGGCCCTGGCGCGACCCGTTCGATCGCGAAGAAATGGCGCGCGGCTATGCGAGTCCGCTGCCGCCCGTCACGCTCGCCGCGGCGACGGACGAC
>JALOSW010000006.1 GCA_025458245.1 Burkholderiales bacterium
GAACAACGTGCTCGACGAGTTCTTCCGCACGGGGCGCTATCGCGTGCGCGGCAACGCCGAGGTGGTGGCGACCTCCAGCCCCTCGATGGACATCTCCAAGGCGTCCAATTTCGAGCGCTACGTCTTCGACCTCGTCGGGCGCGACGCGGCGACCGTGCGCGGCCTGTGGGAGCAGCTCGGGCGGCGCGGCGTGTTCGACCTCTCCGGCACGCCGTATTTCGCGAACATTCGCGAGACCGGATTCGTGTCGGGGACGAGCACGCATGCGGATCGGCTCGCGACGATCCGGCAGGTGTATCGCGACTACGGCGTGACGGTCGACCCGCACACCGCCGACGGCATCAAGGTCGGGCTCGAGCATCGCGAGCCCGGCGTGCCGCTCGTCTGCCTCGAAACCGCGTTGCCGGCGAAGTTCGCCGAGACCATCCGCGAGGCGCTCGGCCGGGACCCCGAACTGCCGCAGGGGTGCGAGAACCTCGAGTCGCTGCCGCAGCGCTGCGAGGTGATGGACGTCGACGCCGGGTCGGTGAAGCGCTACATCGCCGCGCATACGGGGCTCTAGCCTTGACGCCCCCGGCGGCCGAACGCGACCCGAAGCGCGAACGGCTCGTCGGTTATCTCGCCGCTGCTGCGATCGTCGTCATCTGGTCGGGGTTCATCGTCGTTTCGCGCGCGGGCGCGCGCGGCGGTCTCGGTCCGTTCGACCTCGTCGCGCTGCGGGTGGGCGTGTCCGGTCTCGTCCTGCTGCCGGTGTACCTTTCGCGGCGCCTCTGGCGGACGCCGCCGCGCCAGGCGCTCGCGCTCATGCTGACTGCCGGCATCGGCTACGGCGTCTTCGCGTACTCGGGCTTCGCCTTCGCGCCCGCCGCGCACGGCGCGGTGCTCTTGCCGGGGGCGCTTCCGTTCTCGACCGCCATGCTGGCGGTGGTCGTGCTCGGCGACCGGGTTTCACGGCGCCGCGTCGCCGCGCTCGGGCTCATCCTCGTCGGCATCGTGCTCGTCGGGTGGAACGGGTTTGCCGGCGACGTGCCGGGGGCGTGGCGCGGCGACATTCTGTTTCTCTGCGCCTCGACGACCTGGGCGCTGTACACGGTGCTCGTGCGCAAGTGGCGCTGGAGCGCCATCGACGCTACGGCCACCATCGCGGTGCTCGCGGCGTGCGTCTACCTTCCCGTTTACCTCGCCTGGCTGCCGTCGAAGCTCGCCACCGCGCCGGCGGGCGAGATCGTCTTTCAAGGCGTTTACCAGGGCCTTTTCGCGGTCGCGATCGCCGGCATCGCCTACACCCGCGCAGTCGAGGCGCTCGGGCCGCTCACGACGACGAGCATCACCGCCGTCGTTCCGGCGACGGCCGCGCTCGCCGCGTGGCCGATTCTCGGCGAGCCGCTCTCCGCGCTCGCGCTCGGCGGGGTGATGCTGGTGACGCTCGGAATGCTCGCCGGCGTCCGGGCGAGCCGGTAGCGCGGTTCACTCAGTCTTCGCGCGGTACGGCTCGTCGCGGATCTCGAAGAGCTGCGGCGACGCGCCGTCGACGCCGATCCGCACCCAGCCGTTCCACGGTGCCCCGAACACTTCGACGCGGGTGACATTGTCGACGCGCGCGTTCGCCGCCGGGTCCGAAAGCGGTCGGTCGACGCGGAAGCGGTGCGTGTCGCCGTGCACGACGAGCACCGGCCCCGGAAAGGCGCGGGCGCGGGCCGCGAGCTGCGCGCGGAATTCGGCATAGCCGTCCTGCCACCCGCGCGGCCGGGGTTTCCCGTCGAAGCCGGGGTTGCCCTGGAAAAAGAGCACCACGCCGCGCATCTTCCGCTTCGCGGCGAGCGCGAAGCTTTCCGTGAGCCAGGCGTTGACGGCGTTGCTGCGGCGCCGATACTCGCTCTCCTGCGAAGGTCGCCGGTTGTTGTTCGTGCCGGTGACGTTCAAGCCGACGAACAGGACCTGGCCCGCCTCCCACCGGACGTGCTCGCGGTAGTCGGCGTAGCGCGGATCGGAGGACTGCCGCTCCAGCACTATCGGCGCAGTGCCCAGACTCGATTCGCCGGCGTGGAAGAGCGCGCGAAACTTCTCCAGGCGCTCCAGCGGATCGTATCCGCCGGCGGACTCCCGGCGGCAGTCGACCCAGTCGTTGTCTCCTGGAAGCACGACCAGCGGGACGCGAAGCCGCTGCAGCAGCGCGAGCCGCTCCGCCATCAACGCGTCGGTGCACGGCGTCCAGCTGGCCTTGAGGTCGCCGACATGCACGACGAACGCGAGGTTCGCCTCGTTCATCTGCTCGATCATCGACGCGACCACCAGCTCCTCGCCGGGCAGATAGGGCGTGTCGCCGAACACGCCGAAGGCGAGGCGCGACGGCGCCTGCGCGAACGGGAGCCCGGGCGCCGCGGTCAGGATCGCGGCGGCCAGCGCGGCGGCGAGGCGTCTCACAGCTTCTTGAGGCGGTAGATCAGCTCGAGCGCGTCACGCGGCGTGAGCGTGTCGGGGTCGACGTCGTCGATCAGGTCGAGGGCTGGATGCCTCGGCGGCTCGGGGGCCGGCGGCGCGACGAAGAGATCGGGCTGCCCTTCGCGCGTAACGCTCGCCTGCTCCAGTTCAGCGAGACGCCGCTTCGCGGCGCGCACCACGGCCTGCGGCACGCCCGCGAGCGCCGCCACCTGCAGGCCGTAGCTCTGGCTCGCCGGCCCTTCCTCGACGGCGTGCAGGAACACGATCGTGTCCTTGTGCTCGACCGCGTCGAGGTGGACGTTCGCGACCTCGCGATACTCCTGCGCGAGCCGCGTGAGCTCGAAGTAGTGGGTCGCGAAGAGCGTGAACGACCGGTTGCGCTCGACGAGATGCCGCGCGATCGCCCACGCGAGCGCCAGGCCGTCGAACGTCGATGTGCCGCGCCCGACCTCGTCCATGAGCACGAGGCTCCGCTCGGTGGCGTTGTGCAGGATGTTCGCGCTCTCGGTCATCTCGACCATGAACGTCGAGCGCCCCGCGGCGAGATCGTCGGCGGCGCCGATGCGGGTGAACACCTGGTCGAGCGGCCCGAAGCGCGCCCGGCGCGCGGGAACGAAACTGCCGACATGGGCGAGGATCGCGACGAGCGCGACCTGGCGCATGTAGGTCGACTTGCCGCCCATGTTCGGTCCCGTGACCAGCAAGAGGCGCCGCGTCGGCGTGAGCCGGGCGTCGTTCGCGATGAACTCTTCCACCTGCGCTTCGACCACCGGGTGGCGACCGGCTTCGATCTCGATGCCGGGTTCGACGGTGAACTCGGGGCGGGTCCAACCCCGCTCGGCGGCGATCGCGGCGAACCCTGCGAGGACGTCGAGCTCCGCCACCGCGCGCGCAACCCGCTGCAGGGCGCCGACGTGCGTGCCGAGTTCCCCGACCAACGCCTCGTAGAGGGACTTCTCCAGCGCGAGCGCGCGCTCCTGCGCGGAGAGCGCCTTGTCCTCGAACGCCTTCAGCTCCGGCGTGATGTAGCGCTCGGCGCTCTTGAGCGTCTGGCGGCGGCGATAGTCGGCCGGCACCTTCTCGGCCTGCGCGTTGGTCACCTCGATGAAGTAGCCGTGGACGTTGTTGTAGCCGACCTTGAGGTTCGGAATGCCGGTCCGCTCGCGCTCGCGCGCCTCGAGCGCGACGAGGAACTCGCCGGCGTTGGTCGCGAGGGCGCGCAGCTCGTCGAGTTCGCGGCTGTAGCCGTCGGCGATCACGCCGCCGTCGCGGACCATGGCGGCCGGTTCCGGAGCGATGGCCACGCGCAGCAGCGCGAGCGCATCCGCCGGCAGGCTCGCGCGCGAGCGCAGGTCGACGAGGAGCGGTGCCGTCGCGCTGGCGAGCGCCGCCCCGATCTCGGGCAGCGTCGCGAGGCTGTCGCGCAGGGCCGAGAGATCGCGGGGCCGAGCGCTGCGCAGCGCGATGCGCGCGGCGATGCGCTCGATGTCCGCGAGGCGGCGCAGCAGGGCGCGGAGTGCCGAGACGCTCGCGTGACCATCGCCCCCGGCGATCTCGTCGACGGCTTCGTGGCGCGCCGATAGCCCGGCGTGATCCCGGATCGGGTGGTGCAGCCAGAGCCGCAGCAGGCGGCTTCCCATCGAGGTCGCCGCATTGTCGGCCTGGCTGAAGAGCGTCGGCGCGGGCTGCCCGCGCAGAGTCTCGGTGAGTTCCAGGTTGCGGCGCGTCGCCGGATCCATGCGCACGAAGGCATCGCCGCGCTCCGCGACGATCGACGTAACGTGAGCGAGGCTTTGTCCCTGGGTGCGCTGCGCGTAGCCGAGCAGGGCGCCGGCGGCGGCGATCGCGGGCCGCAGGTCCTCGAGCCCGAAGCCCGCGAGGTCGCGCGTGCCGAACTGCTTCGCGAGCGCCGCCTTCGCGGCATCGAGCTCGAAGTGCCATTCCGGCAGGCGCGTTACGGCCGCGAGGCTGTCGGGAAGTGCCAACTCGGCGCCGTGCGCGATCAGGATCTCCGCCGGGCGGATGCGCTGCAACTCCGCGGGCACCGCGGCCGCCGCGGTTTCGAGCACGCGGAACTCGCCGCTCGCGAGGCTCAGCCATGCGATTCCCGCCTCGCGCTGGTCCGCGAATACCGCCGCGAGGACGTTCTCGGACTTGTCGTCGAGCAGCGCCGCATCCGTGAGCGTTCCGGGGGTGACGATGCGCGTCACCGCGCGCTCGACCGGCCCCTTCGCCGTCGCGACGTCGCCGACCTGCTCGCAGATCGCGACCGACTCGCCGAGCTTCACCAGCTTGGCGAGATACTGCTCGGCCGAGTGCCAGGGGACGCCGGCCATCTTGATCGGCGCACCCCCGGACGCGCCGCGCGCCGTCAGCGTGATGTCGAGGAGCCGCGCGGCCTTCTCGGCGTCTTCGTGGAAGAGCTCGTAGAAGTCGCCCATCCGGTAGAAGAGCAGCATGTCCGGATGCTGCGCCTTGAGGCGCAGATACTGCTGCATCATGGGCGTGTGCTGCGAGAGATCCATCGACGGCGGCGCTCGGAAAGGGCGCAAGTCTACCGGAGCGTCGCAGGCCCGGGCGCCCCTGGCCTGTCGACTGGAAGCGGTTTACATTGCTTCCCCCGGACGGCCGGCCGCCGTCGGCCGGTGATCGCCACCGAGGAGGAGGAGAGATGAACGCCAAGCAGGATCTGCGCATTGCCCCGCTGAAGGAGGTGGTCTCGCCCGAAGAGTGGGCGGTGCGGGTCGACCTCGCCGCCTGCTATCGGCTCGTGGCCGAATTCGGCTGGTCCGATCTCGTCTTCACGCACATCACCGCGCGCGTGCCGGGAACGGACGACCAGTTCCTCATCAACCCCTACGGGATGCTGTTCGACGAGATCACCGCATCGAGCCTCGTGAAGATCGACATCGCGGGGAACAAGATCGAGGACTCGCCGTTTCCGGTGAACCCGGCGGGCTTCACGATCCACAGCGCCGTGCACTCGGCGCGCCACGACGCGCAGTGCGTGCTGCACACGCACAGCCTGAACGGCGTCGCGGTCTCGGCGCAGAAGGACGGCGTGCTGCCGATCTCGCAGCAGTCGATTTTCGTGCTGTCGAGCCTCGGCTATCACGCCTACGAGGGCGTGGCGCTGCGCGACGACGAGAAGCCGCGCCTGGTGCAGGATCTCGGCGACAGGACCTACCTGATGCTGCGGAACCACGGCCTGCTCACCGTAGGCCCGAGCATCGCGGACGCGTTTCTCTTCATGTACGTGTTCGAGGCCGCCTGCACGATCCAGGTGCGTGCGCAGGCGGGTGGAAGCGAGCTGACTCGAATCGACCCGCGCATCATCGCCGGCGCGCAGCAGCAGGCGAAGACCGTCACCAAAGGGCTCGGCGGCGCGCTCGCATGGCCGGGCCTGCTGCGCAAGCTCGACCGGATCGATCCGTCTTACCGGACGTGAACGCGCTGCTCGCGCAAGCGGGTGGGGCCGGCGTGCAAGCGGACTCGAAGTCGGCCCGGCCCGGCGTCTAGCGCTTCGTTCGCTCGGACTGGATCACGGCGAGCAGTTGCGCGAACACCTTCGGCGCGCCCGCGACGACCTCGCCGCTGTCGAGATAGCGGTCCTCCCCATCGAAATCGGAGATGAGTCCGCCGGCTTCCGTGATGAGGAGCGCGCCGGCCGCCATGTCCCACGCGGAGAGGCCGATTTCCCAGAAGCCGTCGAGACGTCCGGCGGCGACGTAGGCGAGATCGAGCGCCGCGGCGCCGGGGCGGCGGATGCCGACGGTCTTCTGCGTGACCTGACGGAACATGCGCACATATTCTTCGAGCCGCCCGATGTCGCGGAACGGGAAACCCGTGCCGATGAGGGCCTCCTCGAGATGCGTGCGCCGCGACACGCGGATGCGCCGCTCGTTCAGGAACGCGCCGCGTCCTTTCGAAGCGGTGAAGAGCTCGTTGCGGTTCGGGTCGTAGACGACCGCCTGCGCGGGCACGCCCTTGTGCAGCAGTCCGATCGACACCGCGTACTGCGGAAACCCGTGGATGAAATTGGTCGTCCCGTCCAGCGGATCGATCACCCAGGTGTACTCGGACTCGCCGGATGCGCCGGACTCCTCTGCTAAGATCGCATGCTTCGGATACGCTGTCTTCAGCGCGGCGATGATGGCTTCTTCGGCCGCCTTGTCCACCTCCGTCACGAAGTCCTTCTGGCGCTTGGTCGTCACCGCGACGTTCTCGAGATCCCGGGAAGCGCGGGTGATGATCCCGCCGGCCTTGCGTGCGGCCTTCACGGCCGTGTGAAGCATCGGATGCAGAGTTTGGTACATCGGGGAGAGGTGAGGAGGGACTGCGTGGCGAAGGACGAATTCTAATATGGCGGACGAGGCGGCGCTCTCGCGCGTGCGCGTCGTGCTCGTCGGCGCGAATCATCCGGGCAACATCGGCGGCGCCGCGCGCGCGATGAAGACCATGGGGCTCACGCGCCTCGTGCTCGTCAACCCGAAGCGTTTCCCCGATCCGGAAGCCGACGCGCGCGCGAGCGGCGCGACCGACGTGCTCAGCGCCGCGGCGGTGCATGCAACGCTCGACGAGGCGCTCGCGGGCACGCGGCTCGCCATCGCGGTCACGGCGCGGCCGCGCGACCTCGCGCTGCCGATGCTCGACGCTGCGCAGGCGGGGGCGCTGTGCGCCACGGAGGCGGCGCAGGGCGATGTCGCGCTCGTGTTCGGCAACGAGACCTACGGCCTCGCGAACGACGAGATCATCCGTTGCAATCGCTATGCGCGCATCGACGCCAGTCCGGACTACTCGTCGCTCAACCTCGCCGCCGCGGTCCAGGTGCTCGCGCACGAGGTGCGCAAGGCGGTGGTCCCGGCGTCGCCGCGCGCGTACGAGCCCGTCGACGCCGCGAACCACGACGACGTGGAGATCCTGATCGCGCGGCTCGAACGCCTGCTCGTCGCGAAGGGGCACCTCGACCCCGCAGACCCGAAGCGCCTCTCGGAGCGGCTGCGCACGTTGCTGGGCCGCGCGCGGCTCTCGCGCACCGAAGTCGACCTGCTCCACGGCGTGATCGGTGCGCTCGAAAAGTGAGTCCGCGACCGGCCCGCGCGATCTGCGGCGGGCTCGTCCGGGAAAGTTGACTAATCCAGTCGGGTTTGCCACACTTGATTCGGGCTTCCGTCCGTAAAGGGCGGATCCGAAAGCGAAACAGCCATGGTGAGCCGCATCCGCGAAGACGTTGCCTGCATCTTCGAGCGCGACCCCGCCGCGCACTCGAAGTGGGAGATCTACACCTCCTATCCGGGCTTCCACGCCCTGCTGGTGCACCGGCTTTCGCATGCGCTCTGGATGCGCGGCTTGCGCACGTTCGCGCGCTGGGTGTCGCACGTGGGGCGCTTCCTCACGGGGATAGAAATCCACCCGGGCGCGACCATCGGCCGGCGCGTCTTCATCGACCACGGCATGGGCGTCGTGATCGGCGAGACCGCGGAGATCGGCGACGACTGCACCCTGTATCACGGCGTCACCCTGGGCGGCACCACTTGGAACAAGGGCAAGCGTCACCCGACGCTGATGCCCGGCGTCGTCATCGGGGCCGGCGCGAAAATCCTGGGCCCGATCGTCATCGGCGAAGGGGCCAAGATCGGCTCGAACGCGGTGGTCGTGAAAGACGTGCCGGCCGGGGCGACTGCGGTCGGCATTCCCGCGAAGATCATCGAGAGCGCGCACGAGCAGGCGCGGGAGGAGCACGCCGCGAAGCTCGGGTTCTCCGCGTACGGTCTGTCGAGCAGCGACGACGATCCGGTCGCGCAGGCGATCCGCGGCCTGACCGATCACACGGCCGAGCTGGAGCAGAAGGTCGCGGAACTCTCGGCGGCGCTCGACGATCTGCGGCGCCGCGAGGACGACGCCCGCGTGGTTGCCGACCGGTCCGACCCGGGGCGGCTGCGGAAAGTCGTCGACAAGTGAGCGCGTACGACGCGCAGCGCTACTGGTGCACGTTTCGATGCGCCATCGGCCGGGCGGCCGTGTGCATCGAAGACTAGAATCGGTCCCATGATTTCGCGCCTCGCCCGGCTCGTCGTCTCCGTCGCGCTCTCTTCGGCGGCAGGCGCAGCGCTCGCCCAGTACCCGGGTCCGGGCGTGCCGATGGTGCCGATGGCGCCGGGAACGCCGGCACCGGCGCCGCAAGGCCTGCCCGGGGCGTTGAGCGAGGGCTTGGGCAAGCCCTCCGGGGAGAGCCAGGTCCTGATTGCGCCGGATGGGTCGTCGACGGTGCGCGGCGTCGCCGTGCCGGTCGAGGTGATGAATCGGCTCAACTCCCTCGTGTCCGGGCGCACGTTCGGCGCGTCGAGCCCGCTCGGCGGTCGCGTGGATGCGCGCATCAACGACCTGACCCCCGAGGCCTTCGCAAATCCCGGCGACAAGCTCGCGAATCCCACGCCGGGCATTCCGTCCACCGACCAGTCGACCTGGTATCCGAACGTCCAGGTCCCCGGCATGACGAGCCTCAACAGCGGCGCGGCGGTCGGCGGCAGCACGAACGTCCTCACCGTGCCCGCGGGCACGCCCGTGCCGGGGATTCCCGAGCCGAGCGCACTGCGCCGTTAGCCGGCCCGCGGCCCGGTTCCGCGCCGCGCGTTTCCGATTACGCTGCTTTCCCGGCGAGCGCCTCGAGTGCCGCGCGGGCCGCACCGACGCGCGCGACGAGCGTCGGGCCGTGCGCCTCGATGCGCAGCTTCGTCGGTCCGGCGAGTTTCCACGTGCGGTGCTTCTGGATCAGCTGGACAATGCGGGCGGGGTCGACCGACGGCTTCGCTTCGAACTGGATCTGGATGGTCTCGGCGGTGACGTCGAGCCGCGCCATGCCGAGCGGCTTGCCGAGGATGCGCAGCCGATGGCATTCGACGAGCGCGCGCGCCGGCTCGGGCAGCGTGCCGAAGCGATCCACGAGCTCCTCCTGCATCGCGAGAAGCTCGTCCTCGGTCTCGGTGTTGGCGAGGCGCTTGTAGAGCACCAGCCGCTCGTGCACGTCGGAGCAATAGTCCTCCGGCAGCAGCGCGGGCGTGTGCAGGTTCACTTCCGTGGCGACGTCGAACGGCTGGGTGAGGTCGGGCTCCCGGCCCGACTTGAGCGACTTGACCGCGTGGTTGAGCATGTCCGCGTACATCGCGAAGCCCACTTCCTGCATCTCGCCGGACTGGCTCTCGCCGAGCACCTCGCCGGCGCCGCGGATTTCGAGGTCGTGCATGGCGAGGTAGAAGCCCGAGCCGAGCTCTTCCATCATCTGGATCGCTTCGAGCCGCTTCTTCGCCGCCGGCGTGGTATGCCTGATGGTGCGAGCGGCCGACCCGGCCGCGCAGCTGGTGGAGCTGCGCGAGCCCGAACTTGTCGGCGCGGTTGATGATGATGGTGTTCGCGGTCGGGATGTCGAGCCCCGTCTCGATGATGGTCGAGCACACGAGCACGTTCGCGCGCTGCTGCACGAACTCGCGCATCACCCGCTCGAGCTCGCGTTCGGGCATCTGGCCGTGCGCCACGGAGAGACGCGCCTCGGGGAGCAGCGTCGCGAGCCGCTCGCGCATCGCCTCGATCGAATCGACGTCGTTGTGCAGGAAGTAGATCTGCCCGCCGCGCTTCAGCTCGCGCAGCGCCGCCTCGCGGATCACCGCCTGGGAGTAGGGCGAGACGAAGGTCTTGATCGCCAGCCGCTTCGCCGGCGCGGTCGCGATCACGGAGAGATCGCGCAGACCCTCGAGCGACATGGCGAGCGTGCGCGGGATCGGCGTCGCGGTGAGCGTGAGCACGTCGACCTCGGCGCGCAGGGCCTTGAGCGTCTCCTTTTGCCGCACGCCGAAGCGATGCTCCTCGTCGACGATCACGAGGCCGAGGCGCGGGAACTTCACGTCCTTCGAGAGCAGCTTGTGCGTGCCGATGACGATGTCGACTCGCCCTTCGGCGATGGCCGCGAGGGTGGCGGCGCTTTCCTTCCCGGTGCGGAACCGCGACAGCTCGGCGACGCGCACCGGGAACCCGGCGAAGCGGTCCGAGAAAGTCTGGAAATGCTGCTCGGTGAGGAGCGTCGTCGGCGCAAGAACGGCGACCTGCTTGCCGTCGGCGACCGCGACGAACGCGGCGCGCAGCGCGACTTCGGTCTTGCCGAAGCCGACGTCGCCGCAGACGAGCCGATCCATCGGCTTTCCCTGGCGCAGGTCTTCGACCACGGCGGCGATCGCGCCCGCCTGGTCGGGCGTCTCCTCGAAGCCGAACCCTTCCGCGAACGCGTCGAGATCGTGCGGCACGACCTTGAACGCATGGCCCTTGCGGGCGGCCCGTTGCGCGTAGAGATGCAGGAGCTCCGCCGCCGTGTCGCGCACCTTCTGCGCCGCCCTGCGCTTCGCCTTGTCCCAGTCGCCCGAGCCGAGCTTGTGCAGCGGCGCTGCGTCGGCGGGCCCTCCGGTGTACCGGCTGATAACGTGCAGCTGCGCCACCGGGACGTAGAGCTTGTCGGCGTCGGCATACTCGAGCAGCAGAAACTCGGTCTCGCCCTCGCCGAGGTCGAGGTTCACGAGGCCACGATAGAGCCCAACGCCGTGCTGCGTGTGGACGACCGGATCGCCGGGGCGCAGCTCCGAGAGATCGCGCAGCAGGCCCTCGACCGTGCCGCGCTTCGCCTGCTCGCGCCGCTCGCGCGCACGCGCGGTGCCGGCATAGAGCTCGGCCTCGGTGACGATCGCCCAGGCTTCGTCGGGGATGACGAACCCTGCGTCGAGCGGGGCGACCGAAAGCATGAGGCGCGCGCTGCCCCGGGCGAACGCTGCGAAGTCCGGCGCCGGTTCGGGAGGCAGTCCGTACTCCGCGAGGTACTCGGCCATCGTCTCGCGGCGGCCGGGCGAATCCGCGGCGAGCAGAACGCGAATCTGCGAGCGATCGAGAAAGTCTTTCAGCTTGTGCACCGGATCGGCCGCGCGGCGCTCGACCGCCACGTCCGGAAGGGGCACGGTGGCGCAGATGCCCTCCGGCTCGGCGCGGTCCGGCGCGGGCACGTCGAGGCGCTGGAACTCGCGCAGCGAGAGATAGAACTGCTCCGCCGGCAGGAAGAGCGCGGCCGGCGGCAGGACCGGGCGCGAGCGGTCGCCCGCGAGCATGCGATGGCGCGATTGCGCGTCGCGCCAGAACGCGTCGATCGCGCCCGGCACGTCGCGATGCAGCGCGACGATCGTGCCTTGGGGCAGGTAGTCGAAAAGCGTCGCAGTCGAATCGAAGAAAAGCGGCAGGTAATACTCGATGCCGGCTGTCGGAACGCCGTTGGACACATCGCGGTACACCGGGCTCTTCGACGGATCACCCTCGAAGGTCTCGCGGAAGCGCGCCCGGAACCGGTTGCGCGCGGCCTCGTCCATGGGGAACTCCCGCGCCGGCAGCAGCCGAATCTCGCCGACCTTGAACACGGTGCGCTGGGTGTCCGGATCGAACGTGCGGATGGATTCGATCTCCTCGTCGGCGAGGTCGATGCGGTAGGGCAGCGCGCTTCCCATCGGGAACAGATCGATCAGGCCGCCGCGAATGCAGTATTCGCCGGGCGCGACGACCTGCGTCGCATGGGTGTAGCCCGCGAGCGTCAGCTGTTCGCGCAGCCGGGCGAGGTCGAGCTTCTCCGCTTGCCGGACGAAGAACGTGTGCGCGGCCAGATACGACGCCGGCGGAAGGCGATAGAGCGCCGTGCTCGCGGGCACGACCAGCACGTCGACGTCGCCGCTCGTGACGCGATAGAGCGTCTCGAGACGCTCCGAGACGAGGTCCGCGTGCGGCGAGAAGCTGTCGTAGGGCAGCGTTTCCCAATCGGGAAGAAGCGCAACGCGCAGCGCCGGCGCGAACCAGCGGATCTCCTCGACGAGCCGCTGCGCGTCGGTCGCCGCGCCGCAGACGACGGCGATGGGGGTGCCCGCTGCCGCCCGGCGGGCGAGCGCGAGCGCATCGGCGGCGCCGTGAAGCGGCCCGAATCGCGCGCTGGCGGCCACGGGGGGGTGCGAGGTGTCGAGCATCGACGAGGAGGAAAGAAAAGCAGAGCCCGGTCGGAAGCGCGTCTTTCGACCGGGTGCACGCAAGAAATCCCGAGAAACTTCGCTATTATACCGCCCATGTATGTTCTAACCTTCTGATTTTCAATGCCGACGCGCTTTTTCGGGCTGATCCCGGCAGCAGGGGCCGGAGCGCGCTTCGGGGGTCGGTTCCCGAAGCAGTACACCGAGGTTCACGGCCGCACGCTGCTCTGGTTTGCGGTCCGGGCGCTGCTCGCCGACGCGCGCATCGATACGGTGTTCGTCGTGCTCGCCCCCGGCGACGAGACGTTCCGGCGTCAGGACTGGAGCGCTTTCGGCGATCGGCTCGCGCCGCTTTACTGCGGCGGAGCGACGCGCGCCGAAAGCGTGCGCAGCGGTCTCATCTGCGCCTCGGATGCGATCGATCTGGACGACTGGGTGCTCGTGCACGACGCCGCGCGACCATGCCTCGGGGCGGCCGACCTCGCTCGGCTCATCGACACGCTCGCGCGCGATGCGGTCGGCGGCATCCTCGCTGCGCCGCTCGCCGACACCCTGAAGCGCGCCGACGCCGACGAGCGCGTGGCAGCGACCGAGCCGCGCGAGGGCCTGTGGCGCGCGCAGACTCCGCAGATGTTCCGGCTCGGCACCCTCCTGCGCGCGCTCGACGCCGCGCGCGACGTGACCGACGAATCCGCCGCGGTGGAAGCGATGGGGCTCAAGCCGAGGCTCGTGTCGGGCTCGGCCGCCAACATCAAGGTGACCTATCCGGAGGACGTGACTGTGGCCGCGGCGCTGCTCGCCTCTGCGGATGGGCCGACCGCGAGGCGAGCATGAGGATCGGGCACGGGTTCGACGTGCACGCGCTCGTCTCCGGGCGCAAGCTCATCGTGGGTGGCGTCGACATTCCATTCGACCGCGGGCTCGAAGGTCACTCGGATGCCGACGTGCTGCTGCATGCGATCACCGACGCCATTCTCGGTGCCGCGGCGCTCGGCGACATCGGCCGGCATTTCCCGGACACCGATCCCGCCTTCAGGGGAGCCGACAGCCGCGCACTTCTGCGCGAGGCCGCGGCGCGCGTCCGGAACGCCGGGTTCTCGTTCGTGAACGTCGACGCGACCATCATCGCGCAGGCCCCGAAGATGGCGCCGCACATCTCCGCCATGGTCGCGAACATCGCGGCGGATCTCGGCTTGCCGGTGTCGCAGGTGAACGTGAAGGCGAAGACCACCGAACGGCTCGGCTTCACGGGGCGCGGCGAGGGCATTGCCGCCGAGGCGGTGGCGCTGCTGGCGGTTTCCGGCCCGTGAGCGACCCGGCTGCCGCGGAGCCTTCCGCGCGGCGGCTCCGCCTCTTTTTCGCGCTTTGGCCGGACGCGCCCGTTCGCGCGAAGCTCGCCGCGTTCGCGCGCGCTGCGCACGAACGCATCGGCGGGCGGATCATGCAGGCCGAGGGGCTGCACATCACGCTCGCGTTCCTCGGCGACGTGGACGCGGCGCGTCTCGATGCGCTGCGTCGAGTCGCTGCCTCGGTGTCGGTCGAGCCGTTCGACTGGCCGCTCGATGAAGCCGGCTTCTGGAAGCACAACCGCATCGGCTGGGTGGGTGCGACCTCCGTGCCGACGGCGCTCGCGGCGCTCGTCGCAGATCTCCGCGCCGCACTGACAGCCGGCGGGTTCGCTTTCGACGGCAAGCCGTTCGTTCCGCACGTGACCCTGATCCGCAACGGCGCGCCCGCCGCGCATCTGCCGACGCTTGCGCCGATCGAATGGCGCGTTTCGCGCTTCGTTCTCGTGAAGTCGGCGCGCGGCCAGGAGGGAAGCCGTTACGAGATCGCCGGGTCGTGGCCGGCCGAGGCGCGCGGCTGAGAGAGGCTCAGTGCGCCGCCTTCAGAGGCAGCGCGACTCGCGCGACGAGGCCGCCGCCCTCGCGCGCCAGCAGATCGAAACGGCCGCCGTGCGCGCGCACGATGCGATCGACGATCGCCAAGCCGAGGCCCGATCCGCCCTGGCCGCTGCGCGCCGTTTCCAGACGGGTGAACGGCTGCTTGAGGCGCTCTACTTCCTCGGCGGGGATGCCGGGGCCGCGGTCCAGGACTTCGACGAAGACCTCGTTGCCGGCGCGGCCGGCGCGGAGCGACACGTCTTCACCGCCATAGCGGAACGCGTTGTCGAGGAGGTTGGTGATCACGCGGCGGAACGGAACGCGCCGCAGCGGCAGCGGCGGCGTCGGGGAGATCTCGGTGGCGAGCGCGTGCCCGGTTTCGCGGGAGTGCCGCGCCACCTCTTCTGCCAGCGTGGCGACGTCGACCGCCTCCGGCGCCTCGCCGCCGTCGAGCCGCGCGAAGTCGAGGAACTGGCCGATGATCCGGTCCATGTCCTCGATGTCGGCGACCATGCCCGATTTGAGATGCGGATCGTCCGCGCTCATCTCGACGCCGAGACGCAGGCGCGCGAGCGGGGTGCGCAGGTCGTGCGAGACGCCGGCGAGGATCAGCGTGCGGTCGTCGTCGAGCCGAGCGAGGTCGCACGACATCTGGTTGAAGGCACGCGCGAGGGTCTCGACCTCGATCGGGCCTTTTTCGGGCAGGGGCGGAGGCTGCCGTCCGCGGCCGATCTCGCGCGCCGCCGCGGCGAGTTCGCGCAGCGGGCGGTCCACGCGGGAAACGACGACATAGGCGCCCGCCAGCGCGAGCAGCAGGGCCGCTGCAGCCCACCAGAGCCACTGCAGCGCCTGCTGGCGCTCGAGGCGCTCGCGCGGCATCGCAACCCAGTATTCGTCGTCCTCGATGGTGAAGCTCACCCAGAGTGCGCGCACGCCGTCGCGTTCTACCGCGAGGCGCGTGTCCGGCCCGAGGTCGCGGCGAAGCTGCTCGCCGACGAGTTGGAAGAAGGGGCGGTCGGGCGGCGGGACGGACGTGTCGCCCGGCTCGGAAGGGTAAACGCGGATGCCCTCCAGATCGGCGAGATCGGCGAGCAGGGCGCGCCGGTTCTCGGGCGATGCGTTCACGAGCGCCGCGCGCGTGAGGTTCACCACGCTGGCGATGGTCTGCGCCGTCAGTCGCGCCCGCGGCTCGCGCTCCGAAACGCGGAAGATCTGGAACCACGTCAACACCGATGCCACGATCAGCACCGAGATCAGCAGGAACGTGCGCCAGAGGAGGGTGCGGGGCATGCGGAGGCGCTCAGCGTTCAGGGCTGGGCAGTCCGACGTCGCGTTTCATGTCGGCTCGGCACGCGATCGTAGCGGCGCCTGCGCGCAGGACCTCGGCGGGATCAGGCGCCCGCTGCATCGGAAGGTCGACCGCCGCCATCCGACGGCTCGTCGGGGACGAACACATACCCGAAGCCCCAGACTGTCTGGATGTAGCGCGGCTTAGCCGGATCGGGCTCCACCAGCTTGCGCAGGCGCGAGACCTGGACGTCGATGGCGCGGTCGAAGACCTCGTACTCCCGCCCGCGCGCGAGTTCCATCAGCCGCTCGCGCGACAGCGGCTGCCGGGGGTTCGTGACCAGCACCTTCAGCAGCGCGAATTCGCCGGTCGTGAGCGAGAGCGTCTCCCCGTTCTTGGTGAGCGTGCGCTTGGCGAGATCCACGACCATGCCGCCGAACGCGAAGCTCTCGGCCTCGGCAGAGGGTGCGCCGGGCGGCGGCGGGGCCGAACGGCGGCGCAGCACGGCGTTGATCCGCGCGACCAGCTCGCGCGGATTGAAGGGCTTCGGCAGATAGTCGTCCGCGCCCATCTCCAGCCCCACGATGCGGTCGACGTCGGCGCCCTTGGCGGTGAGCATGACGATCGGGATCGCGTTCTTGGTGCCGCGCAGCCGGCGGCAGATCGAAAGCCCGTCCTCGCCCGGCAACATGAGGTCGAGCACGATGAGGTCGTAGCGCTCGTGCGCGAGTTGCCGATCCATCGCCGCGCCCTCGGACACGGTGCGAACGGCGAAGCCCTGCTCGGTGAGATAGCGGTCGAGCAGGTCGCGCAACCGCAGGTCGTCGTCGACGACGAGAATCCTGGTTTTCGTGTCTCCCATGAGCGGCAATGCTACCCGGCCGAGCGTCCTGCTCGCCAGGGCGTTGGTAACGCGCTGTTGCCGGGGCATGTCCTGAAACAGGCGGTTACAACTCGACCCGTGCCGCTCACATTCGCCTTACATGGTCGGGCTAGAGTGCGGCCATGCGTCGACGCAGAGCGGCGCGACAAAGGAGGTCACCGGGGCTCCGACTGGGCCCGATTCACCGGGGGACTGCAAAGATGGCAATCTCGAGGGCAATGCTGTTCGTCGCGCTGGCCTTAAGCCTGCCGACTGCCGCATTCGCGGCAATGCGGGACCCGGGCGCCAACCATCGCCAGCGCCACGAGCAGGCGCGCATTCTTCAGGGCGCGAAGTCCGGCGAACTGACGCGCGCCGAGTTGCGCCGGCTCGAAATGGAGCAGCGAGCGATTCGGCG
Organism: Burkholderiales bacterium; assembly: GCA_025458245.1. GTDB lineage: Bacteria > Pseudomonadota > Gammaproteobacteria > Burkholderiales > SG8-39 > JAOAEA01. The sequence continues at coordinate 16,931 of JALOSW010000006.1, forward strand.
GCAGGAGCGAGCGTACAGGTCGGATGGTAAGCTGACCATCGAGGAGCGCAGGGACCTGCACGGCGATCTCCGCGCGGCGAGCCGCCGTATCTACGAAGAAAAGCATGACGCCGAGCGCCGCAACTAGCGCGTGAGGTTCATGGACCGCGTCGTCAGTCTGCGTCCCACCAAATGAATCGCATCCTGATCATCGTCGGCTTCGCGGCAGCGCTGGCCTCGGCGCTACCCGCCGCAGCCCAGCCGGGTCCGGGCGGTCCGCGGCGTGGTGACCCTGGCGGCCCGGGGCCGATGCACCGCGAGTTCCGCGGCGATCCCGGGCAGCGCGACTATCGCCACCCGAACGATCCGTATCGCGGCGGCGGCCGGATGTCGCCCGACGAGCGGCGGCAGTTGCGGCGCGATATCGACGACGCGGGCCGCGATCTCTATCGGCCGCGCCCGGACCGACCCGCGCCGCCGCGCCAAGGTCCGGACGCGCAGCGCTGACGCTTAGCCGTGGTGCGGCCATCGGCGTAGCGGCCGCGATGCGGCGCGGGTTGGCTTCGGCAATGCCTTCGCTCTCGCTCCCCGGCGCAGCGACGATGGGTCCCTGCGGGGTCGGCACCCGTTCGCGCGCGCTGGGCTCGTGCCGTCGCTTGCGAAGGCGAACGGTCGGCGCTTCGCGGTGCCGGGCTATCCACGCACGCCGGACTTCACCCACGGGCCCCGATCATCATTGCTGGCAAAGCGCGGTTGATCGCGCGATCCCGCGGGTGAGCTTTCCGATGCCCGCGGCGGGAAGTCGGTCGCCCGCGCCTCGTCGTCGGGTTTGCGGAACCGGGCTGCACTAGAATTCGCGCCTCATCGTGCCGACGTTCCCCTCCGGGAGCGCGGGGCGGTTCGGGGAGATCAGATTTGAACAGCCGTTTCTGGCCGCGGGAGCACGGCGCGTATGCCGAGCTTCTGTTTCCGATTGCGTCGGGGCTCGTTCTCGGGCGACCGGGATTCGTCGCGTTCGGCTTCGCCATCGCTGCGGTGCTCCTGTTTCTCGCGAACGAGGCACTGCTGGTCGCGCTCGGGTTCAGAGGCGGGCGGCTCCGCGAGGAACTCGGTGCAGCGGCGCGCCGTCACGTGGCGATGCTCGTGGTGATCGCGGCGATCGTCGGACTCGGGGCGCTCTATCTCGGGTCGCCGAGAGTTCGCCTCCTCGCCCTCGCGCCCGTCGCGCTCGGCGCGGTGCTCGTGCCGCTGGTGTTCGCGAAACGGCTCAAGACCCTCGGCGGTGAATTGCTCGCCGTCGCCGCGTTCGCGGCGATCCACCTCCCGGTCGGCGCGGCGTCCGGGCTCGAAGGCGTCGCGCTTTGGGGGCCAGTCGCCGTGTGGCTCGCGAGCTTCGCGTCCGGGACGCTCGCCGTGCACGCGATCAAGGCGAGGCAGCAGCGGCGCGACCCGGGTCTCACGGGTGCCGCACGCGTATTCTCGATCGCCGTAGCGATCTCTGCCGCCGTCGCGGCCGCGGCGAGCTCGGAATGGCGCTGGCTCGGCGTCGCCGCGTTCGTGCCCTGCGCAGCGGTGGCGGTCGTGAATTTCCTGCCGATCCGTACCAAGGCGCTGAAGACGCTCGGCTGGTCGCTCGTCGGGGCGAATCTCGTCGCGCTGGCGGTGCTCGCAGTGGCGTATTAGCCGGCCGTACGTCTCAGGCGGTGAGCCCCACGAAGCCGTCGTACGCAAGCTTCGACCCGGCGAGGAAGAGAAGCACGTACACCGCCTTCATGAACCCCGTCGCCGACAAGCGGCGCTGAAGGAAGATGCCGAGGAGGATGCCGGCGATCGCGACGGGCACGAGCACGGCGGAGGTCGCGAGGTTCCGCGCGTCGAAGAGGCCCAGGGCGAGATAGGGCACGACCTTCGCGGCGTTGATCGCCGTGAAGAACATCACCGTAGTGCCCACGAACACCGCCTTCTCCAGGCGCTGCGGGATGAGCCAGACGTTGAGCGGTGGTCCGCCTGCGTGCGCGACGAAGCTCGTGAAGCCCGACACCGCGGCCCAGAAGCGGCCCCGCGCGGGCCGCGGTTTTTCAGCGGGCAGGCCGCGGCGGATCGCCACGTTCGCTACGAAACCGATGGCGATCATGCCGAGGAGCAGCCGGATCGCGTAGTCGTTGAGATAGCGGAACGTGAGCCAGCCGATCGCGATTCCGACCAGCCCGGCGGGCAGGATGACGCGCATCACGGGCCGGCTCCAGGTCTTGCGGTAGGCGAGCACGCCCACGATGTCCATGACCATCAGTATCGGCAGCATGATCGCTGCAGCCTGCGCGGGAGAGATGACGAGCGCCATCATCGGCACCGCGACGCCGCCGATGCCGCTGCCGAATCCCCCTTTGGAGATCCCCGTGAGGATGATCGCGGGGATCGCCGCCACGAAGAACCAGGGGTTGGCGATCAGATCCAATCGGACTCACCGCGAAGGCGCGACCGATGCCACCCGCGACGCAAAGCCGGTCGCGAGCCGCACGCGGGAAGGCGCCGTCGCACCAGGGGCCGGCGAACGCAGGTTCCCGCCTCGCGGGCACGCGCACGGACGTCCCGCAGGAGCGTTCCTTCGAGTGTGCGGCCGTCGGGTCTTTGCGGTTCTATCGCGTCACCCGCCCGCCGCCTGCTCCCGAAGGACGCGCTTCAGGATCTTGCCCGTGGCGCTCTTGGGCAGTTCCTTCACGATGTCGACGCGCTCGGGCGCCTTGTAGACGGCAAGCATCTCGCGGCAGTATTGCGCGATCGATTCCGGTGTGGCGTGCGCGCCGTCTTTCAGCACGACTGCGACGCGCACCTGCTCGCCCTTGAGCGGATCGGCCGCGCCGTACACCGCGACTTCCTTGACCGCCGGGTGGCGATAGAGCATCTGCTCCACTTCCGCGGGCCAGACCTTGAAGCCCGACACGTTGATCATGTCCTTCACCCGGTCGACGATATAGACGTAGCCCGATTCGTCCATCCGGCCGATGTCGCCCGAGTGCAACCAGCCCCCCCGCAGCGCGCGCTCGGTGTCCTCGGGCTTGCCCCAATAGCCCTTCATCACGCCAGGCCCGCGTATGACGATCTCGCCCCACTCGCCGGGTGGCAGCTCCTGGTCCTTCTCGTCGAGGATCTTCAGCTCGAATCCGGGAACCGCCGTCCCGACCGACCCGAAGCGATGCTCGGTCGCGTGGTTGTAGCAGGCGAACGGCGAGCATTCGGTGAGCCCGTAGCCCTCGTAGACGCGTCGGCCGAAGCGCTCGGACCAGCGCCGCGAGATTTCCTCGGGCATCGTGGCCGCCGCCGAGAAGTAGTAGTCGATCGGCGCGAGCGCTGCGCTCGGCAGCTCCGCGTTCAGGAGCGCGATGTAGATGGTGGGCACGGCGAAGAACTTGGTGATCTCCCCGCGCTTCACCGACTCGAGCACCGCTTCGGGCACGAAGCGCCGGAAGAGAACGAGGGTCGCGCCCGCCTGGAAGCCCCCGTTCATGATGAAGTTCTGGCCGAAGACGTGGAAGAGCGGCAGGAAGAGCGCGAGCCCGTCGCCCGGCGCGAACCCCACGACCTGCGCGGTCATGCGCGAGTTCGAGACGATGTTGGCGTGAGTGAGCGTGACGCCCTTCGGCGTGCCGGTCGTGCCCGACGAATAAAGCAGCGACGCCGGATGGTCGGGAGCCATGCCGGTGGTGCGGAACTTCGGGTTCCCGGCGGCGAGCCAGTCGTCGAGCGCGATCTCGTCCGGCTCGGCGCCCTCGCAGAGCACCGTGTGCTTGACCGACGGGCACTCCGGCCGAGGGAGATTGGGCAGCAGCTCTGCGGTGGTGAACACGACCTTCGGCTGCGCATCGTTGACGATGAAGCGCACCTCCTGCCACTTGAAGATCGAGTTGATCGAAACGGCGACCGCGCCGGCCTTCTCGATCGCGAGGTAGGCGAGCGCGAACGCGGGAATGTTGGGGAGGTAGAGCGCGACCCGGTCGCCCGGGTTGACGCCGTGCTTGACGAGGCTGTCGGCCAGCGCCCGCGCGCAGTAGTCGAGCACGCCGTAGCTGACGCTCTTGCCCTCGAACAGGATCGCCGCGCGGTCGGGGTGCTCCCGGGCTTGGCGCTCGACGTGCTCCGCGATGTTCATGTGATGACTCCGGATGGGCGCGGCGCCTGGCGCCGGCGTGTTGGGGTTGCTAGATGGCTTCCGCGACCGCCTTGCCGACGTCCTGGGTCGCGGCCTTGCCGCCCATGTCGGGCGTGCGCGGACCTTGGCCGAGCACCGTCTCGATCGCCTTCACGACGGCTTCGCCGGCGGCGCTCTCGCCGAGGTGCTCGAGAAGCATCGCGCCGGACCAGATCTGGCCGATCGGGTTGGCGATATTGCGGCCGTAGATGTCGGGCGCGGAGCCGTGCACGGGCTCGAAGAGCGATGGGAACGCGCGCTCCGGATTGATGTTGCCCGAAGGCGCGATCCCGATCGTCCCCGTGGTCGCAGGGCCGAGGTCCGAGAGGATGTCGCCGAACAGGTTCGAGGCGACGATCACGTCGAACCGCCCCGGATCGAGCACGAGCGGGATGGTGAGGCCGTCGATGTGGTACTGGTCGGACTTCACGTCGGGATACTGCGTCGCCATCGCGCGGAAGCGCTCGTCCCAGTAGGGCATCGTGATGGCGATGCCGTTCGATTTGGTCGCCGACGTGACGTGCCGCTTCGGCCGCGTGCGCGCGAGTTCGAACGCGAACCGCAGGATGCGGTCGACGCCTTTGCGCGAGAAGGTGGCGAGCTGGGTGACGAACTCGCGATCGGTGCCCTCGAACATGCGTCCGCCGACCGAGGAGTACTCGCCTTCGGTGTTCTCGCGCACGACGAAATAGTCGATGTCGCCGACGCGCCGGTCGGCAAGGGGAGAGCGTACGCCCGGCATCAGCCGCACGGGCCGGAGGTTCACGTACTGGTCGAACTCGCGGCGGAACTTGATCAGCGAGCCCCACAGAGACACGTGATCGGGAACGAGCGCCGGCCAGCCGGTCGCGCCGAAGTAGATCGCGTCGGCGGCGCCGATGCGCTCCTTCCAGTCTTCGGGCATCCAGTGGCCGAGCTTCGCCATGCGCTCTGAGCTCCAGTCGAAGGTCTCGATGGCGAGCGCGAAGCCGAACCGCCTTGCCGCGGCTTCGAGGGCGCGCACGCCCTCGGGCACGACCTCCTTGCCGATGCCGTCGCCGGGGATGACTGCGATCTTGTAGGTTTTCATGATCCTCTCTGTTCACCACGGAGGCACTGAGCGCGCGAGCGGCCGCAGAGCAGAGCTTTCGCGCGGCTGCGCGCCGGCGCCGAAAGTCTGCACAGCCTGTCGAGGGGTCGAGCGCCCGCGATCCGTCGTGCTCACGTTCCTCTGTGTCCTCCGAGTCTCCGTGGTGATGCCCTTTCGCGTTGCTTCGTCTCAGAAGGCGACGTTGCCGCCGCCTTTGAGCTTCAGGATTTGCCGCGCCTCGTCGGGAGTCGCCACTTCCAGGCCAAGCTCCTCGAGAATCCGGCGGATCTTCGCGACCTGTTCGGCATTCGACTTGGCGAGGCTGCCCTTGCCGAGCCACAGGCTGTCCTCCAGCCCGACGCGCACGTTGCCGCCCATCACCGCCGACATCGTCGCGACGTACATCTGGTTGCGCCCCGCCCCGAGCACGGACCAGCGGTAGTCGTCGCCGAACAGCCGATCGGCGGTGCGCCGCATGTGCAGCACGTCTTCCGGATGCGGGCCGATGCCGCCCCGGATGCCGAACACCGACTGGATGAAAAGCGGCGGCTTCACCAGCCCGCGATCGAGGAAGTGTGCCGCCGTGTAGAGGTGCCCGATGTCGTAGCACTCGATCTCGAAACGGGTGTCGTTGCCGCTGCAGGACTGCAGGATGTAGGCGATGTCGCGGAACGTGTTCTTGAAGATGCGCTCGTCCGAGCCGGCCAGGTAAGGCTCTTCCCACCCGTGCTGCCAGCGGCCCTGGTAGCGCGGGATCATCTCGTAGAGACCGAAGTTCATCGAGCCCATGTTGAGCGAAGCGACCTCGGGTTCGAGCTGCAGGGCGGGCTGCAGGCGCTCCTCGACGGTCATCGTGGGCGCACCGCCGGTGGTGAGATTGATCACCACGTTCGAAGCCGCCTTGATCTTCGGCAGGAATTCGCGGAAGACGTTCGGGTCCTGGGTCGGGCGCCCGTCCTCGGGCATGCGCGCGTGCAGGTGAACGATCGCGGCGCCGGCCTCGGCGGCGCCAATCGCGCCCGCGGCGATCTCGTCGGGCGTGATCGGCAAATAGGGCGACATCGTCGGCGTGTGGATCGCGCCGGTCACCGCGCAGGTGATGATGACCTTGTTCTGCTTCGCGGCCATGGATCGGTTGCTTCCCCTAGGAAAGATACTGGTGGTCGCCGCACACCGAGAGCGCCTGCCCGGTGATGTTCCTGCCCGCCTCGGTGGCGACGAAGAGCGCCATGTTGGCGATGTCCTGCGCGCTCACGAAGGTCCGCAGGGAGATCGACTCGAGGCTCTCGTCGCGCTCCTGCTCGAACGAAATGCCTTTCGCCTTGGCGCGCGCCTCGATCACGCGGTTGATGCGCTCGCCCGCGACCATGCCGGGCTGGATGCAGTTCACGCGCACCTTGTCCGGGCCCGCCTCGATGGCGAGGCTCTTGGTGAAGCCCACGACAGCCCACTTCGCGGCGGCGTAGGGCGTGCGGCGCGGAAAACCGAGCCGACCCGCAGCCGATGAGAGGTTCACGATCGAGCCGCCGCCCGCGGCCTTGATGAGCGGCATCGCCTTGCGCGTCACGTAGAACATCCCGTTCAGATCGACGGCGATGCAGCGGTCCCATTCCTCGGGCGCGATGTCCTCGACCTTCGCCGTCGGGCCGGCGATCCCGGCGTTGTTGACGAGCACGTCGAGGCCGCCCAGATGCGTCGCCACATCGCCGAACAGCCGGTCGACGTCGGCGAGGTTCGCGACGTCGGCGACGCTTTGGGTGACCTGCGGCGCGAGCGCCTTCATTTCCGCGAGGGCCTTGGTGTCGATGTCGCAGACGTGCACGCGCGCCCCGTGCGCGAGGAAGGTTTGCGCGATGACGCGCCCGATGCCCGCCGCGCCGGCGGTGACGAGCACTCGGAGCCCTTGTGCGGAAGTATTCATGTCGGAAATCCGGTTTCGGAAGTCAGGGATCGGGCCGGCGCCGCCCGCTGCGCGGCACCGCTACTTCTTCGTCTCCTCGATCCGGCCGATGCGCCGGACGGCGTCGCCGAGGCGCTGCGCATCGCGGTCCCAGAACCTCTGGAACTCGGGCGCGTCGAGATACGCGATCGGCGTCTCGATCTTATCCATGGCCGCCTTGAACTCGGGATCGGCGACCGCCGCGCGCGCGGCGTTGCGAAGGGTCGCGATTACCGGTTCCGGCGTGCCGGCGGGGACGAAAATGCCCGACCAGATGAAGAACTCCGCGTCGATGCCGAGTTCCTTGAACGTCGGGACGTCCGGCAGCGAGGCGAGTCGCTTGTCGCCCCACGAGGCCAGCGCGCGGAACTTGCCGGCCTTGATCTGGCCGACGACCGCCGAGGGTCCCGAGGCGAGTGCGTCGATCTGGCCTCCGAGCAGCGCCGTCACGGCCGGGCCCGCACCCTGGTAGGGCACATGCCACATCTGGATGCCGGCGCCCGACTCGAGCATGGCCATCGCCATGTGCAGGGTTCCGTAGACTCCGGACGAGCCGTAGTTGATCTTGCCGGGGCGTTGTTTCGCGTCGTCGATGAATTCCTTCGCGGTTTTCCAGGGGCTTTCGGCGCGCACCACCAGCACCGTCGGATCTGCCGAGACGAGCGCGATCGGCACGAGTTGGTTCATTTCGTACGGGGGCTTGCGCCCGTACAGTTTCTCGGCCTCGGGAATGATCGAGATCGAGGAGAGGGCCATCAGGGTGGTATAGCCGTCGGGCTTCGCGCCGGCGACATAGGCCATGCCGACGGCGCCGCCCGCGCCGGTCTTGTTCTCGATGATGACGCGCTGCTTCAGCGCCCGGTCGAGCGAGGGCTGGATGGCGCGCGCGGTCAGGTCGGCGACCCCGCCTGGCGGGAACGGCACGATCATCGCGACCGGACGGGACGGGTAAGGCTCCTGGGCGTGGGCGAACCCGGGTGCGAGCGTCACGAGAGCGATGGCGAGCGCAACGATGCGCTTCATGGTCTCCTCCTCTTTATCGTTGTGGCGCAATGATAGCCCGCCGCGCATCCCGCCGCGCCGCGGCGCCATGAGGCGCATCCGCTAGAATTCGCGTTCGGCGGCGAAGTGAAACGAACAGCGCCCACGTCGCATTCCCGGGTTTTCGGGAGCACGAGGGGGCGTCGCGGAAACGAGCCCGCTCGCCCGCCGCGCGAATCATCGACATGAATCTTCTTGCCTTCGACACATCCACGGATCGGCTCTCGATCGCCGTGCAGGCGGGCGGGCGGCTCCACGAGTCCACGGAGCTCGTTGGCCAGCGGCACGCCGAACTCGCGCTCGACGCCATCGACGCGCTTCTGGGTGTCGCCGGCCTCGATGCGAGCGAGCTCCACGGGGTCGCGTTCGGCGCAGGGCCGGGCTCCTTCACGGGGTTGCGGATCGCTACCGGTATCGCGCAAGGGCTGGCGCTCGGGCTCGGAACGCCGGTAGTCGGCGTGAGCACACTCGCCGCGCTCGCGGAACCGTCGGGGGCGCAGAGGGTGTTTGCGTGCCTCGATGCACGCATGGGCGAGGTCTACTGCGCGGCGTTCGAGCGGTGCCCCGACGGTTGGCAAGCCGTGATCGATCCCGAAGTGCGCTCGCCCGATTCCGTGTCCCTGCCGACTGGGCAGGGGTGGGTCGGCCGCGGCAACGGGTTCGCCGCGCACGGCGAGCGGCTGGCGACGCGGCTCGGTGCCGCCCTTGGCCGCGTCGAGCCCGACGCGGTGCCGACGGCGGCGGCGGTGCTGCGGCTTGCCGCGCCGCGTTTCGCCGCCGGGGAGGGACGGGACGCCGCCTCGGCGCTGCCGGTCTATGTCCGCGACAAGGTCGCTCTCAAGACGAGCGAGCGGCGATGAGCGCCGTCCCCGCGCCGCGCGTCGCGATGTTGCCGCTCGCCGAAAGCGAGCTCGGCGCGCTGATGGCGATCGAGCGCGACCTCTACGCGTTTCCCTGGACGCTCGGCAACTTCCGCGATTCCCTCAGGGCCGGCTACAGCTGCTGGGGGCTGTGGCGCGACGGCGAGCTGATCGGCTATGCGGTGATGATGCTCGGGCCCGACGAAGCGCACCTGCTCAATCTGTCGGTGGCCGCGGCGTATCAGCGCCGCGGCCACGCGAGCGTGATGTTGCACTCGCTTTTCGCGACTGCGCGGGCGCACGGCGCGCGGCGCCTCTTTCTCGAAGTTCGGCCGACAAACGCGCCGGCCCGCGCGCTCTACAGGCGGTTCGGCTTCGAGCAGGTGGGCACGCGGCGCGGCTACTACCCGGACCAGCAGGGCCGCGAGGACGCCATGGTGCTGGCGATCGAGCTGTGAGCGCATGACCTCCCGGCGCGACCGGCTGTTCGAGGAGATGGGCCTTGGCCCGGTGTGGCATCTGCGCGCGCGCGCGGCCGCCGTGGCCGGCGAGGGCGCGGATCAGAATTCCGTCAAGACGGAGCCCGATCGCTCGGCATCCAATCGAGCCTTTGGAGGCGATGCACGCTCCGCGCATATCCTGCAGCTCGACTGGTCCGGCCTGAAGGAAACGGTTGCCGGCTGCGAGGCGTGTGGTCTTGCAAAGACCCGCACCCGCACCGTGTTCGGCGTCGGCGACGAGCGGGCGGAATGGCTGCTCGTGGGCGAGGCGCCCGGCGCCGAGGAAGACGCGCGCGGCGAGCCGTTCGTGGGCCAGGCGGGCCGTCTTCTCGACAACATGCTCGCCGCGATCGGTCTGCGGCGCGGCGACAACGTGTACATCGCCAACGTGCTCAAGTGCCGGCCTCCTGCAAACCGCAACCCCGAGCCGTTCGAGGTCGCGCAATGCTCGCCCCATCTGGAGCGCCAAATCGACCTCATCCGTCCGAAGCTCGTCGTGGCGATGGGGCGGTTCGCCGCGCAAACGCTGCTCGGCACCGACGCTTCGATCGCGAGCCTGCGCGGCCGGCGGCACGCGTACCGCGGCGTGCCTTTGATCGTCACCTATCATCCGGCATACTTGCTTCGCAATCTGCCGGACAAGGCGAAGGCCTGGGAGGACCTCGTGTTCGCCCGCCGGACCATGACCGAGCTGGGCGGGCGGCTGTCGCCGCAATGAGAACAACACTGCACGAAAAGGAGAGTCCTATGCGCAAGATCCTGGCAGGCATCCTCGCCCTCGCGGCGACCCTGCTTCTCGGCGGGTGCGGGTACAACGACATCCAGCGCGCCGACGAAGGCGTCAATGCGGCGTGGTCGGAGGTCGTGAACCAGTACCAGCGACGCGCCGATCTCATTCCCAACCTCGTCGAGACCGTGAAAGGCTTCGCGCAGCAGGAGAAGGACGTGCTGACGCAGGTCACCGAAGCGCGGGCGAAGGTCGGGCAGGTGAACATCAACCCGCAGACGCTCAACGACCCGGCCTCCCTGCAGCGGTTTCAGGAAGCGCAGTCGGGACTGTCGAGCGCGCTGTCGCGCCTGATGGTCGTCGTCGAGAAGTATCCCGAGCTGAAGTCCGACAAGAACTTCCTCGAACTCCAGGCGCAGCTCGAAGGCACGGAGAACCGCATCACGGTGGCACGCAATCGCTATATCAAGGCGGTGCAGGACTTCAACGTGCTGATTCGCGAGTTCCCCGTGAACCTCACCGCGATGGTGTTCGGCTATAAGCCTAAGGCGAACTTCACGGTAGAGAACGAGCGCGCGATCCAGACCGCGCCGAAGGTGGATTTCAACAAGCCCGCTGCGCCCAAGCAGTAGCGGCACGCAAGCGGCGTCGCGCCATCGGGCCGGGTCGGAACGTGCGGGCACGGTCGGTTCGTGGTGAATCGGCCGCGCCCGTGTGGCGCGCCCGGCCGATGCCGGCGCACTCTCATCATGGGCGGCTGAACACCCCGATGGCCACGGTTCTCGCGCACGTGATGGCGCTCTGGCTCGCGCTGGCGAGTGTCGTCGCGTTCGCGCAGGAGCTCGCGCCGATTCCACCGCTCGCGACGCGCGTGACCGACACGACGGGGACGCTGACCGGCGAGCAGCGTGCGGCGCTCGAGGCCAACCTCGCCGCGTTCGAGGCGAGCAAGGGCAGCCAGATCGCTGTGGTGATGGTGCCCACGACGCAGCCCGAGGACATCGCCCAGTACGGGATCCGCGTCGCCGAGGCATGGAAGATCGGCCGCAAGGGCGTCGACGACGGCGTCATCGTCATCGTCGCCAAGAACGATCGGAAAATGCGCATCGAGGTCGGCCGGGGTCTGGAAGGCGCCGTGCCCGATGCCTATGCCAAGCGCATCATTACCGACGTCATGGCGCCTCGATTCGGCCAGGGTGATTTCTACGGCGGGCTGCGAGGCGCGACGCAGGCGCTCGAGCAGCTGATCACCGGCGAGCAACTTCCGCCGCCGAAGCCTGCCCCCGGACGAGGCGCGCCGGGCGGGGAGAGCCTCGAAGGCCTGCTCGTGGTCGTGCTCGTCGGCGCGGTGGTGCTGGGCGCCGTGCTGACTTCCGTTTTCGGACGCTTCCTCGGGTCGGCGTTCACCGGCGGCGCGGTCGGCGCGATCGCGTGGACCATCGCGGGCGTGCTGGCCGCGGCCGTTGGAGCGGGCGTCCTCGCGTTCATTTTCTCGCTCGTGCTCGCGAGTTCGCGCGGCGGGTACACCCCGGGACGGCGCGCTGGCCGCGGCGGACCGGTCGTCATCGGCGGGGGATGGGGCGGCGGTGGCCTCGGCGGCGGCGGAGGTTGGGGCGGCGGCGGAGGCTGGTCCGGTGGTGGCGGCGGAGGCTTCGGCGGCGGCGGCGCCTCCGGAAGCTGGTAAAGAAAGGCGCGCTCGATGCCCAACCTCGACCGGCTGTTCCGCCACCTCGTCTACGACGACTGGAACGCGCGCCGCGCGTTCCCGGCCCACGTGATGGCGGAGATCGAGCGGGAGATCGCCGCGAACGAGCGGCGCCATGACGGCGAGGTCCGGTTCGCCATCGAGGCCTCGCTGCCGTTTCGCGATCTGTGGGTGGACGAAAGCGCGCGCGAGCGGGCGATCGAGCTGTTCGCCCGGCTGCACGTGTGGGACACCGAGCGCAACACCGGGGTGCTCATCTATCTGCTGTTGGCGGATCGCCGCGTCGAGATCGTCGCCGACCGCGGCATTCACCGGAAGGTCGGCAAGCAGGCCTGGGAGTCGATCTGCGCCGGGATGCAGCGCGAGTTTCAGGCGGGGCGATTCGAGGAGGGCGCGATTCTCGGCGTGCGCGCCGTGAGCGATCTCGTCGCAGCGCACTTTCCGCCGCGTGCGGAGAATCCCAACGAGTTGCCGAACACGCCGCTTATCATCCGCCGGTGATGGCGGGCGCGAGCGCGGTGCGGCGGCGGCGGCGGTGCCGGCTCACCCGATCCAGGCGTGGTCCAGCACGTCGAGCCGCAGATCCTGGCGGAACGTTTCGCCGCCGCGCGACACTTCGAGCAGGACGATGCGCGTTCCCGGCGTCGGGTAGCGCACCTCGTGCGTGAACGTGCCCGGCGCTTCCACGGAAGCCGCGGCGATCGTCTTGCCTTCCGCGTCCGCGAGCGTCACCTTTGCTGCGCCGCTTCCGCCGATCACGGCCTGGATGCGGAACGCCTCGTTCGCGGTGCGGCGATAGACCTGAGGGTCGCGGTTCGCGTTGTATTGAAGGTTGTTGAGTCGGACCTGCTTCACGAGCTGCTTCACGAGCGCGCCCTCCTGACATCGGCCGAAGGAAGTACCGGTGGCGTCGGCGTGCCGGCCCGTCGCCCTGCTAGAATGCGTAAACATTAGCAAAGACTAATATTTAGGGCAACATGAATTCCCTCGCGGAGCGATTGGACGCGATCGATCGGCGGTTGCTCGACCTCGAGTCGGGCTTGGCGGCGAGCCGGCCCGAGGACCTGGCCGCGTTCCTCGCGCCGGCCGTCGACGCGGTGCGCGAATCGATGCGGGCGTACCTCGAATCCGAAGGCAAAAAGCCGGTTCCGTCGACCGACGCGGACGTTCTCGACGTGTGGAAGGCGCTCGTCAAGGGCGACCCGGCCTGGAACGCGATTCGCGACAATACCCGCGAACTCGTCTATTACGCGAACTGTCTTGCGGCCGGCCGGGCGGACGCGCTGCCCGCCGCGCCTCAGAAAATGGCAGTCCGCACGGCGCGCCACGTTTACCTCTACGTCCGCACCCGGGCGCTCAAGGAGGGACGGGTGAGCGATTGACCGCGAGGTCGGAACCGGCGGCGGACGTTACCGGCGCGCTGCACTCCCGGGGTCCGGCCCCGCGTGCCGTCTTCATCGGATCGGGGCAGTATCGGCGCCCTTCCTACGGACGCAACCATCCGCTCGCGATCCCGCGCGTGTCGCTCACGTTCGATCTGCTCGCCGCGTACGACGCCCTCGCGGCAAACGAGATCGTGCAGGCACGCAAGGCCGCCGACCACGAGCTCGAGTGGTTCCATACCCGCGAGTATGTTGCGGCGGTAAAGCGAGCCGAGGCCGTGGGGCGCGTGCGCCACGAGCATCGCGAGCGCCATCGGTTGGGCACGCTCGAGAATCCGTATTTCGATCAGTTCTTCACCACGCCTGCGACCGCCACCGGCGCGAGCATCCAGGCGGCCGAGGCCGTGCTCGAGGGCCGGGTTGCGTTCAATCCTGCGGGCGGCATGCATCACGCGCGTCCGGACGCGGCGCAGGGGTTCTGCTACTTCAACGACGCAGCTCTCGCGATCGTCAGGCTGCGGCGCGCCGGCCTGCGCGTCGCATACGTCGACATCGATGCGCACCATTGCGACGGCGTGGAGGCCGCGTTCGGTCACGACCGCGACGTGCTCACCGTCTCGCTTCACATGGACACGTCGTACGCGTACCCGGGCGTCGGCGGACGTCTCGACCAAGCCGGCACGCCCGAGTCGGGCTACACGACGGTCAACGTGCCGCTTCCCCGCGACGTCAACGATGCCGAGTACCGGATGCTCGTCGCCGACATCGTGCCGCGGGCGTTCGCGCGCTTCCGACCGGACGCGGTCGTGCTGCAGGCCGGCACCGACATGATCGGCGGGGATCCGCTCGGCAAGTGGCATCTCGCGACGGAGACGTTCTTGCATGCCGCCGAGGTCGTGCTCGAGGCCGCGCCGCGACACTCGCGGGGCGGCCCGGCGCTGATGGCAACGGGGGGCGGGGGTTACCACCCGATTCTGCTCGCGCGCGCCTGGGCCGGACTGTGGGCGCTGCTCGCGTGCCGTGCGCTCCCCGAAGCGATTCCGGCGGCAGGCGAAGCGCTGCTGCGCGCGGTGGGCTGGCGGGCCGAAGAAGCGGACGACGACGAATCGGCTCGCGGATCGGCCGAGCGCGCGGCGCGCATGTACGTCTCGCGTCTCGACGCGCCGGCCATGCCGGCCGTGCGAGCGTATGCCCTTGCGCTGAGAGATCGGGTCCGCGCGCACCCCATGCTGCGGCCATGACGAGCGCCTTGAGACCGCTGGTATCCGGCGCGGCGACCCGTTCCGGCACCGAGGGATATGCGACCTCGTTCGGCGCTGCGCTCGCCGCGGGCCACTACAGCGAGTTCCTGAACCTGCACCTGAAGCTTTCCTCGCTCGGCGTCGGGACCTTTGGCGGCGCGGCGAGCGATGCGGTCGACGCGGCGTACGCGGACATCGTGCGCGAGGCGGCGCTCTGCGGCATCAACGTGTTCGACACGGCGACCCACTACCGGTACGGGCGCTCGATGCACGCCCTCGGCGAGGGACTGCGCCGGGCCTTTGCGGCGGGCGTGAGGCGCGAGCAGGTGTTCGTCATCGCCAAAGCGGGCTTCCTGGCGTTCCCCGGCGGCCCGCCTGCGGACTTCGACGCATGGTTCGAGGCGAACGTGGCGACCCCGGGGTTCGGGACGCGCGCGCAGCTCGTCGGACAACATCTGCTGAGCCCCGAGTACTTGGACGCGCAGATCGACAAGGCGCGCGCGGCCCTGGGCCTCGAGACCATCGACGCGTTCCTGCTCGATCAGCCGGAGGTCCACATTCCGGCGATCGGCAAGGAGCAGACGAATCGCGGCATCGCGCGGGTGTTCGTCGCGTTGGAGCGCGCAGTGAGCGCGAGGCGCATCGCCTGTTATGGCATCTCGACGTTCGAGGGTTTTCGTGTCGAGACCGACGCGGCGCTCTTCCAGTCGCTCACGTCCCTGCTCGGGCTGGCCGAGAAAGCCGCACGCGAGGTGCATGGCGACGGGGCGCGGCATGCGCTCAAGCTCGTGGAGATGCCCTTCAACCAGGCCATGACCGAAGGCTTCACGCGGTTCTCGCACGCGACCGGCAAGGGCAACATCGCGTCGACGGTGCAGGCGGCGCGGCAGCTCGGGGTCTATCTCGTCGCCTCGCACACGCTCGGGAAGGGGCTGCTCGCGACGCAGTCGGCCGACGCGGTGCGGCTCGCCATGGCCGGGCTCGCGAACGATGCGCAGCGCGCTCTGCAGTTCAACCGATCCACCCCGGGCATCGGCACGAGCCTGGTCGGCATCTCGAGCGCCGAGCATCTCGCCGACCTGCTGGCGGTGGCGCGGACGGCGCCGCTCGCGAAGGACGCGTACGTGAAGCTCTACGATCGCGCGGACTGACGGACGTCTGCCCCGGTCAGCGGTGCGGCGGCTTCTCCATGCCGATGAGATGCAGGGAGTCGCCCTGGCGCTGATTCTGCTGGTGCCGCTTCCAGACGAGCACCATCGACCCGGCCACGAACAGTCCGAAAAGGACGATCACCGTGTAGATCGAGAGGTCCGCCTTGATCATCGCCGCGTAGAGCGCGAGCATCACCAGGATCGAAAGGTTCTCGTTGAAGTTCTGCACGGCGATGGAGTGACCCGCGCCCATGAGGATGTGGCCACGGTGCTGCAGCAGCGCGTTCATCGGCACGACGAAGAACCCCGCGAAGCCGCCGATCAGCACCATCAGCGGGATCGCGACCCAGACGTCGCGGACGAAGTTCATGATGATCACGACGAGACCCATCATGATCCCGACCGGCAGCACGTTCACTGATTTCTTCAGGGGCACGTACTTTGCCGCGACGACCGCCCCGGCGGCGATGCCGATCGCCACGACGCCCTGCAACAGCGTCGCCTGGCTGAGCGAGTAGCCGAGCGCGGTCTCGGCCCATTTCAGGACGATGAACTGCAGCGTCGCGCCGGCACCCCAGAAGAGCGTCGTGGTCGCGAGCGAAATCTGGCCGAGCTTGTCTTTCCACAGCAGCGAGACGCAGTGGTAGAAGTCGTGCGCCAGATAGAGCGGGTTCTTCTTCAGGACGTGGTGGTCCACCCCGGTGTCGGGGATGTAGAGGTTGAAGATCGCCGCGACCACGTAGAACACACCGATCACCAGGATGGCGGCCTCGGCGGGGCTGTCGATGCTCGAATCGAAGTGCGGGATGTCGATCGCGAGCAGCGTGCTGGAAACCCTGGCACTCACCAGCGCCCCGCCCAGGACCGTGCCGAGGATGATCGAGCCGACGGTCGTGGCCTCGATCCAGCCGTTCGCCACGACGAGTTGCTGCGGCGGCAGCAGCTCCGTGAGGATGCCGTACTTGGCGGGCGAATAGGCCGCGGCGCCGAGACCGACCACGGCGTAGGCGACGAGCACCATGAGGTAGCCGGGCGCCCCCGCCATGGAGAGCTGCGCATAGAAGAGCATCATCAGGCAGCCGGCGACCTTGATGGTGTTCGTGATGAACATGACCCGCCCCTTCGGCATCGAGTCGGCGAAGGCCCCGACGAACGCAGCCAAGGCTACGTACGAGATGACGAAGAAGAATTTCAGGAGCGGGATCATCCACGCCGGGCCGGCGAGCTGCATGAGCAGCGCGATCGCGGCAACGAGCAGCGCGTTGTCGGCGAGCGACGAGAAGAACTGCGCCGCCATGATGGTGTAGAAGCCGCGCTTCATGGCCATCGGGGGAGGCCTCGTGCGGCGCGCGCGGCCACGTGCGCCTCCCCGCGGCGCCGGCGGGGCGCCGCGACGGTCGCGGTCGAGTCGTTGCGGCGTGGAGCGCGGCGCTGCAAGTGGGGACGGCCCGGGTCGGGTTTATCGGTATGGTTTCAGCCGGGACGCGCGGGGTTATACCACGCGCACCAGCGGTTCTGGTCGGTCGCGGCCGACCTGAGGTCGCGCTCCCCGTCTTAGTGGTCCGAAGGCGTCCCGCGTTCCCGGTTCGAACGCGCGGCGACCTCGCGCAGCAGTCGCTCCTGCTCGGCGAACGAGAGAACCCGCTTGTTCCGCCCGTGCGCGCCGGCGCCTGCTTGCTCCGCGTCGTCGGTATATCGGCCCTTGAAGCCGTCGGGCGGCGCGGTTCCGGTCGAGAGATAGACCTCGCTCCGGATTTTTCTGTTCAAGGCGACGATCCGGCGATCGATCCAAACGAGGTCGTAAAGTGCCAGCAGGACCATGACGACCAGGGCGGCGGCGGCGGCGCGCCAGTCGAAGAACGAGAGCGCCGCGGCGAGCGCGGTCAGCCCGCGAAAAAGCCAAGCCCCGGCGGGATGCTCCAGATAGGCGTGGTGGAGCCCCAGGGGAAACGCCGCCCAGAGACCGTATGCCCGGCCCCGTCGTTTCAGGCGCCGCGCGAGGCGCAGATTCGCCGCCTGCAGCCCGCCGCCGGCGAGGTCGATGCGCTTCCAACCCTCACTCATGCCGGGCGCTCATAAATGGGCAGATCATGAGCTTTTATGCTGAAATAAGGGGCGCGAGAATAACACGGCAATCAGAGGCTCCCTCCATGGCGGATCGCAGGCTCCAGGTGTTTCACGCAGTGGCGAAGCAAATGAGTTTCACCAAGGCGGCCGACGTGCTCTTCATGACCCAGCCTGCGGTCACGTTTCAGATCAAGCAGCTCGAGGAGCATTTCAACACGCGGCTCTTCGAGCGCGGCCACGGCCGCATCGCGCTCACGCCTGCCGGCGAGCTGGTGCTCGAGTATGCCGAGCGGATCCTCGCGATGTCCGGCGAGATGGAAACGCGGGTGAAGGAGCTCACCGGCCGACTCTCGGGGCCGCTCCTGATCGGCGCGAGCACGACGATCGCGGAATTCCTCCTGCCGCGAGTGCTCGGGGAGTTCAAGGCCGCGCACCCGGAAGTCGAGCCGCGCCTGACTGTGGCGAACTCGGAAACGATCGAGGGGCGGGTCGCCGAGCACACGCTCGACCTCGGCCTGATCGAGGCGCCGTCGCACCTCGCGGCGCTGCAGACGGAGGCCTGCTGCGAGGACGAGCTGCAGGTCGTCGTCGCCCCGTCGCACGCTCTCGCGAAGCTGAAGACGGTTACGCCGAAGCAGCTGGTCGGACACGCGTACATCAGCCGGGAGTCCGGCTCCGGCACGCGCGAGTTCACCGACATCTATCTGCGCAAGGCCGGCCTCGATCCGGCGCAGCTCAAGGCGGTGATGGAACTCGGGAGCCCGGAGGCGATCAAGGGCGTGGTCGGGACGGGGCTCGGCTTCGCGATCCTCTCGCGCGTGACCGTCGAGAAGGACCAGCGGCTGGGCGAGTTGGCGGCGCTGCCGCTGGCGCCCCGGCTTCTGCGTTCGCTGTCGCTCGTCTATCCCAAGGAGAAGTTCCGGTCGCGCCTGGTCAACACCTTCGTCGAGTTCGCGAAGAGCCGCCTGAAATCCGTGACCGCATGAGGCCGGCGGCGAGGCGCGCGCCTCGCGCCGGCCTCGCTGCACGGTCGAGTCCCTGTTAGCATCCCGCCTCGGTTTCCTTGGCTGCCTCGCGGCGGTCGCCGCAGTGATCCGTTTCGTCGTCATCCAACACAGCTACGCCGAGTTCCTCGGCACGTTCGAGCCGCAGCTCGAGGCGCGCGACATCGGCTTCACGTACGTGCGCCCGGTGACGGGCCAGGACGTGATCGGCAGCGCGCTCCAGTACGACGCCCTTTGGATGCTGGGCGGCGCATACCCGGTCGACGACCGCGAGCACTGCCCCTGGATCGATGACGAGCTTCGGCTGGTGACGATCTTCCAGAAAGCGCGCCGGCCGGTCGTCGGCATCGGCTTCGGCGGGCACGTGGTGGCGTTGTCGTGCGGAGGCGTCGCGCGCCGAGAGCCCTTTCACGACGCGTACTGGACCACTGCTCACGCAACCGAGGCAGGCGGCGCCGATCCGCTGGCGCAGGCGGTGGACGGGCGCAGGGTGCTCGTGATGGCGAACGGGCGAGTCGAACTGCCCGCGCGCGTCGCGCCGCTCGTGGTCGACGACGCCGGACGCTGGATCGCCGTGCGGCCCGATCCGCTCACCGTCGGCATGCTATTTCGCCCGGAGCTGAAGCCGGGCATGATCGAAGACATGATCATGGAAGAGGATCGCCCGGTGCCGGACGCGATCGGCGAGCTGCTGGACGAAGCGCGCGCACGCTGGGGCGAGATGCAGGAGACGACCGATCGGGTCGTCGCGGCGCTGGTCGCATCGCTCGACCTCATGCGCGAGCGGCGGAAGATGCCGGTTTTCACGATGACGGTGAAGCGCGATTGAAGAGGCGAGACGCGGGTGCGCGAGCGTGCTCCGAACCAAAATGAGTGACGGCAGTGAACCGGCCTGGTGACGCGGCATCCGCGCAGGCGGAGCTGGTCGACCTCGCGAGTCGACTGGCCGACGACGACCGGCGCACGCTGCTCGAGTTTGCCCGGTTCCTCGCTGCGCGCCGCGATCGTGCCGCCGCCGCGCCGCGCATCGACCTGGCGCGGCCGGCTGCGGAGACGGTCGTGCAGGCCGTGAAGCGGCTCAACGCGAGCTACCCGATGCTGGAGCGCCGGCGGCTTGTGACGCGGGTCGGTGTGCTGCTCTCGAGCCACATGGTAGACGGGCGCGACGCGGCGAGCGTGATCGACGATCTCGAGGCGCTCTACGTCGCGGCCTACCGCGAGGCGGGCGGCGACTAGCGATCCGCGCCATGCCGAGGCCGATCTCCGCGACCTTCGATTGCGCCGCGTTCCGTGCGAACCTTGCGACGGTTCGCCGACACGCCGGCGCCGCGCGGGTCTGGGCGGTGGTCAAGGCGAATGCATACGGCCACGGCCTCGCGCGAGCGGCCGCGGCGCTCGCGGAAGCCGACGGCTTCGCGCTCCTCGATCTCGACGAGGCCGTCCGGCTTCGCGACCTCGGCATGGCGAAGCCGATTCTGCTCCTGGAGGGATTCTTCGCGTCCCAGGACCTCGCCACGCTTTCGGCGCTCGGCCTGACGGCGGTCGTCCATTCGGACGAACAGGTCGCGATGCTCGCATCGGCGCGGGTGTCGCGGCCCATCGACGTGTTCCTCAAACTGAACACCGGCATGAACCGGCTCGGCTTCGCGGCCGAACGCTGCGCCGACGTGTTCGCGCGGCTGCGAGACGCGCGCGCGGTCGGCGAGGTTGCGTTCATGACCCATTTCGCGGATGCCGACGGGCCCTCGGGCGTCGCGGCGCAGCTCGAACGCTTCCATGCGGCGACGCGCGGCTTGCCCGGGTTGCGCAGCGTCGCCAACTCGGCGGCGATCTTGCGCTTCCCCGACACGCGCGCCGATTGGGTGAGGCCGGGAATCTCTCTTTACGGCTGCTCGCCGTTCGCGGACGAGAGCGCCGATGACCTCGGGCTGCGCCCGGTCATGACGCTCGCGAGCGAGGTGATCGGCGTGCAGAGCCTGCGCGCCGGCGAGCGCGTCGGCTACGGCGGGACGTTCGTCGCCCACGCGCCGATGCGCGTCGGGATCGTCGCATGCGGGTACGCGGACGGCTATCCGCGACACGCCCCGAGCGGGACGCCGATCGTCGTGGCGGGCGAGCGCACTCGCACCGTGGGACGCGTGTCGATGGACATGCTCGTCGCCGATCTCACCTCGATACCCGAAGCCGGCGTGGGTTCTGCCGTGACCCTCTGGGGAGAAGGGCTCTCGTGCGACGAGGTCGCCGCGGCATCGGGTACGGTGAGCTATGAGCTCCTCTGCGCCCTCGCGGCGCGCGTGCCGCAGCGGGAGCGCACTTGACCAAGGCTGCGAGAGCGAAGTCGATCTACGCCTGCACCGAGTGCGGCGCGACCGCGACCAAGTGGCAGGGCCAGTGCCCGGGCTGCGCACAGTGGAACACGATGGTCGAGGCGATCGCCGAGCCGGCGGCGCGCAGCCGGCACGCAGGCGTCGCCGGCGCGAGCGCGCTGACGCCTCTCGCCCGGATCGCCGCACGCGAGGCGCCGCGCATGGAAAGCGGCGTCGCCGAACTCGACCGCGCGCTCGGCGGCGGATTCGTATCGGGGCAGGTCGCGCTGATCGGCGGGGATCCGGGGATCGGCAAGTCGACCGTGCTGCTGCAGTCGCTCGCGGCGATGAGCGCGGCGCGCTCGACGCTTTACGTGACCGGCGAGGAGTCCGTCGAGCAGGTCGCGCTGCGGGCGCAGCGGCTCGGTGTCGAGACCGCGGCCGTCAACCTGCTCGCCGAGACGCAGCTCGAGCGTGTGCGCGCCGCGCTGGAGCGCGAGAAGCCGGAAGTCGCGGTGATCGACTCGATCCACACCCTGTTCTCGGACGTGCTCGCGTCGGCCCCGGGTTCGGTGGCGCAGGTGCGCGAATGCGCGGCGCAGCTCACCCGCCTCGCGAAGGCGCAGGGGACGACGCTCGTGCTCGTCGGTCATGTCACCAAAGAAGGGGCCCTCGCAGGCCCGCGTGTCCTCGAGCACATTGTCGACACGGTGCTCTATTTCGAGGGCGATCCCAATTCGAGCTTCAGGCTGATCCGCGCGTTCAAGAATCGCTTCGGCCCCGTGAACGAGATCGGCGTCTTCGCCATGACGGAGAAGGGGCTGCGCGGCGTGACGAATCCGTCCGCTCTTTTTCTCTCGCACCATCGCGAGGCCGTGCCCGGCTCCTGCATCATGGTCACGAACGAGGGGACTCGGCCGCTGCTGGTCGAGATCCAGGCCCTGGTGGACGACGCGCACGGCCAGACACCGCGCCGGCTTGCATTGGGCGTGGAGCAGAATCGGCTCGCGATGCTGCTTGCCGCCCTGCACCGGCACGCCGGCGTCGCCTGTTACGACCAGGACGTGTTCGTGAACGCGGTCGGGGGCGTGCGCATCGCGGAGCCGGCAGCCGACCTGCCGGTGCTGCTCGCGATCGTGTCGAGCCTGCGCGGCCGGCCCCTCGGGGAAAAGCTCGTCGCGTTCGGCGAGGTCGGTCTCGCCGGGGAGGTGCGGCCGGCGCCGCGGGGGCAGGAGCGACTCCGCGAGGCGGCCAAGCTCGGCTTCACGCGCGCGCTGATTCCCAAGGCGAATGCGCCGCGCCACGCGATCGAGGGGATCGAGATCGTCGCCGTCGAGCGGCTGGCCGACGCGATCGCGGTGCTGCGCTGACGCCCCGGCTTCAGGCGGGCGTGAGTTCGACGTCCGCGGCGAGCGCGGCCGCGCGAATGCCGCTCCGCACCGCCGATTCGAGCGTTCCCGGATAGTCGCTCGCAGTGTAGTCGCCGGCGAGAAGGAGGCCGGAGACAGCCGTCTCGTTCGCGGGACGGTGCAAGCCGGGCGTGCACGCGAAAGTCGCGCGGCGCTCCGCGATCACCCGGGCCCATCGCGGCGAAGGCAAATCCGGGACGACCGTGCGTAGCGCGTCATGGACGAGGCGCGTGAACGCCGCGTGGCCTGCATCTTCGTGGGGCCCGCTCGCGCTCGTTACTGCCGCGACGAGACCGGAGTGCCCCGAAAGCGCGCCGCGGTCGAACGCCCAGTGCACGGCACCCGATTCGAAGCCGATCATGGGAAACGGCAGGGTGACCGATTCGGGGTACTGCAGATAGCACGTGTAGATCGGCTCGAACCGCAGCGCAGAGAGTTGCGCCGCAAGCGGCGCGAGCGGCTCCAGATTTCCGACGAGCGCGGCCGCGTGTTGCGGCGCGCAGGCCACGATCACGGCGTCGAACTGTCCGGCGTTCTCGACGGTCCAGAAGCCGTCGCCGGCGCGCGCGATCGTGCGCACGGGTTCGCCGAGGGCCACGACGCCCGCGCGTTCGCGGATGAACGCTGCGGCAGCGTCCGGGAAGAGCGCGCCGAGGTCCGCGCGCGGAAGCAGGAGATCGGAAGCGCTGCGATCGCCTTCGAAGGTGTCGCGCAGCACGTTGGCGAAGACCTGCGCCGATGCCGCTCGCGAGGGCGTGTTGAGCGCGGCGACGCAGAGCGGCTCCCAGAGTCGCGCGCGCACCGCCTCGGGTTGACGGTGTCGGGCGAGCAGATCGGCGACGGCGACGTCGGCGGCGAGCCGGTAGCCCGACCGGCGCAGACTGCGCATGAACCGGAGTGCAGCCCATTTTTCGCCGAACGCGAGCCCCCGGGCCCCCGCGAGCGCTCCCGCGAGATGCAGCGGCGCGGGCCACCGCGGGGCGCGCATGCGAAAACCTCCCGCGAGCCGAAGCTCCAGCGGCAACCGAAGCATCGCCCGGTCGACGTCGACGCCGACACGTCGCATCAGGCGCAGCGTGTCTCGATAGGCACCGACGAGGATGTGCTGGCCATTGTCGAGCGCGCGGCCTTCGACTTCCACGCGCCGCGCCCTGCCGCCGAGTTGGCGGGCAGCTTCGAACACCTGCACGCGGGTGCCGCTCTCGGCGAGAACAACGGCGGCGGCGAGCCCGGCCCAGCCGCCGCCGATCACGGCGACCCGGTTCATGCGGCAGGCCGAGCGGCGCGCGCTCCGCTCACGCGGTGATCCACGTCTTCCACGCGATCCAGAGCTTGCGCAGCGGCGTGAGCGCGACGCGTTCGGTCAGCACCGGGAACTGGTCGCGGCGGATCTCCTCGAGCAGCGTACGGTAGATGGCTGCCATCACGAGGCCCGGGCGCTGGCTCCGTCGGTCGGCGGCGGGCAGCAACGCGAAGGCTTCGTCGTACCACCTCTCGGCGCGCTCGGCCTGGAACGCCATCAGCGCCCGGAAGTTGTCCGTCGCGCGCGCCGCGAGGATATCGGCGGCCGGAACGTCGAAACGAGCCAGCTCGTCGAGCGGCAGGTAGATGCGGTTGCGCCGCGCGTCCTCACCGACATCGCGGATGATGTTGGTGAGCTGGAAGGCGATGCCGAGCTTCTCTGCATACTCGCGCGAGCGCGGGTCGGTATAGCCGAAGATTCCGGCGGCGAGGATCCCCACGCTCCCGGCCACGAGGTACGCATAGCGCCGCAGCGAGTCGAAGTCGCGATACCGCGCGTGCGTGAGATCCATCTCCATGCCGTCGAGGATCTCGCCGAGCCGCTGCTCGCTGAGGTCGAACCGGTCGACGAACGGTGCGAGCGCCTGCGTGACCGGATGCGTGGGCGTGCCGGCATGGAGCGCCGCGACTTCGCCTCGCCACCACGCGAGCGTCGCACGGGCGATGTCGGGATCGTGGACCTCGTCGACGACGTCGTCGACCTCGCGGCAGAACGCGTACACCGCGGTGATCGCGCGCCGCCGCTCGGGCGGAAGGAACAGAAACGAGTAGTAGAAGCTCGAGCCGCTCTGGGCCGCTTTCTGCTGGCAATACTCGTCCGGCGTCATCGGCGCGGGTCGGGGCTGGGGTTGGCGGTGACGATTCAGGCGGAGCGCGGGGCGCGGCGCATTGCGGCCGCACGCACGGCCATGAGGGGCCAGTCGAGCGCCCGGAGCACGGGGCGGTGGCGGAAGACGTCTCCGTCTACTGCCGAGAGTTTGTCGAGGATGCGCAGCCCGCCTTGGACGATCATGCGAAGCTCGAGACCGACGCGCCCGGGCAGGGAGGTCGCGAGCGGCGCGCCGGATTCTAGCATCGCCCGTGTGCGCGCCACCTCGAAGCGCATCAGGGCGCGAAACCCGCCGCCGGTGTCTTCCGCGCCAAGCTGCGCTTCCGAGACCCCGAAGCGGTCGAGGTCTTCCTGCGGAACGTAGACGCGACCTTTGCGCCAGTCCACGGCGAGGTCTTGCCAGAAGTTGACGAGCTGCAGCGCAGAGCAGATCGCATCCGATCGGGCGAGGTTCGGCGGGCGGGCCGCGCCGAAGAGATGCAGCAGCAGCCGTCCCACGGGGTCGGCCGAGCGCCGGCAGTAGTCGAGGACCTCGGCGAACGTCGCGTAGCGATGCTTCACGACGTCCTGGGAGAAGGCGTCCAGCAGGTCGCGAAACAGCGCGACCGGGAGCCGATGCGCACGGATGACGCCTGCGAGGTCGACAAAGAGCGGCGTATCCGGCGACGCGCCCGCTTCGATTCGGTCGAGTTCCGCACGGCACGCATCGAGTGCGGTCAGGCGCGCCGCGGCGGGCGCGTCGCCCTCGTCGGCGAGATCGTCGGCGGTCCGCGCGAATCGGTAGATGACGCCCACGGGCAAGCGCAGCGGCTTCGGGAGCAGCAGCGAGGCGACCGGGAAGTTTTCGTAATGTCCAACGGACATTCGCAGGATTTTCAATGGGTTTGGGTGAAGCGCGGGCGACAGTATAGAGACGAAATCGAGTAGAATCGGCGGCAAGCGTCGCGGCGCAACGCGCCGCGCCCCCGTGCGAAGGTGGCGGAACTGGTAGACGCACCAGACTTAGGATCTGGCGCCGCAAGGCGTGGGGGTTCGAGTCCCTTCCTTCGCACCACTTCCACAACGACATCGGAACCGATTGATGCAGACGACGATTGAGACGCTCGGCCAGCTCGAGCGCCGTATGACCATGGCGGTGCCCGCCGCCGAAATCGAGCGCAAGGTCGGCGAGCGGCTGAAGCGGCTCGCGCGGACGGTGAAGATGGCGGGCTTCCGGCCCGGCAAGGTGCCGCTCAAGATCGTGGAGCAGCAGTACGGCCCGCAAGTGCGGTCCGAGGTGATCGGCGACGCCATCGAGCAGGCCTTCTCGGAAGCGGTGCGCGGCCAGAACCTGCGCGTCGCGGGTTATCCCCGCATCGAGCCGAAGCAGGGCGGGAGCGCCGAGCAACTCGAGTTCAGCGCGACGTTCGAGGTGTATCCCGAAGTGAAGGTAGGCGACATCGGGCAGGCGAGCGTCGAGCGTCAGGTGCTCGCGGTGGGCGACGCGGAAGTGGACCAGACGATCGAGGTGCTTCGCAAGCAGCGGCGCAGCTTCGCGCCGGTCGAGCGGCCCGCCGCCGAGGGCGACCGCGTCACGATCGACTTCACCGGGACCCTGGATGGCGCCGAGTTCCAGGGCGGCAAGGGAACGGATGCCGCGTTCGTGCTCGGCGAAGGCCGGATGCTTCCGGACTTCGAGAAGGCGGTGACCGGCGTCGCAGCCGGCGCAACGAAGACGTTCGATCTGCGGTTCCCGGACGACTACGGCGGCAAGGACGTCGCCGGGAAGACGGCGGTATTCGAGGTCGCGGTGAAGAAAGTCGAGGCGCCTGCGCTGCCGGAACTCGACGGCGACTTCGCGCGGTCGCTGGGCGTCGCCGACGGCGACGTGGCGAAGATGCGCACCGAGGTGAAGGCGAACGTCGAGCGCGAAGTCAAGAAGCGCCTGGGCGACGATCTCAAGCAGAAGGTCATGCAGGCGCTCCTCGACAATACCCAGCTCGAGCTGCCGAAGTCGCTCGTCGACATGGAACTGCAGCGGCTCGTGAACGGTGCCCGCGCCGATCTGGAAGCGCGCGGCCTGAAAATGGAGAACGTGCCGCTCGATCCGACGCTCTTCGAGGCCCAGGCGAAGCGGCGCGTCTCGCTCGGACTGATCATCGCCGAGCTGATGAAGTCGAAGGGTCTCGCCGCCAAGCCGGAGCAGGTCCGCGCCCTCGTCGAGGAGCAGGCCGCAAGCTATGAGCAGCCCGACGAGGTGGTAAAATGGTTTTATTCTCAACCGGATCGGATCGCCGAGTTCGAAGCGCTCGCGCTGGAGCAGAACGTGGTCGAGTGGGTGCTCGGCCAGGCGCGGGTCAGCGAGAAGCCGGTTGCGTTCGACGAACTGATGGGTAAGGGAGCATGACGCGCCATTTCCGCGACCCGCACGCCGGCCATGCCGCTTCCATGCCCTCGGAGCCGCAGGGCCTCGGCCTCGTGCCGATGGTCATCGAGCAGTCCGGCCGCGGCGAGCGCGCCTACGACATCTACTCGCGGCTGCTCAAGGAGCGGGTCGTGTTCCTCGTCGGCCCGGTCAACGAGGTCACGGCGAACCTGATCGTCGCGCAGCTCCTCTTCCTCGAGTCCGAGAATCCGGACAAGGACATCTCGTTCTATATCAACAGCCCGGGCGGTTCGGTCACCGCCGGCATGGCGATCTACGACACCATGCAGTTCATCAAGCCGGACGTCTCGACGCTATGCATCGGGCAGGCGGCGAGCATGGGCGCGCTGCTCCTGACGGCGGGCGCCAAGGGCAAGCGCTACTGCCTGCCGAACTCGCGCGTGATGATCCATCAGCCCATGGGCGGCTTCCAAGGACAGGCGTCGGACATCGAGATCCACGCCCGCGAAATCCTGTTCCTCAAAGAGAAGCTCAACCAGATCATGGCCAGGCACACGGGCCAGACAGTCGAAAAGATCGCCCGCGACACGGATCGGGACAACTTCCTTTCCGCGGACGAGGCCAAAGAGTATGGTCTCGTCGACCGGATCCTCTCCTCCCGGACCGAGCCGGTGGCGGCGTAACGCGCGGAGTACCCGAGCCCATGTCGGACAAGAGCGGCGGCGAGAAGCTCCTTTACTGCTCCTTCTGCGGCAAGAGCCAGCACGAGGTGCGCAAGCTCATCGCCGGGCCGTCGGTCTTGGGGACAAGTCGGGCAAGTCGGCGCGCTCCGACCTGCCGACGCCGCGTGAGATCTGCTCGATCCTCGACGAATACGTGATCGGCCAGGACCAGGCGAAGAAGATCCTCTCGGTCGCGGTGTACAACCACTACAAGCGGCTGAAGCATCTCTCGAAGTCCGACGAGGTGGAGCTTGCCAAGTCGAACATCCTGCTGATCGGGCCGACGGGTTCGGGCAAGACGCTCCTCGCCCAGACGCTCGCGCGCCTCCTGAACGTGCCGTTCGTGATCGCCGACGCGACGACGCTCACCGAGGCGGGCTACGTCGGCGAGGACGTCGAGAACATCATCCAGAAGCTCCTGCAGAACTGCGACTACGACGTCGACAAGGCAAAGCGCGGCATCGTCTACATCGATGAGATCGACAAAATCTCGAGGAAGAGCGACAACCCGTCGATCACGCGCGACGTGTCGGGGGAGGGCGTGCAGCAGGCGCTGCTGAAGCTCGTCGAGGGCACCGTGGCATCGGTGCCGCCGCAGGGCGGGCGCAAGCACCCGAACCAGGACTTCGTACAGGTCGACACGACCAACATCCTGTTCGTCTGCGGCGGCGCGTTCGACGGGCTCGAGAAGATCATCCGCCAGCGTTCCGAGAAGACCGGGATCGGTTTCGGCGCCGAGGTCAAGAGCCTCAAGAACTCCAAGGACGTCACCGAGATCCTGCGCACCGTCGAGCCCGAGGATCTCATCAAATACGGACTGATTCCCGAGTTCGTGGGCCGGCTGCCGGTGCAGGCGACGCTCGAGGAGCTCGACGAGAACGCCCTCATCCAGATCCTGACCGAGCCCAAGAACGCGCTGATCAAGCAGTACCAGAAGCTCTTCGCGATGGAAGGCGTGGACCTCGAAGTGCGTCCTCAGGGCCTCATCGCCATCGCGCGGAAGGCGCTCGCGCGCAAGACCGGCGCGCGCGGCCTGCGCTCGATCCTCGAGCAGGTGCTGCTCGACATCATGTTCGAGCTGCCGACGCTCGAGAACGTGAGCAAGGTCGTCATCGACGAGCCCACGATCACCGGCGACGGCAAGCCGCTGCTCATCTACTCAGATCAGCCCAAGGTTGCGGGCTCCGCCTGAGCCTCCCCGCCAAAAGGTGCCGGGCGCCCGGGGCCCGTCGCTTGATTTGCGCGGCGTCGTCCCCATAATCCTCTCTACCTCTCCCCACCACGGGTGGATCCGCCATGTCTAGCTCCCAAGACCTTCCTGCCGCGCCCGCCCAGCTGCCCTTGCTTCCCCTCAGGGACGTGGTGGTGTTTCCGCACATGGTGATCCCGCTGTTCGTGGGCCGCCCGAAGTCCATCAAGGCGATGGAAACCGCGATGGAAGCAGGGAAATCGATCCTGCTCGTCGCGCAGAAGTCCGCGCAGAAGGACGATCCGGGCGCCGAAGATCTCTACTCGATCGGCTGCGTGTCGAACATCCTGCAGATGCTGAAGCTGCCGGATGGCACCGTGAAAGTGCTGGTCGAGGGCGGGCAGCGCGCCCGCATCCGCGAGGTCACGGATCTCAAGACGCATTACGCTGCGTCCGCCGATCCGGTGCCGCCGGATGGCCCCGAATCGACCGAGGTCGAGGCGATGCGCCGCGCGCTCATCGCGCAGTTCGACCAGTACGTGAAACTCAACAAGAAGATTCCGCCCGAGATCCTCACCTCGCTCGGCGGCATCGAGGAGGCGGGGCGCCTCGCCGACACGATCGCGGCGCACCTGCCGCTCAAGCTCGAGCAGAAGCAGAAGGTGCTCGAGATGTTCGACGTCAAGCAGCGCCTCGAGCACCTGCTCGGGCAGCTCGAGGCCGAGATCGACATTCTCCAGGTCGAGAAGCGCATCCGCGGCCGCGTGAAGCGGCAGATGGAGAAGAGCCAGCGCGAGTATTACCTGAACGAGCAGGTCAAGGCGATCCAGAAGGAGCTCGGCGAAGGCGAGGAGGGCGCCGACCTCGAGGAGATGGAGAAGAAGATCAAGGCCGCGCGCATGTCGAAGGACGCGCGCGTCAAGGCCGAGGCGGAGCTGAAGAAGCTGCGCCTGATGTCGCCGATGTCAGCGGAAGCGACGGTCGTCCGCAACTACCTGGACACGCTCGTCGGCCTGCCGTGGAAGAAGAAGAGCAAGATCTCCAAGGACATCGCGGTCGCAGAGAAGGTTCTCGATCAGGATCACTACGGGCTCGAGAAGGTCAAGGAGCGGATCGTCGAGTACCTCGCGGTGCAGAGCCGCATCGACAAAATGAAGGCGCCCATCCTGTGCCTCGTCGGGCCGCCCGGCGTGGGCAAGACTTCGCTCGGGCAGTCGATCGCGCGCGCGACCAACCGCAAGTTCGTCCGCATGTCGCTCGGTGGCGTGCGCGACGAGGCGGAGATCCGCGGCCACCGGCGCACGTACATCGGATCCATGCCGGGGAAGATCCTGCAGAACATGACCAAGGTCGGCGTGCGCAACCCGCTGTTCCTCCTCGACGAGGTGGACAAGATGGGGATGGATTTCCGCGGCGATCCGGCTTCCGCGCTGCTCGAGGTGCTCGACCCCGAGCAGAACCACACCTTCGTCGATCACTACGTCGAAGTCGAATACGATCTCTCGGAGGTCATGTTCATCGCGACCGCGAACACGCTGAACATCCCGCCTGCGCTCCTCGACCGCATGGAGGTGATCCGCCTCTCGGGCTACACCGAGGACGAGAAGGTCAACATCGCGATCAAGTACCTGCTGCCGAAGCAGATGAAGAACAACGCGGTGAAAGAGCACGAGCTGCACGTGAGCGAGGCGGCGATCCGGGACCTGATCCGCTACTACACGCGCGAGGCCGGCGTGCGCTCGCTCGAGCGCGAGATCTCCAAGATCTGCCGCAAGGCGGTGAAGACGCTCCTCACGACCGGTGGCGAGAAGAAAATCTCCGTCTCGCCGCGCAACCTGGACAAGTTCCTCGGGGTGCGCCGGTACACGTTCGGGGTCGCCGAGAAGGAGAACCAGGTCGGCCAGGTGACCGGCCTCGCATGGACCGAGGTGGGTGGCGAACTGCTCACCATCGAGGTGGCGGTCATGCCCGGCAAGGGCAAGACGATCTTCACCGGGAAGCTTGGCGAGGTCATGCAGGAATCCATCCAGGCCGCGCTTTCGGTGGTGCGCAGCCGCGCCGGACGGCTCGGCATCGGCGACAAGATCTTCCAGGAAAAGGACGTGCACATCCATCTGCCGGAGGCCGCCACGCCCAAGGACGGCCCGAGCGCAGGGATCGGCATGTGCACGGCGCTCGTCTCGGCGCTGACCGGCATCCCGGTGCGGGCGGATGTCGCCATGACCGGCGAGATCACGCTGCGCGGCGAAGTGCTCGCCATCGGCGGGCTCAAGGAGAAGCTCCTTGCCGCCGTGCGCGGCGGAATCAAGACCGTGATGATTCCCGAGGAGAACGTGAAAGACCTCGCGGAAATCGCCGATCTCGTGAAGAACCGGCTGGACATCGTGCCGGTGAAATGGATCGACAAGGTGCTCGAAGTCGCGCTCGAGCGCGTGCCCGAGCCTCTCGCCGAGGGGGCGGCGCCGCCGCCGGCCGAAGCCGGGGGGCCGATCGCACCTGTCGGTGAAGACAAACCCGGGTCGGGGCTGCTGCGCCACTAAGGGGCTGCTCGGGTCCGTGCACGCCGGCCGCGACGCGCTCGCCGCCGGCGTTTCTCATGTCGGCTGTCGTCGTCGCCCGACGCGGCGCCGGTGCCGCCGGTCCCGTGGCTTGACCCGACAGGATGCGGTTGCTATATAAACCGGTCGCGGCCCGCAGCGTCCGCACGCAACGCAAGAATGGGGAGGGAACGTGAACAAAGCCGAGATGATCGAGTACATCGCCAAGTCGGCCGACATTTCCAAGGCCGCCGCGCAGCGCGCGCTCGACGCCACTGTCGCGAGCATCAAGACTTCGTTGAAAAAAGGCAACGAGGTCACGCTCGTCGGCTTCGGCACGTTCTACGTCGGCAAGCGTGCCGCGCGCGCAGGGCGCAACCCCCGCACCGGGGACGCGATCAAGATCAGCGCTGCCCGCGTGCCGAAGTTTCGCCCTGGCAAAGCGCTGCGGGATGCGCTAAACTAGCGGGCCTTTCTCGGTGCTGCCGGTCTTGCCGGCGGCGACGGAAGGGTGCTTAGCTCAGGTGGTAGAGCGTCGCCCTTACAAGGCGAATGTCGGCGGTTCGATCCCGTCAGCACCCACCAGGGCATCGTGTGCGAGGAGTGGTAGTTCAGTCGGTTAGAATACCGGCCTGTCACGCCGGGGGTCGCGGGTTCGAGTCCCGTCCACTCCGCCAAGTCCCGAAGGCGAACGCAAGTTCGCCTTTTTTATTGATCCACCTTCCGTCGCGATCGCGACCGCGCCCGTCTGGGGCAAGGCAGCGAGACGGCGAACGGTAGGGAACGAATCCGGACCCAGCCATGTTCGATTTCGTCCGCAAGCACAAGCGCCTGATGCAGGTGATCCTGGCGCTCGTCATCCTGCCATTCGCGTTCTTCGGAGTGGAGTCGTACCAGCGCTACTTCGGCCTCGCCAACGAGGTTGCCGAAGTCGACGGCTCGCCGATCGGCGTGGTCGAGTTCAACCAGGCCTTGGAGCGCCAGAAGGAGCAGTTGCGCGCGGTCCTCGGCCAGAACGTGGATAGCGCGCTGCTCGATACGCCGACCGCGCGCGAGGAACTGCTCGACCAGCTGATCACCCAGCGCGTGCTGCAGCTCTACGCGGCGAAGCGCAACCTCGGCGTGAGCGACGCCGCGCTGCGGGACACCATTCTCGCCATCCCCGCGTTCCAGGAGAACGGCGCCTTCTCGAAGGAGCGCTACGAGCAGCTCCTGCGCGGCCAGAATCTCACGCCGCCCGCGTTCGAAGCGCTGCTGCGGCAGGACCTCACGCTCCAGCAGGTCGCCGCGGGGATCGCCGATTCCGGCTTCGTCGCGAAAGCCGCGGCGCGGGACTTCGCGGCGCTGCGGTCGCAACAGCGCGAGGTCGCCGACATGGTCTTTGCTCCGGCGCAGTTCGCGCCGCAGATCAAGATCACGAAAGAGATGGTGGAGAAGTTCTACGCCGACAACCGCAAGGACTTCGAGGTGCCGGAGCAGGTCCGCGTCGAGTACGTCGTGCTCTCCCCCGAGACGCTCGCGGTCGGCGGCGGAATTTCCGCGGACGAGGCGAAAGCGTGGTACCAGCAGCACTTGGCGCAGTACCAGCAGCCCGAGCAGCGGCAGGCGAGCCACATCCTGTTCGCGGCCGGGCCCGACGAAAAGGGGCGTGCCGCGGCGCGCAAGCAGGCCGAAGACGCCGTTAAGGAGTTGCGCGCCAACCCGGCGAAGTTCGCGGAGCTCGCGAGAACCCGCTCGCAGGATCCCGGCTCGGCCGCGCAGGGCGGCGACCTCGGCATGTTCGCCCGCGGCGCGATGGTGAAGCCGTTCGAGGACGCCGTGTTCTCGCTGAAGCCGAACCAGGTGAGCGACCCGGTAGAGACGGAGTTCGGCTTCCACGTCATCAAGGTGACCGGCGTTCGGGCCGAGAGCACCGTGCCCTTCGAGGAGGCACGCCCGGCGATCGAGAAGGATCTCGCCAGGCAGCGTGCCGGCAAGCAGTTCGCGGAAGCGGCCGAGGCGTTCTCGAACCTCGCCTACGAGCAGCCCGACAGCCTGAAGCCGCTCGTCGAGAAGTTCAAGCTTCAGCCGCAGACGAGCGGCTGGATCTCGAGAGGCGCCGCGCAGGGGCAGGGCCCGCTGGCGAACCCGAAACTGCTGGCGGCCGTGTTCGGAGGCGACGCGATCAAGGAAAAGCGCAATACCGAGGCGCTCGAGATCGGTCCGAGCACGCTCGCGGTGGCGCGGGTCGTCGATCACCGTCCGGCGACGCTGCGTCCGCTCGCCGAGGTCCGCGCGGAAGTCGAGGCGCGCGTGCGCGAGCAGGAGGCGCTCGCGGCGGCGCAGAAGGCGGCAAACGAGCGGCTCGACGCGCTGCGCGCCGGAAAGGCGGGCGAAGTGAAGTGGAGCGCACCGCGGCTCGTGAGTCGCGAGAACCCCGCCGGGCTGCCGGCCGGTGCCGTGCGCCAGGTGTTCCAGGTCGACCCGGCGACGGTTCCCGCCTACGTGGCGTCCGATCTCGGCCCGGGAGGCTATGCGATCTTTCGCGTGAGCCGCGTCGTCGATGCAAGCGGCGTCGACGAGTCGCGGATGCGGACCGCCGAAGCGGGGCTCGCGCGAATCGCGTCAGGCGCGGAATATCAGGCGTTCGTGAACGCGCTGAAGGGCCGCGCGAAGGTCGAAATCAACCGGGAAAACCTGCAGCGCAAGGGCGGCTGAGAGGCCGCTCGCCGGCGCAACGCCGTTCGGCCGGGGGCGGCCGCTCAGCCCTCGGGGTCGGACGTGTCGAGGATGCCGCCCATCACGGTGTTGAATCCGGAGTCGACGTAGGTGATCTCCCCGGTCATGCCTGCGGCGAGATCCGAGAGGAGGAATGCCGCGACGTTGCCCACGTCGTCGATGGTCACGTTCCGGCGCAGCGGCGCGTGCTGCTCGACGAACGCCGTGATCCGGCTGAAGCCGGAGATTCCGGCCGCAGCGAGCGTCTTGATGGGCCCCGCGGAGATCCCGTTGACCCGGATGCCTTTCGGACCGACGCTCGACGCAAGATAGCGCACCACCGCCTCGAGGCTCGCCTTCGCGACACCCATCGTGTTGTAGTGCGGCACCACGCGATCGGCGCCGAGGTACGTGAGCGTGACCATCGCGCCGGAGCGCCCGAGCATCATCGGCAGCGCGGCTTTCCCGAGGGCCGCAAAGCTGTAGCTCGAGACGTCGTGGGCGATGCGAAACGCCTCGCGGGATACGCCGTCCACGAAATCCCCGGCGATCGCCTCGCGCGGCGCGAAGGCAATCGCGTGTACGAGTCCGTCCAGACCGTCCCAGCGCGCACGCAGCCCGGCGAACAGCGCGTCGATCTCGGCATCGACGGTCACGTCGAGCGGGAACACGAGGTCCGAACCGACCTCCGCCGCCATCTCGGTCACGCGCTCGCGGAACCGTTCGTTCTGGTAGGTCAACGCGATTTCGGCACCCTCGCGCCGGCAGGCGCGGGCGATGCCCCACGCGATGGAGCGGTTCGAGATCACGCCGGTGATCAGGATCTTCTTCTTGTCGAGAAAGCCCATGGCGGCTCCGGGGTGAAATGTGGCGCGATTATAGCCCGGCCCTTCCGCGCAGCCGACAGGCGGACGCGCTTCGCGCATCCGCTACACTCGCACGCGATGCTCGAAAGAATCCTTCGTCTGGGAATGGCGGCCGCGGTCGGCGCAGTCGCCGGGTGCGGCGACGTCTGGAACGACCCGTATCCGGCCGCCGAGCGAGGCAGCAACACGTTCTACTCGTCGTTCATCGAGCGGCCCAAGACGCTCGACCCGGCGCGATCCTACACGGCGGACGAGTGGGGTTTCACGAGCCAGGTATACGAGCCGCCGCTGCAGTATCACTACCTCAAGCGACCCTACGAACTCGTCCCGCAGACCGCGACGGACGTGCCGCGCGCGCGCCTGTTCGACCGCGACGCCCGCGAGCTGCCCGCCGACTCCCCCCCCGATCGCGTCGCCTACAGCGAGTACGAGATCCGCATCAAACCGGGCATCCGGTATCAGCCGCACCCGGCGTTTGCCGTGGACGCGTCGGGCAAGCCGCTCTACCTCGACCTGCCCGAGTCCGAGATCCGCAAACGCCACACCCTGGCCGACTTCGAGCAGCCCGGAACGCGCGAGCTCACCGCCGAGGACTACGTCTATCAGATCAAGCGGCTCGCGCATCCGCGCGTGAACTCGCCGATCTTCGGCCACATGAGCGAGTACATCGTGGGACTGCAGGAGCTGGGCGCCACGCTCAAGGCCGAGAACGCGCGGCTCGCCGATCAGCATCGCGCGCGGTACGGCCCGGCGGACACGGGGCTGCCGTGGATAGACCTGCGCGACTTCCCGCTCGCGGGGGCGGAGGTGATCGACGCGCACACGTATCGCGTACGCATCAAGGGCAAGTATCCGCAGTTCGCCTACTGGCTCGCGATGCCCTTCTTCGCGCCAATGCCGGTCGAGGCCGACCGGTTCTACTCCCAGCGCGGGATGAACGACGGCCGCAATCTGACGCTCGACTGGTATCCGGTCGGCACCGGGCCGTACATGCTCACCGAGAACAATCCCAACGCGCGCATGGTGCTCGAGCGCAATCCGCACTTCCGCGGCGAGCCCTACCCCGCAGAGGGCGAGGCGGGCGACCGCGAGGCGGGTCTGCTCGCCGACGCCGGCAAGGCGGCGCCGTTCATCGACCGCGTTGTCTATACGCGCGAGAAGGAAGGCATCCCGTACTGGAACAAATTCCTGCAGGGCTACTACGACCAGTCGGGAATCGCATCCGATAACTTCGATCAGGCGGTGCGCATCGATCTCGACGGCGAGGCGAACCTGACGCCGGAGATGGAAGCCAGAGGGATTCGCCTGCGTACCTCCGTGGGTACGAGCACGTTCTATCTCGCTTTCAATCACCTCGATCCGGTCGTGGGCGGGCTCTCCGAGCAGGCGCGGAAGCTGCGGCAGGCGATCTCGATCGCGGTCGACTGGGAGGAGTTCATCTCGATCTTCCAGAACGGGCGCGGCATCCCCGGCATGGGCCCGATTCCGCCCGGCATTTTCGGCTACCGCGACGGCAAGGGCGGCGTGAACCCGGTCGTCTACGAATGGATCGACGGGAGGCCGCAGCGCAAACCGCTGGAGACCGCGAAGAGGCTCCTCGCCGAGGCCGGATTTCCCGACGGCAGGGACGCGAAGACGGGGCAGCCCCTCGTCCTGTATCTCGACACCGTGCAACGCGGCCCGGGAGACAAGCCGCGGCTCGACTGGTACCGCCGCCAGTTCGCGAAGCTCGGCATCCAGCTCGAGATCCGCGCGACCGACTGGAATCGCTTTCAGGAGAAGATCCGCCAGGGCAACACGCAGCTCTTCTTCCTCGGCTGGAACGCTGACTACCCCGATCCGGAGAACTTCATGTTCCTGCTGAACGGGCCCCAGGCGCGCGCCAAGACGGGCGGCGAGAACGCGTCGAACTACCAGAACCCGGAGTACGACCGCCTGTTCGAGCAGATGAAGAACATGGAGAACGGCCCGGCGCGCCAGGCCGTGATCGACCGGATGCTCGAAATCGCGCGCGAGGACGCGCCATGGGTGTGGGGATTCCATCCGAAGGAGTACGCGCTCTCCCACGACTGGCTCGCCAACGTGAAGCCCAACCAGATGGCGCGCAACGGCCTCAAGTTCTACCGCCTCGACGCGGCGCAGCGCGAAGCCGAGCGGAGCGCCTGGAACCGGCCGGTGCTGTGGCCGCTCGCGCTCGTGCTCGCAGCGATCGTGCTCGGCACGATTCCCGCGGTGCGCGCGTATCGCCGCCGGGAGCGCGCGGCCGCGCGGCCGGCGCAGAGGGCGGCGTGACGGCTTACATCGTCAGGCGGCTGCTCTACGCGCTTCCGATTCTCGTCGGCGTCAACCTGATCACCTTCGCGCTCTTCTTCGTGGTCAACACGCCGGACGACATGGCGCGCATGCAACTCGGCGCGAAGCGTGTGACGCCCGAGGCGATCGAGAAGTGGAAAGCCGAGCGCGGCTACGATCGGCCGCTCCTCTGGAACGGCTCGGCGGCAGGCGCGGGCAAACTGACCGACACGATCTTCTTCCAGAAATCCGTGCGGCTCTTCGCGTTCGACTTCGGCAACGCCGACGACGGACGCAACATCCGCCACGAGATCGTCTCGCGCATGGTGCCGAGCCTCGCGCTCGCGATCCCGGTGTTCCTGATCGGCATCGCGGTGAACGTCACGTTCGCCATGCTCATGGCGTTCTTTCGCGCGACGTACATCGACTTCTGGGGCGTCGTGCTCGCCGTGTCGATGATGTCGATCTCGACGCTCTTCTACATCATCGGCGGCCAGTACCTGGTCTCCAAGGTGTGGAGCCTCGTGCCCATTTCGGGCTACCAGCCGGGGCTCGATTCGGCGCGGTTCGTGTTGCTGCCGGTGCTCATCGGGGTGGTGAGCGGGATCGGCGGCGGCGCGCGCTGGTACCGGACTGTCTTCCTCGAGGAGATGGGGCGCGATTACGTGCGCACCGCCCGCGCCAAGGGTCTCGCCGAGACGGCGGTACTGTTCCGCCACGTCCTCAAGAACGCGATGATCCCCATTCTGACCGGCGCGGTCGTGGTGATCCCGCTCCTGTTCATGGGCAGCCTGCTCGCCGAGTCGTTTTTCGGGATCCCGGGGCTGGGGAGCTACACCATCGACGCGATCCAGGCGCAGGACTTCGCCGTCGTGCGGTCGATGGTGTTCCTCGGGTCGTTTCTCTATATCGTCGGCCTCGTCCTGACCGACATCTCCTACACCCTGGTCGACCCACGGGTGCGCTTCGAATGATGCCGGTCGTGCTCTGGACGGACGCGCTGCTGTGGCTTCTCGTTGCCGGCGTTGCCGGCTATGCGCTGTACGCGCGGAAGCGTCCGCATCTGCGGGCGCCTTGGCGGCGCGTGACCCGCAGCACCGCCGGCATGATTTCCGCCGTGGTGCTCGCGGCGTTCGTCGCGGTAGGCTTGCTCGACTCGCTTCACTATCGTCCGGCCCTGGAGAAGAACGATGCGGAGGGCCGGACCGTGTACGCGGTCGAAGTGCGCTCTGCGCTCGACGCCCTGATCGAGCCGCTGCGCGTTCGCACCGAGAAGACGTACTCGGCGCCGCTCGCGACCCGCGCCTACGCAAAGGAAACCGTGGATCTTGCCGACGGAACGGTCGCGCGGGA
Organism: Burkholderiales bacterium; assembly: GCA_025458245.1. Lineage (GTDB taxonomy): Bacteria > Pseudomonadota > Gammaproteobacteria > Burkholderiales > SG8-39 > JAOAEA01. The sequence continues at coordinate 55,649 of JALOSW010000006.1, forward strand.
GTTCCCGCGCCTGCGTAATGGCGGCGCGCATCTCGCGAGCGAGGACGCGCGCGGGCGCGACGTCCTGCTGCGCGCTGCGCTGGGGCTCGCCGCGGCGGGCGTGGCGTGGATCGCGATCGCCTGCGCCGTCGTCTGGCGGCTCGCGCGCACGCGCGGTACAGGGTTCGGCTCGATGTGGGGGAGCGTCTGGCGGGCCGAGACGGAGGTGCCCTGGGCCGCGATGCTCGTCACGGTCGGCTGCATGTTCGGCCTCGCGTTCCCCGTGGCGTTCCTCTCGACCGGCTACCACGTGCTCGGCACCGACAAGGTCGGGCAGGACGTGCTGTATCTCAGCCTGAAGAGCATCCGCACGGCGCTCGTGATCGGCGGCCTCACGACGCTCGTGATGCTGCCGTTCGCGGTGCTTCTCGGAATCTCCGCCGGATACTTCAAGGGCTGGGTCGACGACGCCATTCAATACCTCTACACGACGCTCAACTCCATTCCGGCGGTGCTGCTGATCGCCGCCGCGGTCCTGATGATGCAGGTCTACATCGACTCGCGGCCGGAGCTCTTTCCGACGGCGGCGCAGCGGGCCGACCTTCGGCTGCTCTTTCTCGCGATCATTCTCGGGCTCACCAGCTGGACCGGCCTCGCGCGCCTGCTGCGCGGCGAAACGCTCAAGCTGCGGGAGCTCGAGTACATCCAGGCGGCACGCGCGTTCGGCGTCGGCGACGGGCGCATCATCACGCGGCACATCCTTCCCAACGTGATGCACCTCGTCATGATCGCGCTGGTGATGGACTTCTCGGGCCTGGTGCTCGCCGAGGCCGTGCTCTCGTACGTCGGCGTCGGCGTGGACCCGACCATGACGAGCTTCGGCACGATGATCAACTCGGCGCGGCTCGAGCTTGCGCGGGAGCCGATGGTCTGGTGGGCGCTCGCCGCCGCGTTCGCGTTCATGTTTACCCTGGTGCTCGCGGCGAACCTGTTCGCCGATGCCGTTCGCGACGCGTTCGATCCGCGGACGCGCGTCGGCGTAAGGGGCGCAGCGGCAGGAAGGGCGGCATGAGCGCGCCGCTGCTGCGTGTCGGCGGGCTTTCCACCTGGCTCGATAGCGGCGAGGCGGTCGTCCGCGCGTTGGACGACGTGGGGTTCGAGGTCGGGCGCGGCGAGACGTTCGCCATCGTCGGCGAGTCCGGGTCGGGCAAGAGCATGACCGCGCTCTCGCTCCTGCGTCTCGTGCCGGAAACCGGCCGCATCGTCGCCGGCTCGGTCGACCTCGACGGCGTCGAGCTGTTGTCGCTTCCCGAAGCCGCGATGCGGACGGTGCGCGGGCGTCGCGTGTCGATCATTTTCCAGGAGCCGGCGACGAGCCTGAATCCGGTGCTGACGGTCGGCCAGCAGATCGGCGAGGTTCTTGCGCGTCATCGGGGTCTGCGCGGCGACGCGTCGCGTACGCGTGCGGCCGAGCTGCTCCACTCCGTCGGGATTCCCGACGCCGAGCGCAGGCTCGACGATTATCCGTTCCAGTTCTCGGGCGGCATGAAGCAGCGCGCGATGATCGCGATGGCGATCGCGGGCGAACCCGATCTGCTGATCGCGGACGAGCCGACGACCGCGCTCGACGTCACGATTCAGGCGCAGGTGCTGGAGCTGCTGCGAACGCTCCAGGCCGAGCGGGGCATGTCGATGCTCCTGATCACCCACGATCTCGGGATCGTCGCGCAGATGGCGCATCGCGTCGGGGTGATGTACGCCGGTGCGCTGGTGGAGATCGCGGACCGCGACGCGTTTTTCCACGCGCCTCAGCACCCCTACTCGCGCAAGCTGTTCGCGGCGTTGCCCGATCGCACCAAGCGGGGCGGCGCGCTCGCCGCGATTCCCGGCCAGGTGCCGCCGTTGACGGCGCCGTTCCCGGGATGCCGCTTCGTCGATCGCTGCGACATGGCCGCCGCGCGCTGCGCGAAGCGAGTCCGGGACGGTCGGACCCCTGGAGCGCTCCGTTGCGTCGGCGACGGGCGCAAGCGCGTCGAGCGCCGCCTCGCCCCCGCTCCTCGAGGTGCGGGGCCTGCGCGTGCACTTCCCGATCCGCAAGGGCGTGCTCAAGCGGGTGGCCGGCCACGTCAAGGCCGTTGACGGCATCGATCTTTCGATCGCCGCCGGCACGACGCTCGCGCTCGTCGGCGAGTCGGGTTCCGGGAAGACCACGGCGGGGAAGGCGATCCTGCGGCTCATCGAGCCGACGGCCGGCGAGATCCGCTTCGGCGCGGTCGCGTTCTCGAAGCTGCGACAGCACGAACTGCGGCGCCACCGCGGCGACCTGCAGATCGTGTTTCAGGATCCGTTCGCTTCGCTGAATCCGCGCATGCGCATCGTCGACATCCTCGGCGAAGGCATGATAGCGCTCGGGACCGCCGAAACGCAGGGCGAGCGCGCGCGCCGGGTCGACGCGCTGCTCGATCAGGTCGGTCTGCCCGCCAGCGCGAAGGATCGCTACCCGCACGAGTTCTCGGGCGGGCAGCGCCAGCGGATCGCGATTGCGCGCGCGCTCGCAGTCGACCCCAAGCTCATCGTGGCCGACGAGCCGACGAGCGCGCTCGACGTGTCGGTGCAGGCGCAGATCGTGAACCTGCTGAAGGCGCTTCAGGATCGACTCGGGATCGCGTATCTCTTCATCACGCACAATCTCGCGCTGGTCGAGTATCTCGCGCACGAGATCGCGGTCATGTACCTCGGGCGCATCGTCGAGCGCGGCACCGCCGACGCGGTGCTCGGCAGCCCGAAGCACCCTTACACCCGGGCGCTCCTGTCGGCCGTGCCCTCGGTCGATTCGGGCGGCGCGTCGACGGCGATTCGTCTGGAGGGCGAACTGCCGTCACCGGTCGCGCCGCCGCCGGGTTGCCACTTCCATCCGCGGTGTCCGCAGGCCTCGTCCGTGTGCCGGAGCGCGTATCCCGGCGAAGCGCGCCTCGGTGCGACGCACGTCGTGAGCTGCCACCTCTTCGACGGCCGGAAGTAGCGTTTCCGGCGCGCGAGGATCCGCTCGCGGCGCGCGAGCCGGGGGAGGAGCCGCCGCGCTATCGCGTGGCGACCTTGACGGCCGGTGCGGACCGGGATGGGTCCGCGGGCTTGGCTGCGGGCCGTGCCGGGGCCTTGGCCACCCGTTTCGCCGCCGGCGGAGAGGCCTTTGCCGACTTGACGGGTTTCTTGGCGCCCGTCGCAGACGCGACCGGCTTCGCGGGCCGCGGCGTCGCGGCGGCGGGCGCTCGCGCCGTCGGCGGCAGCGCCGAAGCGGGCAGGGGTTCCGCGCCCGCGCCCTTGACCGGCACGAGCAGAGGCTGGCCCGGCGACAGGCGCGCGTTGCGCGTCAATCCGTTCACGGCCAGGAACCGGTCGAGCGTCATGCCGTGCGCTGCCGCGACGCGCTCGACCCGGTCGCCGGACTTCGCCGCATAAGTCGTCCACGAGGAAAGCGGCTTGTCGTGATCGGCGAGATTGCGCGCGAAGCGCTCCGCGCGATCCGCCGGCAACACCAGCGTCGGTGCGACCGACGTCTCGATCACTGGACGGTTATGGCCCGGGTTGAGCCGCACCAATTCCTCGACCTGCATCTCGGCGAGCTTCGCCGCCACGCGCAGGTCGATGTCGCGGGTGAGCGTCACCGTCACGAAGTACGGCCGGTTCGGGATCGGGTCGAGATCGATGCCCGCCGCGACCGGGTTCGCGACGAGGTTCTCGAGCGCCTGCAGGCGCGGCACGTAATAGCGCGTCTCGTCGGGCATCGAGAGGCTCGCATAGTCGGTCGGCAGCCCGGCCTTGCGATTCTTCTCGATCGCCCGCGCGACCGCGTTCTCGCCCCAGTTGTAGGACGCGAGCGCGAGGTGCCAGTCGCCATGCATCTCGTACAGGAACTGCAGGTAGTCGAGTGCGGCGTGCGTCGACGCGATGATGTCGCGCCGCGCGTCGTACCACCAGTTCTGCTCGAGTTTGTACGTCTTGCCGGTCGAGGGGATGAACTGCCAGAGACCCGAGGCGTGCGCGGGCGAGTACGCCATCGGGTTGTACGCGCTCTCGACCATGGGCAGCAGCGCGAGCTCGGTCGGCATGCCGCGCCGTTCCAGCTCCTCGACGATGTAATAGAGGTAGCGCCGGCTGCGCTCGACCATGATCTTCAGTTGCGCGGGGCGCTGCGCGTACCACGCCTGCCGCTCGACCACGAGCGGGCCGTCGAGGTTCGGGATCGCGAAGCCGTTGCGGATGCGTTCCCAGAGGTCGTCCGGGCGCTCGGTGAGGTCGACCACGGGCACACGGCCGAGGTCGCGCATCTCGACGATGTCGAGGCCCGACACCTCTTCGGGCCGCACCCGATCTGTGGTCCACGCCGACACCGGGGCCGCGAAGGCGAGGTACTCGGCATGCAGCGATGCGTCCATGGCGCGCGCGTCGCCGAGTCCGGTCGCGAGCGCGAGCGAAGCGAGTGTCGCAACGGCGGATAGTCGCACGCATTCCTCCCCGTATCGTTCCGCGGAGGCTAGCGGAGCGCGGGTGAGGAGTCAAGAAAAATCAGCGCATTACGCTCGGTTCTTCCAGTCGCGCAGGGCCGCGAACACGGCCACGGGACTCGCTGCCCGTGCACCCAGATACTTGTCCGCGGCCGCGATCACCGCAGGTTCGTGCGCGCGCAGGAACGGGTTCGTTGCCTTCTCCCGCCCGATCGTGGAGGGAAGCGTCGGGCGGTTCGCCGCGCGCGTCGCGGCGTCGTCGCGTTCGCGCGCGGCGAGCGCGGCATTTCCGGGCTCCACCGATTTCGCGAACGCGATGTTGGCGAGCGTGTACTCGTGGCCGCAGTACACGAGCGTGTCGTCGGGAAGCGCGGCGAGCTTCGCGAGCGACGCGTGCATCTCTTCGGCCGTGCCTTCGAACACGCGGCCGCAGCCGCATGCGAAGAGCGTGTCGCCACAGAAGAGGAGGTTTGCCCCATAATAGGCCACGTGTGCGCGCGTGTGTCCGGGGATGTCGAGCACCGCGAACGACACGTCGAGCTCGGGCAGATCGACTCGATCGCCGCCCGACACCGGGCGAGTCAGCGTGTCGATCGGCTCGCCGCGCGGCCCATAGACGGGTACGTCGAAGCGCTCCCGGAGCGCCGCGACGCCGCCGACGTGGTCGGCGTGGTGATGCGTGGCGAGGATCGCGATGAGCCGCAGCCGCTCGGACGACAGGTATTCGAGCACCGGCGCCGCATCTCCGGGATCCACGACCGCGGCGCAGCCGTCGGCGCGCAGCGTCCAGATGTAGTTGTCCTTGAAGGCGCGCAACGGAACGACGTCGATCATGCAGGACATTGTGTTGCAACCGCCGCAGAAGTCAACGCTCGCCGAGTGGTTCGCCACGCCGCGCGGGGAGTACGTGCTCGATTGGGAGCGGCGTCAGATCGGCTCGGCCGTGGAGGACGTGTTCGGCTTCCAGGCGCTGCAGGTCGGCTTGCCGCAGCTCGACTTCCTTGCCGAGAATCGCATTCCGTTCCGCTTCCGCGCCGGGCCCGAGGACGGCTGCGAGGTGCGTGCCGACCCTGCGGCGCTGCCGATCGCGTCGGGCAGCATCGATCTCGTGGTCTTGCCGCACGTGCTCGAGTTCAGCGCCAACCCGCACCAGATCCTGCGCGAGGCCGAGCGCGTGCTGATGCCCGAGGGCCAGCTCGTCGTCGCGGGGTTCAACCCGCTGTCGCTCTGGGGCGCGAAGCGCGCACTCGGGCGGCGTCGCGCCGAGATGCCGTGGTGCGGCGACTTCATCGGGCTCCTGCGCCTGCGCGACTGGCTGAAGCTCCTCGGATTCGAGCTGAACGGCGGCAAGTTCGGCTGCTATGCGCCGCCGGTCGCGAACGCGACTTGGCTGCGGCGCCTCTCGTTTCTCGAGAAAGCGGGGGACCGCTGGTGGCCGATCGCCGGCGGCGTCTACGTGGTTCGCGCCGTGAAGCGTGTCGCCGGCATGCGCCTCGTCACGCCGGCATGGAAGAGCAACGGGTCGCGGGTGAGGGTGCTCGCGCCCGTGGCCCGACGCGAGCCGCGCGCGGCGACGCAACGTGCCGCGCGCAGCGCTGCCCATCTCAGGCTCATCGTCGGCAGTCAGGAAAGCGGCGAGGAGCGTGGCTGAACTCGTCAGGATCTTCACCGACGGGTCATGCAAGGGCAACCCCGGCCCCGGCGGCTGGGGGGCGGTTCTTCGCTACGGCGAGCACGAGCGCGAGCTCTTCGGCGGCGAGCGCGAAACCACCAACAACCGCATGGAGCTCACGGCGGTGATCCGCGCGCTCGAATCGCTCAAGCGCGCCTGCCGCATCGAGCTCTACACCGATTCGCAGTACGTCCGCAACGGCATCACGACCTGGATGCGTGACTGGAAGCGCCGCGGCTGGAAGACGGCCGACCGCAAGCCGGTCAAGAACCGGGACCTCTGGGAGCGGCTCGACGAGCTCGCCGCCGGGCACGAGATCCACTGGCACTGGGTGAAGGGCCACGCCGGGCACCCCGAGAACGAGCGGGCGGATTCCCTCGCCAATCGGGGGGCCGCAGCCCATGCGCGCTAGCGAACCAGCGCCCGCGTCCGAACACATCCCCTCATGGAATCGAAACGGCTCGTCTTCATCCTGATCCCGCTCGTCGCGGCGCTCGCGCTCGGGTATCTCGCGTACAGCTACTTCCGGGCGCCCGCGACGCCGCAGGCGCCCGCCGCGGGCGGCGGGCCGGGGCGCGGCGCCGGCGGTCCGGCGCCCGGCGATTTCGCGGTGGCCGTGGAGGTCGGTACGGTGGCGGTCGAGCCGGTGACCGAGGAGGTCACCGCCGTCGGTACGTTGCGATCGAACGAATCCGTGGTGGTGCGCCCCGAGGTGTCGGGGCGGATCGCCACGATCGGTTTCACCGAGGGCGGCCGCGTCGAGAAGGGCGCCGTGCTCGTCGCGCTCGACGCGTCGGTGCAGGACGCCGAGCTGCAGCAGGCCAAGGCGAGCTTCGCGCTGCGCGAGCGCAACCTCCGGCGCACCGAAGAGCTGCTGCGCGACAGATTCGTCAGCCAGAGCGCGCTCGACGAGGCGACGGCGAACCTGCGCGTCGCCGAATCGAACGTCGCGCTCGCCGAGGCGAAGCTCGGCAAGACGCGCATCCGCGCGCCGTTTCCCGGCGTGATCGGGATCCGCCGCGTGAGCGTCGGCGACTATGTGAAGGAAGGGCAGGATCTCGTCACGCTCGAAGACATCAGCTCGCTGAAGGTCGACTTCCGCGTGCCGGAGGTGTTTCTGACGAGGCTCGCCCGCGGGCAGACGCTCGCGATCAGCACCGAGGCGATTCCCGGCCGAAGCTTCCAGGCGACCGTCGAGGCGATCGACCCGCTCATCGACGAGGCCGGCCGCGCGGTGCTGATTCGCGCACGGCTCCTGAACACCGAAGGGATGCTCCGGCCCGGAATGTTCGTGCGCGTGCGCCTGGTGCTGACGGAACGGCCGCGGGCGCTCGTCGTCGCCGAGGAGGCGATTGTCCCGATCGGGGCCGACCAGTTCGTGTTCCGTGTCGTCGGCGGCAAGGCGGAACGCGTCAAGGTCGCGACCGGCGTGCGGCGGGCCGGGCGCGTCGAGATTCGCGAGGGCCTGGCCGCGGGCGATACCGTCGTCACCGCCGGCCAGATCAAGCTGCGCGACGGCGTCTCCGTGCGAACCGGCCCGTCGGGTGCGCCGCCCGGCGCGGGCGCGCCGAAAGCCGGCGAAGCGAGGAAGTAGGCGGGCCGATGCGCTTCACCGAGATCCTGATCCGCAGGCCGGTTCTCGCGACGGTGCTGAACCTCGTCGTGCTGCTCGTCGGCGTCGTCGCGTTCGAGCGCCTGCCGATCCGCGAGTATCCCCGCATCGACGAGCCCGTCGTGACCGTGGACACGACCTACCGCGGGGCGAGCGCCGAGATCATCGAGTCGCGTGTCACCAAGGTGCTGGAGGACTCCCTCGCGGGAATCGAGGGCGTCGACACGCTCACCTCGATCAGCCGCGGCGAGAACAGCCAGATCACCGTGAAGTTCCGTCTCGAGCGCGATCCGGACGCGGCCGCGAGCGACGTGCGCGACCGCGTCGCGCGGGTGCGCGGCCGCCTTCCCACCGACATCGACGAGCCGGTGATCGCCAAGGTCGAGGCCGACGCGAATCCGATCATCTGGCTCGCGTTCTCCAGTGACCGGTTCTCGCCGCTCGAAGTCTCGGATTTCGCGAGCCGGATCGTGAAGACCCGGCTGCAGACGCTGCCCGGCGCGGCGGACGTGCGCGTGTTCGGCGAGCGCCGCTACTCGATGCGCATCTGGCTCGACCGGAACAAGCTCGCCGCGTACAAGCTGACGCCGCAGGACGTGGAGGACGCGCTGCGGCGACAGAACATCGAGGTGCCGGCCGGCCGCATCGAGAGCCGGACGCGCGAGTACTCGGTGGTGGCCGAGACCGACCTCGCCACGCCTGCGCAGTTCGACGACGTCATCATCAAGTACGTGAACAACTACCCGGTGCGCGTGAGCGACATCGGCCGCTCGGAGCTGGCGGCGCGCGACGACCGGTCGATCGTGCGCTTCAACGGGCGCCCGGCGGTTGCGCTCGGCGTGATCAAGCAGGCGACGGCGAACCCGCTCGAGCTCTCGAATGCGATCCGGGCGGAGCTGCCCAGGATCGTTGCCGACCTGCCCGAGGGCGTGGCGGTGAACGTCGCCTACGACTCCTCGGTGTTCATCGACCGGTCGATCAAGGCGGTATTCCGCACCATCCTCGAGGCGATCGTGCTCGTCGCGCTGGTGATCTTCTTCTTCCTGCGGTCGGTGCGCGCCTCGCTCATTCCGCTCGTCACGATCCCGGTGTCGCTGGTGGGCGCGTTCGGCCTCATGTACGCGTTCGGCTTCACCGTGAACACCCTGACGCTCCTCGCGCTGGTCCTCGCCATCGGCCTCGTGGTGGACGACGCGATCGTGGTGCTGGAGAACATCTACCGGCATATCGAGTCGGGCATGGCGCCCCTCGAGGCTGCGCTCTCGGGCGTCCGGGAGATCAGCTTCGCCGTGGTGGCGATGACGCTGACGCTCGCCGCCGTGTATGCGCCGATCGCGTTCATGACCGGGCGCACCGGGCGGCTGTTCGTCGAGTTCGCGCTCACGCTGGCCGGGGCGGTGATCGTCTCCGGGTTCACGGCGCTCACGCTCTCGCCGATGATGTGCTCGAAACTTCTGCGCCGGCAGACGCACCACGGGCGGTTCTACAACGCCGTCGAGCGCGCCCTGCAAGGGTTCACGGATCACTATCGGCGCATGCTCGGTCGCGCACTCGACGCGCGCTGGGTGGTGGTCGCGCTCGCGGTCGCGGTTGCGCTCGCGAGCGGGTTCCTGTTCAAGGTGCTGAAGCAGGAACTCGCGCCCATCGAGGACCGCGGAACGGTGCTCGGCGTGTTCTTCGGGCCCGAAGGCGCCACCATCGACTTTACCGACCGCTATGCGAAGCGGCTCGAGGAAATCTACGCCAAGACGCCGGACGTCGAGCGGTACTTCGTGGTGTCGGGCAACCCGGTGGTGTCGCAGGGCCTCTCGTTCGTCGGGCTCACCGACTGGGACGCGCGGACGCGGCGTTCGGCCGACGTCGCGAGCGAGCTCCGCCCGAGGTTCTTCTCCCTTCCGGGCGTGTTCGCGTTTCCGATCCTGCCGCTCTCGCTGGGCCAGAGCCCGCGCGCGAAGCCGGTCGAGGTAGTGATCGTCACGTCCGGCAGCTACGAGGAGCTGGAGCAGGTGGTCTCGAGAGTGATGGCCGAGGCACAGAAGAACCCCGGCCTGCTCGCGGTCGAGACCGACCTCCGTCTCAACAAGCCGGAGATCAAGGTGCAGGTCGATCGCGACCGTGCGGCCGACGCGGGCGTGCAGGTGGAGGGCGTGGGCCGCGTGCTCGAGACCATGCTGGGCGGGCGGCAGGTGACCCGCTTCAAGAAGAACGCCGAGCAATACGACGTGATCGTGCAGATGCTCCCCGCCGACCGCACCAACCCGAACGACATCTCCGACATTTTCGTGCGGGGCCGCGACGGCGGCATGGTGCCGCTCTCGAGCATCGTCACGCCGCGTCTTACGGTGGCGCCGCGCGAGCTCAACCACTTCGCCCAGCGCCGCGCTGCGACCATCAGCGCGAACCTCGCGCCCGGGTACTCGCTCGGCGAGGCGCTCGGCTTCCTCGAGGCGGCGATCAAGAAAGAGCTGCCGCCCGGCGCGGCGATCGACTTCAACGGCGTCTCGCGCGAGTTCCGCATCTCGTCGGCGGGCCTCTACGTCACGTTCCTGCTTGCGCTCGCGTTCATCTATCTCGTGCTCGCCGCGCAGTTCGAGAGTTTCCGCGATCCGCTGATCATCATGGTGACGGTTCCGCTCTCGATCACCGGCGCGCTCGGCGCGCTCTACCTGACCGGCAACTCGCTCAACGTATTCAGCCAGATCGGCCTGGTCACCCTGGTCGGGCTCATCACCAAGCACGGCATCCTGCTCGTCGAGTTCTCCAATCAGCTGCGCGACCAGGGACGCGCCCTGCGCGAAGCGGTGGTCGAGGCGGCGGTCTTGCGCCTGCGGCCGATCCTCATGACCACCGGCGCGATGGTGCTCGGCGCCGTGCCGCTTGCGTTCGCGCACGGCGCGGGCGCCGAGAGCCGGGCTGCGATCGGCTGGGTGATCGTCGGCGGGCTGCTCGTGGGCACGCCGTTGACGCTACTCGTCGTGCCGACCGTCTACACGCTGCTCGCGCGACGCAAACGCGCCGGGGAAGCCGCGCCCGCCGGGCGGGCACGGGCGCCCGAGCCTGCGGAGGGACACTGATGCGCCAGATCGTGCTCGACACGGAGACCACCGGGCTCAACGCGCGACTCGGCGACCGCGTCATCGAGATCGGCTGCGTGGAGATCGAGGCGAGGCGGCTCACCGGCAACCGCTTTCACCGCTACGTGAACCCCGAACGGGAGATCGAGGAGGGCGCGCTGCAGGTGCACGGCATCTCGAGCGAGTTCCTCCAGGACAAGCCGAAGTTCGCCGAAATCGCCGCGGAGTTCCTCGAGTACGTCGCCGGGGCGGAGCTCGTCATCCACAACGCGGCGTTCGACGTGGAGTTCCTGAACGCCGAGCTGGGGCTGCTCGGCCTGCCGTCGCTCGACAAGCACGTGGCCGGCATCGTGGACACGCTGCGCACCGCACGCGAGCTGCACCCGGGCAAGAAGAATTCGCTCGACGCCTTGTGCGAGCGCTATGCGATCGACAACTCCAGCCGGACCCTGCACGGCGCACTGCTCGATGCCGAGCTCCTCGCCGAGGTATACCTCGCGATGACGCGCGGCCAGGAGACGCTCGGCATCGATCTCGAGGCGCCGGCAGCGCAGGTAGCCGTGATCGCGCCCGTCGGCGGACGGCTCACGCTGGTGCGCGTGGCCGCGACGGCCGAGGAGATCGCCGAGCACGAAAGCGTCCTCGACGGAATCCGCAAGGAATCGAAGGGCAAGCTCGTCTGGACAGCGCCCGAGACCGGCGCTGCCTGAGGGCAGGCGCGGCCGCCGGCGTTCGCCCGGCGTGCCGGAGCCGTTCGCTATACTTGCGTAGCACCCGTCGCCAAGGAGGCGCTGCGCGTGGCCCCAGTCAATCCGTACGAGACCGATCTCGACCGCAACGCGGCGAACCATGCGCCGCTGACGCCGCTCCTCTTCCTCGACTGGTCGGCCGACGTCTACCCGGACCGCGTGTCTGTCATCGACGGCGAGCGGCGCTTCACCTGGCGCGAGACCCGGGAGCGCAGCAGGCGGCTCGCGTCGGCGCTCGCGCGCCGCGGCATCGGCGCCGGCGACACGGTGGCCGTGATGCTGCCGAACATCGCCGAGATGGTCGAGGCGCATTTCGGCGTGCCGATGACGGGTGCCGTGTTGAATGCGCTCAATACGCGCCTCGATGCCGACGCGATCGCGTTCATGCTCGAGCATGGCGGTGCGAAGATCCTCGTGACCGACCGCGAATCGTCGCCGACGGTCGCTGCGGCGCTGGCGAAACTCGCGCACAAGCCGCTCGTGGTGGATGTCGTGGATCCCGGCTATTCCGGGCCGGGCGAACGCCTCGGCGCGCTCGACTACGAGGCGTTTCTCCGGGAGGGCGATCCGGGCTATGAGCGCTCGCAGCCCGCCGACGAGTGGCAGGCGATCGCACTCAACTACACGTCGGGCACGACCGGGAACCCCAAGGGCGTCGTGTACCACCATCGCGGCGCGTACCTGAATGCGGTCGGTAACATTCTCACCTGGGGTATGCCGCAGCACGCCGTCTACCTCTGGACGCTGCCGATGTTCCACTGCAACGGTTGGTGCTTCCCGTGGACAGTGGCCGCAAATGCGGGCACCAACGTCTGCCTGAGGCGAGTGGAAGCGGGCCCCATCTTCGATCTCATCCGCAAGCACAAGGTCACGCACTACTGCGGCGCGCCGATCGTGCACAGCATGCTGGCGAACGCGCCGGCCGAGATGCGCGCCGGGATCGAGCACCAGGTCTCGGCGATGGTGGCCGCAGCGCCCCCGCCGGCTGCGATGATCGAGGGGATGGAGCGGATGGGATTCGACCTCACACACGTGTACGGGCTTACCGAGGTCTATGGCCCCGCGACCGTGTGCGCCAAGCAGGCGCAGTGGCAGCACCTCGACATCGGACGGCGCGCCGAGCGGAACGGCCGGCAGGGCGTGCGCTATCTCCTCCAGGACGGAATGACGGTGATCGACCCGGAGACCATGCGCCCGGTGCCCGCGGATGGCGAGACCATGGGGGAGATCATGTTCCGCGGCAACATCACGATGAAGGGCTATCTCAAGAACCCGAAGGCCACCGCCGAGGCGTTCGCAGGGGGGTGGTTTCACACCGGCGACCTTGCGGTCCTGCAGCCCGACGGCTACGTGAAGATCAAGGACCGCGCGAAGGACATCATCATCTCGGGGGGCGAGAACATCTCTTCGGTCGAGGTCGAGGAGGCGCTCTATCGCCACCCCGCGGTCCTCGCAGCGGCGGTCGTGGCACAGCCCGATCCGAAGTGGGGCGAGACGCCATGCGCGTTCGTCGAGCTGAAGTCCGATGCCGCGGTCACCGAGGCGGAGATGATCGAGCACTGCAGGCAGCACCTCGCCCGCTACAAGGTGCCTAAGAAGGTGGTGTTCGGTCCGGTGCCGAAAACCTCCACCGGAAAGATCCAGAAGTTCGTCCTGCGACAGCAGGCGAAGTCGGCGTCCGCCATCGAGTGAAGGAGTCCGCCATGAATGCCCCGAACGCGAACGAAGTGCAGACCCCCTACGTCCTGCGCAGCGACCGCGACGGCGTCGTCACGCTGACGCTCAACCGCGGCGACCGGCTCAACCCGCTGTCGACGGCGATGCTGGCGGCGCTGCAGGCGGCGCTCGACGGGGTTGCCGCCGACCCGGGCGTGCGCGTGGTCGTGCTCGCGGGGGCCGGAAAGCATTTCTGCGCGGGGCACGATCTGCGCGAGATGCGGAGCCATCCCGACAAGGCGTGGCAGTCTGCGCTCTTCGATCAGTGCGGGCGTGTGATGATGTCGCTCGTCCGCCTGCCGCAGCCTGTGGTCGCGCGGGTGCAGGGCGTCGCCGTCGCCGCCGGATGCCAGCTCGTGTCGATGTGCGACCTCGCCGTCGCAACGGCGGACGCCCGGTTCGCGCTTCCCGGCATCAACAACGGCATCTTCTGCACCACGCCCGGCGTGGGGGTGTCGCGCAGCGTCGCCCGCAAGCACGCGCTGGAGATGCTGTTCACCGGCGACCTGGTCGACGCCGCCACCGCCGAGCGCTGGGGGCTCGTGAACCGCGTCGTGCCGGCCGACGGGCTCGACCGGGCGGTCGACGCGCTCGCGCGCAGGATCGCGGGGCACAGTCCAGCCGTCATCGCCATGGGCAAGCGGCTTTTCTACGAGCAGGTGGAGAAACCGCTCGCGGAGGCGTACGCGGTCGCGGGCGAGGGCATGGCCTGCAACATGATGCTGGAGGACGCGGCCGAGGGCATCGACGCGTTCCTCGCCAAGCGGCCTCCGAGCTGGCGCGGCCGCTGAATCGGACAGGGCTGTCGCCCGTGCCGGGCTGCGGGCCGTTCGGTTGCCTTGCCGAGAGCGTTCTCGCATAATCGCGCGACCACCAGGAGGGGCCACCTGCTTGCGCGGGTGCGCTGCCAATGTCAGAAGAAAACATCCTCGAAACGAGGAAGCTCGTGAAGGAGTTCAGGGGCTTCGTCGCCGTCAGCGACGTGAGCCTGCAGGTGCGTCGCGGGCACATTCACGCGCTCATCGGGCCGAACGGCGCCGGGAAGACGACCGTCTTCAACCTGCTCACCAAGTTCCTCCAGCCGACGTCGGGGCAGATTCTCTTCAAGGGCCACGACATCACGACCGAGCGGCCGGCGCAGATCGCGCGGCGCGGGATCGTGCGCTCGTTCCAGATCTCGGCGACGTTCCCCCACCTGACCGTGCTCGAGAACGTCCGCGTCGCGCTGCAGCGCCAGCTCGGCACGTCCTTTCACTTCTGGAAGTCGGAGCGGACGTTGGACCGCCTGAACGACCGTGCGATGGAGCTGTTGCGGACGGTGAACCTCGAAGAGTTCGCCGACACGGTCACGGTCGAGCTGCCCTACGGCCGAAAGCGCGTCCTGGAAATCGCGACGACGCTCGCGATGGATCCGGAGCTGATGCTGCTCGACGAGCCGACGCAGGGCATGGGCCACGAGGACGTCGACCGGGTGACCCAGCTCATCAAGAAGGTCTCGGCCAATCGTACGGTGCTGATGGTCGAGCACAACATGAACGTCGTCGCGACCATCGCCGACACCATCAGCGTCTTGCAGCGCGGACAGGTGATCGCCGAAGGCCCGTACGGCGTCGTCTCGAAGAACCCGCAGGTGCTCGAGGCCTACATGGGCAGCGCGGAGACGGAACTTCAGGGCGCCCATGGCTGAGGCCCTCGCCGCGAAGGGTGCCGCAGTGAACGACGGGCTCGACGAGCGCGGGGTCGAGTATCTGCGTCTCACCGGCGTGCACGCCTTCTACGGCGAATCCCACATCCTTCATGGCGTCGACCTCACCGTGCATCGCGGCGAGGTGGTCACGCTCCTCGGCCGCAACGGCGCCGGACGCACGACGACCCTGAAGGCGATCCTCGGCCTGGTGGGACGGCGCAGCGGCTCGATCATGATCAACGGACGCGAGTCGGTCGCGATGCCGCCCTACGCGATCGCGCGGCTGGGGCTCGGCTACTGTCCCGAGGAACGCGGCATCTTTTCGAGCCTGTCGTGCGAGGAGAACCTGCTGCTTCCGCCGGCGGTGGGATCGGGGGGAATGTCGGTCGACGAGATTTACGAGATGTTCCCGAACCTCCGCGAGCGGCGCGCGAGCCAGGGCACGCGGCTCTCCGGCGGCGAGCAGCAGATGCTCGCGGTGGCACGCATCCTGCGCACCGGAGCGAAGCTCCTGCTGCTCGACGAGATCTCCGAGGGCCTCGCCCCGGTGATCGTGCAGAAGCTCGCGGCGATGATCCGCACGCTCAAGGGCAAGGGCTACACCATCGTCATGGTGGAACAGAATTTCCGGTTCGCGGCGCCGCTGGCGGACCGCTTCTACGTGATGGAGCACGGAAGAATCGTCGAGGGCTTTTCTGCGGCGGAACTCGACGCGAAGATGGGCATGCTGCACGAATACCTGGGCGTCTAGCGTCCCGGGAACGCTTTTTTGGGTCACCTCTGGAGGAGAGCAGGATGAAACGCACACTCACTTCGGCCGCGGTCGCGGCCGCGCTCGCGGCGCTCTCGGGCACCGCGGCGGCGCAGATCTCCGACGGCGTCGTCAAGATCGGCGTCATGAACGACATGTCGGGTCTCTATGCCGATATCGCGGGTCCGGGTTCCGTGACCGCGGCGCGGATGGCCGTCGAGGACTTCCAGAAGACGTCGAAAGCCGGCCTGAAGGTCGAGGTCGTCGGGGCGGACCACCAGAACAAGCCGGACGTCGGCTCCAACATCGCGCGCCAGTGGTACGACGTCGACAAGGTCGACGCGATCTTCGACGTGCCGACCTCGTCGGTGGCGCTCGCCGTCAGCCAGATCACCAGGGACAAGGGCAAGGCGTTCCTGGTCTCCGGCGCCGCGACTTCGGACCTCAGCGGCAAGGCGTGCTCGCCCAACACGATTCACTGGACTTACGACACCTGGATGCTCGCGAACGGCACCGGCAACGCGATCGTCAAGACGGGCGGCGACACCTGGTTCTTCCTCACGGCGGACTACGCGTTCGGCCATGCGCTCGAGCGCGATACCGAGGCGGCCGTGTTGAAGGGCGGCGGCAAGGTGGTGGGCAAGGTGCGCCACCCCTTCCCGGGCACCGACTTCTCGTCGTTCCTGCTGCAGGCGCAGGCGTCGAAGGCCAAGATCATCGGTCTCGCCAACGCGGGCGGCGACACCATCAACTCCATCAAGCAGGCGGCGGAGTTCGGCATCACGAAGGGCGGCCAGAACCTCGCCGGCCTGCTGGTGTTCATTACCGACGTGCACGGTCTCGGCCTGCAAACCGCGCAGGGCCTGATCTTCACCGAGACGTTTTACTGGGACCTGAACGACGACACGCGCGCCTGGTCGCGGCGCTTCGCCGCGGCCAACGGCGGAAAGTATCCGTCGATGGTGCAGGCCGGCGTGTATTCCTCGGTGCTGCACTATCTCAAAGCGATCGAGGCGGGCAAGACCGACGACGGCACGAAGGTCATCAACCAGATGAAGGCGATGCCGACCGACGATCCGCTGTTCGGCAAGGGCAGCATCCGCCCCGACGGCCGCAAGGTTCACCCGGCGTATCTGGTCGAGGTCAAGAAGCCGTCGGAGTCGAAGGGCCCCTACGACTACTACAAGATCCGCGCGACGATCCCGGCTGATCAAGCCTTCCGTCCGATGGATCAGGGCGACTGCCCGCTGGTGAAGAAATAGGCGACCTCGGCAGTGCGCGCCCCGGCGGCAGAGCCGGGGCGCGCGCGTGACGCGACGATGCCCCGGCAGCGCAAACCCCGCCACCCGACCCGCGCATGGACACGATCTTCGGCGTACCGACCCAGGCCCTCTTCGGCCAGCTTCTGATCGGGCTGATCAACGGCTCGTTCTACGCGCTGCTGTCGTTGGGCCTCGCGGTGATCTTCGGGTTGCTCAACATCATCAACTTCACGCACGGCGCGCAGTACATGCTCGGCGCGTTCGGCGCCTACCTGCTGCTCACCAAGCTCGGCCTCAACTACTGGTGGGCGCTGCTCATCGTCCCGATCGTGGTCGGCTGTACCGGCGTGATCATCGAGCGCCTGCTGCTCTCGCGCCTGTACAACCTCGACCACCTGTACGGGCTGCTGCTCACGTTCGGCCTCGCGCTCATCATCCAGGGCGTATTCCGCAACGAATACGGGTCATCGGGCCAGCCTTATCCGATCCCGCCGCAACTCATGGGCGGCCAGAAACTGGACTTCATGTTCCTGCCCAACTACCGGGCCTGGGTGATTGCAGCCTCGCTCGTCGTGTGCCTGGGCACCTGGTACCTGATCGAGCGGACGAAGCTCGGCGGTTACCTGCGCGCGGCGACCGAGAACCCCGCCCTCGTGCAGGCGTTCGGCATCAATGTGCCGCGGATGATCACGCTCACGTACGGCTTCGGCGTCGGGCTCGCCGCGCTCGCGGGTGTGATGGCCGCGCCGATCTACCAGGTCAGTCCGCAGATGGGGGCCGACCTGATCATCGTCGTGTTCGCGGTCGTGGTGATCGGCGGGATGGGATCGATCCTGGGCGCAATCGTCACCGGGTTCGGACTCGGGCTCATCGAGGGGCTCACGAAGGTGTTCTACCCGGAGGCCTCGAACACGGTGATCTTCATCATCATGGCGATCGTCCTGCTCATCAGGCCGGCAGGCCTGTTCGGCCGGGAAAAATAGGGCGGGGACCATGGCAGCCGTGATCCAGGCAGTCGGCACGACCGCGGGCGGCGCGGAGACGCGCGCCCTCCGGCTCGCCTTTCTGGCGATGGTCGCGATCATCGCGATCGCGCCGCTCGCCGTGTATCCCATCTTCCTGATGAAGGTGATGTGCTTCGCGCTGTTCGCATGCGCGTTCAACCTGCTCATCGGCTTCGGCGGCCTGCTGTCCTTCGGGCACGCGATGTTCTTCGGCATGGGGGGCTACGTGGCCGCCTACTCGGCGAAGGAGTGGGGCGTCACCCCCGAACTGGCGGTGCTGCTCGCGACGGCGTGCACTGCGGTGCTCGCGTGGGTCGCGGGGCTGCTCGCCATCCGCCGCCAGGGCATCTATTTCGCGATGATCACCCTGGCGCTGGCGCAGATGGTGTTCTTCTTCTGCCTGCAGGCGCCGTTCACCGGCGGCGAGGACGGGATTCAGTCGGTGCCGCGTGGAAAACTCTTCGGTGTCGTCGACCTCGCGGACAACCGCGCCATGTACGTGTTCGTCGCGGCGATCTTTCTCGGCGGGTTCCTGCTCATCTGGCGCATCGTGCACTCGCCTTTCGGCCAGGTGCTCAAGGCGATCCGCGAGAACGAGCCCAGGGCGATCTCGCTCGGCTACGACACCGACCGCTACAAGCTGGTGGCGTTCATCCTCTCCGGCACGCTTTCCGGCCTCGCCGGCGGAACCAAGTCGCTCGTGTTCCAGCTCGCCTCGCTCACCGACGTCCACTGGTCGATGTCGGGCGAGGTGGTGCTGATGACGCTCGTGGGGGGCCTCGGCACGCTCTTCGGTCCGGTCGTCGGCGCGGCGGTGATCGTGACCATGCAGAACTACCTCGCGCAGCTCGGCGCGTGGGTCACGGTCGTGCAGGGCGCGATCTTCGTCGTGTGCGTGCTCGCGTTCCGGCGCGGCATCGTCGGCGAGCTCGGCGCGCTCTTCAAGGGGCGCAAGCTGCGCTAGACGCTTGCGCGCCGGTCGCGCGGCGCGGCGCAGGGCGGAGTAGAGGAGAACCTCTACGGCTGGCCGGCCGGCCCGGCCGTTGCCCTATAATTTCGTTTTTCCCCAGGAAGAAGCCCCGGAGAACCCATGAAAGTGCTCGTGCCCGTGAAGCGCGTGGTCGACTACAACGTCAAGGTGCGGGTCAAGGCGGACGGCACCGGCGTCGAGACCGCGAACGTCAAGATGTCGATGAACCCGTTCGACGAGATCGCCGTCGAGGAAGCGGTTCGCCTCAAGGAAGCCGGCATCGCGACCGAGGTGATCGCGGTGTCCGCGGGCGGCGCGGCCGCGCAGGAGACCCTGCGCACGGCGCTCGCGATCGGCGCAGACCGCGCCATCCTGGTCGAGACCGACGTCGACCTGCAGCCGCTCGCGGTGGCGAAGCTCCTCAAGGCGATCGTCGCCAGGGAGCAGCCGCAGCTCGCGCTTCTCGGCAAGCAGGCGATCGACGACGACGCCAACCAGACCGGTCAGATGCTCGCCGCGCTGCTCGGGTGGGGCCAGGCCACGTTCGCGTCGAAGGTGAAGATCGCCGACGGCAAGGCCGAGGTGGTGCGCGAGATCGACGGCGGCCTCGAGATGCTCTCGGTCAAGCTTCCGGTCGTGATCACCGTCGATCTCCGGCTGAACGAACCGCGCTACGTGACGCTGCCCAACATCATGAAGGCCAAGAAGAAGCCGCTCGAGACCCTGAAGCCCGACGCGCTCGGCGTGGACGTGACGCCGCGGCTCGTGACGCTCAAGGTCGAAGAGCCGCCGAAGCGCAAGGCGGGCGTCAAGGTCGCCGATGCGAAGGCGCTGGTCGAGAAGCTCAGGAACGAAGCGAAGGTGATCTAGTCCGTCGCGCGAGGGTAGAGCGACGGGCTGCTCCCGTCGCCTTGCCGGCTAGCCTGCTGCACATCCCCCATTCCATTCGAGATCAGCCCATGCCAACGCTCGTTATCGCAGAACACGACAACCAGACGGTCAAGTCGTCCACTCTCCACACGATCGCCGCCGCGCAGAAGATCGGCGGCGACATCGCCGTGCTCGTGGCCGGAAGCGGCGCAGACGCCGCCGCCAAGGCAGCCGCGGCGATCGCCGGCGTGTCCAAGGTGCTCCATGCCGACGGTCCGGCATACGCCGAGCAGATTGCCGAGAACGTCGCGGCGCTCGCGGTCGGTCTGGCCGGCGGCTACGATCACGTCCTCGCGCCGGCCACCGCGTTCGGCAAGAACGTCGCGCCGCGGATCGCCGCGCTGCTCGACGTCGCGCAGGTCTCCGACATCACGGCGGTGGTTTCGCCCGACACCTTCGTGCGCCCGATCTACGCCGGTAACGCGATGGCCACGGTGCAGTCCAAGGATGCCAAGAAAGTGATCACCGTCCGCTCGACCGGCTTCGACGCCGTGCCCGCGACAGGCGGCTCGGCCGGCATCGAGAAAGTCGCCGCGGGCGAGGATGCGGGCACGACGAGCGTGCTCGGCCGCGAGCTCACCAAATCCGACCGACCCGAGCTGACGGCCGCCCGCGCGGTCGTCTCGGGTGGCCGCGGCATGGGTTCGGCGGAGAACTTCAAGCTGCTCGAGCCGGTGGCGGACAAGCTGAACGCCGCGATGGGCGCTTCGCGCGCTGCGGTCGATGCCGGCTTCGCACCGAACGACTGGCAGGTCGGCCAGACCGGCAAGATCGTCGCGCCGGATCTGTACGTCGCGGTCGGCATCTCCGGCGCGATCCAGCACCTCGCGGGCATGAAAGACAGCCGGGTCATCGTCGCGGTGAACAAGGACGAAGAGGCGCCGATCTTCCAGGTGGCGGACTACGGCATCGTCGGCGATCTCTTCCAGGTTCTGCCCGAGATCGCCAAGGAACTCGGCTGACGGCAACGCGGCCACGAATGGCGGGTGATCGACGGGGCTGCCGGCTCCGGCGCGATGCTCCCGCGGACTTCGTGGCCTTCTTCTTTCGGAGTCGACCATGAGCTACACCGCCCCCGTCCGCGACATGCGGTTCGTCATCGAGGAACTCGCCGGCCTCGACGAACTCGCGAAGCTCCCCGGCCTCGAGGAGGCGACCCCCGACCTCGTCGCCCAGATTCTCGAGGAGAGCGCCAAGTTCTGCGGCGAGGTGCTCGCGCCGCTCAACTGGCCCGGCGACCGCGAGGGCGCGGTGCTCGAGGACGGCAAGGTCACGACGCCGAAGGGCTTCAAGGAAGCCTATCGCCAGTTTGCCGAAGCAGGGTGGACAGCGCTCGAAGGTCCGGCGGAATACGGCGGCCAGGGGCTTCCCAAGATCGTCGGCGCGCCGATCATCGAGATGTGGAAGGCGTCGAATCTCTCGTTCGCGCTCTGCCCGATGCTGACCGCGGGCGCGATCGAGGCGCTGGTCCTGCGCGGCAGCGACGAGCAGAAGCAGACCTTCCTGCCCAAGATGGTCTCGGGCGAGTGGACCGGCACCATGAACCTCACCGAGCCGCAGGCGGGCTCGGACCTTGCCCAGGTGAAGACGCGCGCGGTCCGCGAAGGCAACCACTACCGCCTCTTCGGGCAGAAGATCTTCATCACCTACGGCGAGCACGACTTCGCCGACAACATCGTGCACCTGGTGCTCGCGCGCACGCCCGACGCGCCGCCCGGGGTGAAGGGAATCTCGCTTTTCATCGTGCCGAAGTTTCTCGTCAACGCCGACGGGTCGCCGGGCGCGCGCAACGACGTGAAGTGCATCAAGCTCGAGGAGAAGCTCGGCATCCACGCGAGCCCGACCTGCGTGATGGTCTATGGCGACGAGGGCGGCGCCGTCGGGTACCTCGTCGGCGAGGAGAACCGCGGCCTGGAGTACATGTTCATCATGATGAACGCGGCGCGCTTCGGCGTCGGCATGGAGGGCGTCGGCCTCGCCGACCGGGCGTATCAGGGCGCGGTGGCGTACGCGAAGGAGCGCGTGCAGAGCCGCGACGTCGCGGGCAGCGCCGGCCCGGTCACCATCATCCACCACCCGGACGTGCGCCGGATGCTGATGAGCATGCGGGCGGCATCCGAAGCGACGCGCGCCGTGGCCTATGTCGTGGCCGCGGCGATGGACCGGGCGCATCACCATCCCGACGCGACCGAGCGCAAGAAGAGCCAGGCGTTCGTCGACCTCATGATTCCGATCGTGAAGGGCTGGTCGACGGAGGTCGCGATCGAGGTGGCTTCGACGGGCGTGCAGGTGCACGGCGGCATGGGTTTCGTCGAGGAGACCGGCGCTGCGCAGCATCTGCGCGACGCGCGCATCACGACCATCTACGAGGGCACGACCGGGATCCAGGCGAACGATCTCATCGGCCGGAAGATCGGGCGTGAAGGCGGCGCGACCGCGAAGGCCGTCATCGCCGAGATGAAGGCGGTCGCCGCGGCACTCGCCGGCTCCGCGGACGCCGACCTCAAGGCCATCGGCGCCCGGCTCGAGGGGGGCGTCGCGGCGCTCGCCGACGCCGTCGACTGGATCGTCGCCAACTTCGCCAGCGACCCGAAGGCGGTGCACGCGGGAGCGGTGCCGTTCCTCGAGTTGATGGGCATCGTCTCGGGCGGCTGGCAGATGGGGCGCGCCGCGCTGATGGCGCATGCGAAGCTGGCATCGGGCGACGGGGATGCCGCCTTCTACCGCGCCAAGATCGCGACCGCGCGTTTCTTCGCCGACCACTATCTCGCGCTTGCGCCCGGACTCAAGGTCACGGTGGCCGAGGGCGCGCGCGGCGTGCTCGCGCTCGCGGCCGAGCAGTTCTAGGGCGACCGGCGCGCGACGAGAGGAAAGGGGGCCGCTGGCCCCCTTTTTTTCGTCGGCGCCGGCCCGACGTCAGCCGGCGAAGGCGCTGTCGTTCGACGCCGGTGGGTCGCCCGCGCGGAGCTCGAGCGTCGCGAGACGGAGTTCGCGGGCGTCGGGGTGGTGATGCACCTCGAAGCCGAGCGAATGCATCATGTGCAGCATGCCGGCGTTCGAGCCGAGAATCTCGCCGACGAGCCGTCGCACGCCGGCGCCGCGCGCGTGGGCGATCAGCATGGTCATCAGCCGGCGGCCAACGCCGTGGCCCTGCCAGGCGTCCGCGACCGTGACGGCGTACTCCGCCGATGTCTCGTCCTCTGCGAGCCGGATATAGCGCGCGACGGCGATCATGTCCTCGCCGCCGCCAGTGAGCGTGGTGGCGATGAAGGCCATGTGGGTCCGGTAGTCGATGTTCGTGAGGCGCGCCAGCCACTCCGGGGTGACCGAAATGCCGCCCCCGAGGAAGCGGTGGTAGCGCGTCCGTGGCGAGAGCCCGTCCAGGAAGCGACGCTCGATGTCGGCGTCGTCGGCCCGAATCGGCCTGACGGTGATCGAGCGGCCGTAGACCAGCGGCCACTCGGTCGTGAGCTCTGCGGGGTACGGGGAGTCAGCCGCTTCGGCCGAAGCCGAGTTTCTTCCCTGATCTGCCATTGGACATAAAACGAACGATCGTGCTGTTATGTTGACGCGGATTGGTGCGCCGCACAACAAAATAGAGCGCGGCGCCAAGGCTGCTGCCGGCACCCGCAATTCGCTGAGGTGCGCCGCTCAGTGAGCAGGCGACGGAGAGTAGGCGCGCAGGACGCGCTCGAACGCTTTCGCGGCGCGGTCGGAAACGCGCGCGTCTTCAAGCAGATGGCGGTCGTAGTGGGCGGCGAGCACGACGGCGAACAGCTCGTACGCGACCTGCCATGGATCGGCGTCGGGGCTGAGCTCGCCTTCCTCGATCGCGATTCGCACCGCTTTGGCCATGGCCCCGCGCAACTCTTTCTGCCCGGCGACGAGGAAGTCGCGGATCGGACCAGGGCGGCCGTCGTATTCGCCGGCGGCCGAGAGAATCACGCAGCTCCCCGGCTGAGGACTGCGCTGCGTCCACGCGAGCCAGTTCTTGAACAGGGCCCGGAGACGCGCGACGCCGCGGGGAGCTTCCATGGCCGGTCGAAATACGAGCTCCTCGAACTGGTCCTGGACCCACCTCAGGGTCTGGAGCTGCAGATCCTCCTTGGATCCGAAGTGGGCGAACAGGCCGCTCTTGGACAGCCCGAGCCGGGCCGCGAGGTTCCCGATCGAGAGCCCCTCGAGGCCGACCTCGCTTGCGAGCGCGGCGGCGCCGTCGAGGATCAGGGTGCGAGTTTGATCGCCCTTGCGCATGGCTTCAGGATAGGACGATCGGTCACGAGTGCAAGATCGGCGTAAGAGGGGCAGGGCGATGGAATATAAAAATTCAATATATCAATGTATTAAAAAACATATCTAGAGTTAAATATCATCAAAGTTCGCGCGGACCGTGCAGGCCTCTCGCGACTACCCGAGCGAGACCTCCGACAGGACTATTCCGTCCTCGTCGGCGTAGAGGTAGTGACCTGGGCGAAAAGTGACGCCTCCGAAGCTCACCGGAATGTCGGCCTGGCCATCGACCCGCTTGACCGGCCGGGTCGGGTTGGTCGCGAGCGCGCGGAGGCCGATGTCGAGCCGGCCGATCTCCACGGAATCCCGGATGCAGCCGTTGACGACGATCCCTGACCAGCCCTGATCGACGGCGAGCTTGGCGATGAGATCTCCGACGAGCGCGGTCCGCAGCGAGCCGCCGCCATCGATCACGAGGACCTTGCCGCGGCCGTTGCGCCCGAGGACGTCGCGCACCGATTTGTTGTCCTCGAAGCACTTGAGCGTCACGATCTCGCCCCGGAACGCGGCGCGCGCGCCGTAGCGCTGGAAGATGGGCGCGACGACCGCGAGATGCTCGCCGTGGGCGTCGTAGAGGTCCGCAGTCCTGAGCGTCATCGATACTCCGTTAGGTCGGGCGGACGGCGAAGCCGCGCTGGGTCGACCGTCACCCGAAGGCGCTGCCCGCGCGGTGCCCTGCTACATGTTCGGGTAACTCGGCCCTTCGCCGCCCTGCGGCACGACCCAGTTGATGTTCTGGGTGGGGTCCTTGATGTCGCAGGTCTTGCAGTGCACGCAGTTCTGGAAGTTGATCTGCAGGCGCGGATTGCGTCCGTCGGCGTCGCGCAGGATCTCGTAGACGCCCGCCGGGCAATAGCGCTGCTCCGGGGCGTCGTAGAGGGCGAGGTTGACGTCGATCGGCACCGATGCATCGCCGAGGCGCAGGTGCGGAACCTGGTTCTCTTCGTGGTTCGTCCCGGCGAGATAGACCGACGACAGCTTGTCGAAGCTCACGACCCCGTCGGGCTTCGGATACTGGATTCGCGGGGCTTCGGACGCCTTGCGGAGTTGAGCGTGGTCTGCGTGGATGCGGAACGTCCACGGCGCCTTGCCGCGGAAGAGATACTGGTCGAGACCGGTGTAGAGGACGCCCGCCCAGAGCCCGTTGTAGAACGAAGGCCGCACGTTGCGGACCCGGTAGAGCTCGTCCCACAGCCACGTCTGCTTGAGTTTCTCCGGGTAAGCCGTCGCCTCCTTCGGCGCGTCCTCGGCGAGGGCGTCCACCAGCGCTTCGGCGGCGGTCATGCCCGACTTCATCGCCATGTGTGAGCCCTTGATCTTGGGCACGTTCAGGAAGCCCGCCGTGTCGCCGATGAGCAGCCCCCCGGGGAACGTCAGCTTCGGCAGCGACTGAAAGCCGCCCTCCGAGATGGCGCGCGCCCCGTAGGCGATGCGCCGCCCACCCTCGAAAAACGGCCGGATCTCCGGATGGGTCTTGAAGCGCTGGAACTCGTCGAAGGGCGAGAGGTGCGGGTTCTTGTAGTCG
>JALOSW010000223.1 GCA_025458245.1 Burkholderiales bacterium
AGCTCGACCATCACCACCTCGTCGATCGAGGGGTGCTTGAGCATCTCCTCCGCGAGGCCGCCGTCGCCGCCGCCGATGATCAGGGCCCGCTTCGGCGCCGCGTGCGCGACCGCTGCCGGATGCACCATGTTCTCGTGGTAGACGAATTCCTCCTTCTCGGAGGTCATGTTGAACCCGTCGAGGCGGAAGATCCGGCCGAACTGCGGCGTCTCGTGGATCTCGAGGGCCTGGAGGCCGGTGTGGCCCTCTTCGATCCGTTTGGACGAGCGGACGAAGAACCCGTACTCGGGGTTCAGGTGCTCGTACAGGAACTGCTGGTCGCGCGGCACGTCGTGACGGACGTACTCCTCGGGCTTGAACAGCGTGTGCAGGTCGTCCACGACCGCGCGCGCCTTGTCGCTGTTGTCCTGCGTGTAGTTGCACACGTAGACGTCGAGCGTGACGCTGCCGAGTTCGGGCCAAGTGTGGATGGCGAGGTGCGACTCCGCGAGCACCACGCAGCCCGTGACGCCGCCGGACTCGTCCGTGGAGCCTTCGCCTGCCGGGAACTGATGGAAAAGCTCGCCGACGACCGTGAGGCCGTTGCGAACTACCGAGTCGACACAGAATTGCCGCAGAGCTGCGGCGTCGGTCATGTACCGCGAGTCACCGTGGCAACGGTACAGGTTCGCTACAACGTGGATGCCGTCCAATTTGCATAAACTCCCCAAGCTGATCGCCTAGGGGCCTGTCCTATGCAAGTTCGGTGAAACTCACATAGGGCAGACCCCCCAATCGGAGACAAGCCGGCTATTTTAAACCATTGAGCGGTTTCGATTTCAAGTGGATCCACTCTAATTTCGCCGCCGGCCCAATCGGCGACGAACGCGATCATCAGGGAGTGCGGGAACGGCCAGGGCTGGCTGGCGAAGTAGCGAGGGTTCGCGATCCGCACGCCGACTTCCTCCTCCACCTCCCGGGCGAGGCATTGTTCGAGGGTCTCGCCCGGCTCGACGAAACCGGCGAGCGCGCTGTACATCCCGGCCGGAAACCGATGCGAGCGCGCGAGCAGGATCTCGTCCGGTTCCCGCTTGACGAGCGCCATCACCGCCGGCGCGATCCGCGGATAGGCCACGAGGCCGCAGGCCGGGCACTCGCGCGAGCGCTCGACGTCGCGGATCACCGTCGGTGTCCCGCACCGGCCGCAGAAGCGGTGGGTCCGGTCCCAGTCGACGATCTGGAGCGCCCGTCCGGCGAGGGCGAACAACGTGTCGTCGAGCCGCGAAAAGAGCGAGCGCAGGTCGCTCCACCGGAAGCCCGTTGGCGGCTCGGCCTCGGCGCCGACCTCGCACGCGTAGACCTCGCGGCCCGCGAGCGAACCCAAAAACTGGCGGCGCGACGCGGCGAGCCCGAGCGCGGCCGGCGCCGGCGGCAAACGCATCGTTCCATCGCCCACGAGCAGCCTCGCCTCGCGAAAGACGAACCAGAGCGCCTCCTGATGGGGTTCGCCCGGCGCGGCGTAGCCCGGCACGTAGGCGGCCGGCGCCGCGAACGGCATCTCCATCATCGCGCGGCCGCCACGAACGCCGTCAGGACTTGCGCAGCCGCCGGACCAGGGACGACGTGTCCCACCTGCCGCCGCCCATCTTCTGCACCTCGGCGTAATAGCCGTCGACGAGCTTCGTCACCGGCAGCTCGGCACCGACCGCCGCGGCCTGCTCCATGGCGATGCGCAGGTCCTTCCGCATCCAGTCGACCGCGAACCCGAAATCGAACTTGTCGTCGACCATGGTCTTGCCGCGGTTCTCCATCTGCCAGGACTGCGCCGCGCCCTTGGAGATCACGTCCAGCACGAGCTTCGCGTCGAGGCCGGAGCGGATGGCGAGATTCAGGCCCTCGGAGAGGCCCTCGAGCAAGCCCGCGATGCAGATCTGGTTGACCATCTTCGTGAGCTGACCGGCGCCCGCAGCGCCCATGAGGGTTACCGCCCGGGCGAACGACGCGATCACGGGCTTGGCGCGCTCGAAGGCTTCCGCATCGCCGCCGCACATCACCGTCAGCACGCCGTTCTCGGCGCCGGCCTGGCCGCCGGACACCGGCGCGTCGATGAAGTGCACGCCGCGCTTCTTCGCCTCGGTGTAGAGCTCCTGCGCGATCTTCGCCGAGGCAGTGGTGTGGTCGACGAAAATCGCGTCCTTCGCCATCGCATTCAGAGCGCCGTCCGGACCGAGCGCGATCGCGCGCAGGTCCGGATCGTCGCCGACGCACGAGAATACGATCTCTGCGCCCCGCGCCGCCTCGGCGGGCGTCTTCGCCATCGCGCCGCCGTGCTTCGCGACCCAGGCCTCGGCCTTCGCGGGCGAGCGGTTGTAGACGGTCACGTCGTGACCTTTCGTTTTGAGGTGCCCGGCCATGGGAAAGCCCATGACGCCGAGGCCGAGGAATGCGACCTTCGCCACGTCGTTCTCCTTGCGATGCGCTTGCGGGGTGGAGCGCGATTATAGGCGCTCGCCCTGCGCCGACGGCCGGCGCTTGCGCGGCACCTCCTGGCCGCACAGGTGCTTCGCGGCCTCCTCGACGAGGAACCGCTTGAGCGCTTCGGCGAGCGGCGACAGGCGCTTTCCGCCGAGGTGCACCACGTACCAGTCGCGCACGATCGGCAGTCCGGCCACGTCGAGCACCGCGAGGCGTCGCGTCTCCAGCTCCAGCGCGATGGTGTGCAGCGACAGGAACGAGACACCCATCCCCGCCATCGCCGCCTGCTTGATCGTCTCGTTCGACGGCATCTCCATGCCGACCCGCAGCGGCAGCCCGTGCTCCGCGAACAGCCGCTCGAGCAGCCCCCTCGTCCCGGAGCCCTGCTCGCGCATGAGGAACGGCTCCTCGGCGATCCGCGCGAGCGGCACGCGCTTCGTCCGGGCGAGCGGGTGGTCGGTCGCGGCCACCATCACATGCGGATGCCGCGCGAACGGCACTGCCACGACGTCGAGATCCTCCGGCGGGCGACCGGTGATGGCGAGATCGACCTCGTTGCCGGCGAGCTCGCGGAGCATCACCTCGCGGTTGTTGACCGAGAGCTTGAGCGTCACGCCTGGATGGGACTTGAGGAACCGGCCGAGCAACTGCGGCGCAAAGTACTTGCCCGTCGAGACGATGCCGATGGTGAGCCGCCCGTGCTCGAGCCCGCGCATCGCGTCGAGCGCCTCCTCGGCGGCATCGAGCTCCCGCGCGACGGCGTGCGCGCGCGCGTAGAGCTCCTCGCCCGCTTCGGTGAGGAAGATCTTCTTGCCGATCTGCTCGAAGAGCGGCACGCCCGCCTGTTCCTCCAGGCTCTTCACCTGCATCGAGACGGCCGGCTGCGTGAGGTGCAACTCGTCGGCGGCGCGCGAGAAGGAGCGGTGACGCGCGACCGCCTCGAAGACGCGGAGCTGGCGCAGCGTGACGTGCCGCATGGGCATGGCGGGTCCTCCCCAGGTATCAGCAAGAGCTGATCCGAACGATAACAAACCTTGAATTCATCTTATGCGAGACGCGACCTAGACTGCGCGGCGAGCGGCGTCGCCCGAACGCCGATCCCCGCGTTTCACGCCAGGAAGCAGGTCATGCCGAACGCACCCTCCCGGATCGACGCCCACCGCATTGCCCGCGAGCCCTACTACCGCCCGGTCGCAGACGAAGTGGCGCTCTTCGAGGCCGCCTACGCGGCGCGCATGCCGGTCATGCTCAAGGGACCGACCGGCTGCGGCAAGACGCGCTTCGTCGAATACATGGCCTGGCGCCTCGACAGGCCGCTCGTCACGGTCGCGTGCAACGAGGACATGACCGCATCCGACCTCGTCGGGCGGTTCCTGCTGGATGCCTCGGGCACGCGTTGGCAGGACGGTCCGCTCGCGCTCGCCGCGCGCCACGGCGCGATCTGCTATCTCGACGAGGTGGTCGAGGCGCGCCAGGACACCACGGTGGTGATCCACCCGCTCACGGACACGCGGCGGGTGCTGCCGCTCGAGAAGAAGGGCGAACTGGTGCAGGCCCACCCCGATTTCCAGCTCGTCGTCTCGTACAACCCCGGCTACCAGAGCGTCGTCAAGGACCTGAAGCAGTCGACCAAGCAGCGCTTCGGCGCGCTCGACTTCTCGTATCCGGAGCGCGCGGTCGAGGCGGAGATCGTCGCGCACGAGGCCGGGGTGGATGCCCTCCTCGCCGACACGCTCGTTTCGATCGCCGAGCGCGCGCGCAACCTCAAGGGACCGACCGGCTGCGGCAAGACGCGCTTCGTCGAATACATGGCCTGGCGCCTCGACAGGCCGCTCGT
>JALOSW010000077.1 GCA_025458245.1 Burkholderiales bacterium
GCGGTCGGCGAGTCGCTTGCCGGTGCGGGCGATTCCGCTGTTAGAATCGGCGCCGCCGGAACCATCCGGACACCCGCTCTCAAGGGGGAGTAGCTTCGCGAGGCACCCTCGCCTCGTTGCGCGGTCGTCGTCAGTACGGAGCCCATCGGCTCCCGGCGCCGCGGGTCGCGTCGTCCAGCGCACCAGGCGAGACCTTTGCCGGCATCGGTCGAGTCTCGCGCGCTCGCCATGCTGCAAGGGTCCGACAACGTGCGCTGTGGGAGGCAACGACAGTGGAGCTGTTCTCTGCGCAATTCCTTTCGGCGCTCGTCGCCATCATCGTCATCGACCTGATCCTCGCGGGCGACAACGCGATCGTGATCGCGCTTGCGGCGCGCAACGTGCCGAAGCACTTGCAGAAGCGCGCGATCATCTGGGGCACCGTCGGCGCGATCGCCGTGCGGACCTCCATGACGCTGATCGTGGTGTGGCTGCTGAAAATTCCAGGCTTGCTCCTCGCAGGCGGCTTGCTGCTGGTTTGGATCGCCTACAAGCTGGTCGCTCCGGGCGGCAACGACGACCACGAAATCGAAGCGGCGGACAGCTTCTGGGGCGCGATGAAGACCATCGTCATCGCCGACGCCGTAATGGGCCTCGACAACGTTCTGGCCGTGGCCGGCGCCGCGCAGGGCAGCTGGCTGCTCGTGATCCTCGGCCTGCTGATCAGCATCCCGATCGTGATCTGGGGCTCGACGATCATCCTCAAATGGGTGGAACGATTCCCGGCGATCGTCTACATCGGCGCGGCGGTGCTCGCTTGGACCGCGGCCAAGATGATCACGGCCGAGCCGTTCCTCAAGGAGTATCTCGCCGCCTATCCCTTGGTGCCGTGGCTGATCTACGGGGTCGTGATCGTCGGCACGCTCGGAATCGGCTACCTGCGCAATCGCCGCCCACCGGCGTCGCGCGAGATCGTCAAAGCCGAGGCTTGAGAAAGGCGTCGCCGCGGCTGCGCACCGACACCGGGCAGCGACTGATTCTCCCGGCGATCGTCCGGCCCGGTCGCCGCGCCGATCGGGCGGGCCGATCCGAGCCGGGTGGCGGACGACGCCGACCCCCGCGCTCGCAGCGCCCGCGCAGTGCCTCGCGCGCATTGCCTCGCGCGCATTGCGTCGCGCGGGGCGAGAACGGAACGCGTGGGCGGGGCGTGCCGCTTCAGTAGAATGCCCGGCTGGGCCTGTCCAGATTCGACCCGCCTGATTCGCCTTGGACCCGATAGCACGCAACGATTCCCTCTCGGCCGAATGGCTGCGCAGCCGCTTCGCGGCGCCGCCAGCGTACGAGCCCGAGACGCGCGGCGACGGACTCCTCCGCGGTCGGTTCGAAGAGATCCGCGACGCGGCCGTGCTGGTCCCAGTGGTCGATCGCCGCGACCAGCTCACTGTGCTCTTCACTCGCCGCACGGCGCACCTCCACGACCACGCGGGCCAGATCAGCTTCCCTGGCGGACGCTCGGAGGCCGACGAGTCCGCGCTCGACACCGCTCTGCGCGAGACCGAGGAAGAAATCGGTCTTGCGCGCGGGCACGTCGAGCCGCTCGGCGAACTGACGGAATACGTCACCATTACCGGCTACCGGGTCACGCCGGTCGTGGCCCTCGTGAGGCCCCCTTTCGATCTCGCTCCCGACGACTTCGAGGTCGCCGAGATCTTCGAAGTGCCGCTCGCGTTCCTGCTCGATCCGGCCAACCACCAGCGGAACAGTGTCGTGTACGAAGGCCTGCAGCGGCACTACTACGCCATGCCGTACGGGCCGTACTACATCTGGGGGGCGACCGCCGGAATGCTGATGAACCTCTACCGGTTCCTGGGCGTATCGCGTTAGCGGACGCGGTCCCTCGCGGTCGCCTTGCGATCGCTTCCGCCCCAGGGCTTGCGCCCGCCGAGAAGCGATCGCACCGCCGGAATGCTGATGAACCTCTACCGGTTCCTGGGCGTATCGCGTTAGCGGACGCGGTCCCTTTAGGTCGCTCGCGCGCGGCCGCCGCGCCGATGCAGATCGATCCTATCGCGGCGCCGTCGCTCGCTGCACCGCGCGCCGGTACAGTCGCGCGAAATTCTCGAGGGAGTGGAAGTGCGCGTAGACGTGCCCAGCAAACCCTTTCGCGACCAGCGCCTTGTGGCTCGCCGGACGCAGCGACTGGAATCGGCTCGCGTCGACCCGGTACATCCCGTCCACCTTGAGGGTGACGCGATCGGCTGCCATCGCCTGGAACGTGAAGGGCGCGAACAGCTCGAGCCGCGCGAGTGCCGCGCAAAACTCTGCGGTGCGGTCCAGGTCGTCTTCGTACTCGGCGAGCAGGCGTTCGATATCCCGCCACTGCGCCGACGGATTGCCCGCGTCGTCGAATAGCGCGATGCCGCCCGGGTCGACGTAATCCTTCGCGACGCAGACCACCTTGTCGCTGCGCGCCTCGCCGTCCACATAGAGCTTCGAGATGCAGAAGGGATAGCGACGCGCGAACGCCGGGACATACGCCGCCGCATCCCATTCGCCGCTCCCCGAGACGAAGAGATTCTGCCGCGCGGCCAGGCCGAGTATCGCGACCGGCGCATACGTCGCTCCGCCGTCGGACGTCACGAACGCGATCGGGTAGTCGCGCCCGCCGGCGACGAACTCCCCGACCGTCAGCGCGATCGCGTCAAGCGAGCGGCAGAACTGCGGCGTCGCGCCGCGCGGCAGCAAAACCCGGTGGCCGCGCTCGAGCGGAACGATGGCGTCGTATCCGTACGGCGGCGTGATCTTGAGGCCGGGCGACGGCGCGGCGCGAGTGGCGTTCATCGGCGGTGGCGGGTCACCCTTATGGTATCTTCGGCGCGCCCCACTGTCACACGCATGAGCCTCGTCTCGCTGATCCTCGCGCTCGCGCTCGAGCAGCTGCGGCCGTTCGACCGCAAGCTCCTCGCTGCGCCGATGGCGGCGTTCGCGGATTTCCTCGAGCAGCATTTCAACGCGGGCGAGCCGCAGCACGGCGTCATCGCATGGTGTCTCGCGGTGATCCCCCTGGCGCTCGCGGGGTGGGCTCTGTACGCGGCCGCGGTGTGGCTGAACCCGCTTGCCGGGATCGTCGTCAACGTCGCCGTGCTGTACCTGACGATGGGCTTCCGCCAGAGCTCGCACTACTTCACGGGCATGCAGAAAGCCCTGCGCGAGGGAGATCTCGATCGCGCCCGTGCGGTGCTCTCTCAGTGGTCCGGTGCGGCGCACCCGAGCCTGACTTCGAGCGAAGTCGCGCGGCTCGCCATCGAAGGGGCGCTCGTCGGAGCGCACCGGAACGTCTTCGGCGTGATGTTCTGGTTCGTCGTCCTGCCGGGGCCGAGCGGCGCCATCGCCTATCGCGTCGCCGAGCTGGTCGCCGAGCACTGGAACGTCGCGCGCACCGATCTCGGCCGCTTCGGCGCGTTCGCCCGGCGCGCGTTCGCGGCGATCGACTGGCTGCCGGTACGCATCACCGCGCTCGCGTTCGCCATCGTAGGCGACTTCGAGGATGCGGTGTATTGCTGGCGCACGCAGGCGGCGCGTTGGGCCGATCCGCTGGCCGGCATCGTGATCGCGAGCGGCGCCGGCGCTCTCGGCGTTCGGCTCGGCATGCCGATCGCGCGCGAGGGGATCCTCGTGGACCGACCGGAGATGGGCACCGGCGACGATGCGGACACCGCGTTCCTCGACAGCGCGGTCGGGCTGATCTGGCGCGCGCTCGTGCTGTGGCTCGTCCTGCTCGGCCTCGTGACCCTCGCCCGGATCGTCGGCTGAGGCCGCGCCGCTCCTACGCCGGCGGGCGCTCCGAGCCGCAGTGCCAGCAGGCGGTGAACTGCGGTTCGATCGCTTCGCCGCACGCGGCGCAGCGCCACTGCGGTCCGGAAGCTGGGCGGCTGGAGCGGTAGCCCGCCACCAGCGCCGCCGCCCGGGCGCTGTCTTCCTCGCGCAGCACCACGATCTGCATCGCCACTTCGGTGAACGGCACCTCGCCCGCGAGACGGGAGAGCAGCTCGTTCTTCAACACGGTACGGATGCCTTCGGCCTCGAGAAGGTTGCGAAGGTGATGCACCTCCAGCACGTCGAGGGACGCGAAGACCGTCTTCACGGGGCGGGCTGTTCTGCGGCGAGGATGCGGAGCAGGAGCTCCATGCGCCGCGGATGGACCCGGCCGGCGTTCGCCGCGGCGACGATCGCGCATCCCGGCTCGCTGCGGTGGCTGCAGTCGGAGAACCGGCAGGCGCCGAGGAACGGGCGCAGCTCGGGAAATCCGTGCTCGATACCGGCGCGCGACAGATGCGCGAGCCCGAAGTCCTGGAGTCCGGGGCAGTCGACGATCGCGGTGTCCGGGGCGAGGTGATAGAGCCGCGCATGCGTGGTTGTGTGCCGGCCCGAGTCGAGAAACTTGGAGATCTCGCGCGTTTCGATGTTCGCTCCCGGGACGAGCGCATTCACGATCGTGGACTTGCCCATGCCCGATTGGCCGACGAGCACGGTGCTCTCGCCTTTCAGGCGCGCTCTGAGCGGGGCGACATCCTCGAGCGCGGCGAGCGCCACGACCGGATAGCCTGCTTCGGCGAGCGGCGCGAGCCGCGCTGCAGCCGCGCGCGTCGGCTCGACCAGGTCCGCCTTGTTGATCACGACGAGGCAGTGCATGTGCTCGTGCTCTGCGGCCGCGATCGCGCGGTACACGAGCTCTTCGGAGAAACTCGGCTCGCCCGCGACCACCACCGCCACCTGGGTGGCGTTCGCGGCGATGGGCTTCGCACGATGCGGGGCCGCGCGCTGGAAAAGTGAGCGGCGCGGAGCAACCGCCTCGACGACCCCCTCGCCGGGCCCGGTGAGCGCCGCGACGACGCGATCGCCGCACACCAGGCCACCCTGCTTGCCGCGCGTCACGCAGCGCAGGAACTCGCGCTCGTCCGTCTCGACGAGGTACTGGCGCCCGAACGCCGCAATGACCTGGCCGTGCACGGCGGGGCCAGGCGGGCGGCCCGCACGCGTCTTGCTCAATCGCGCACGAGCGCCTCGACCTTGGCGGCGCAGATGAGGTCGTTCTCGGAGAGCCCGCCGA
Organism: Burkholderiales bacterium; assembly: GCA_025458245.1. GTDB lineage: Bacteria > Pseudomonadota > Gammaproteobacteria > Burkholderiales > SG8-39 > JAOAEA01. The sequence goes on from JALOSW010000077.1 coordinate 5,090, forward strand.
CCGAGTGCGTCGTCCACTCCACGCGGCAGCGGTCGTACCCCACGCTGAGGTCCGGATGGTGGTCCTCGCGATGGGCGATCCAGGCGATCGCGTTCACGAACGCCATGGTCTCGTGGTAGTTCGCGAACTTGAACGTCTTGGCGACGCTCGTGCCGCCCAGGGTCCAGCCGGCCAGTTCCGGGAGATGCGCTGTCGCATCGGCGCGCGAGATCGCGTGCGTCTGGTGGCGGCAGCGGCGTGTAGCGAGCGGTGTCATCGGATTCGGCCTCCAGCGGCGAGCCCTTCCAGCCGGGCGATGCGCATCCCGGCGGGCGGGTGGGAATCGTAGAACGCCGAATGCAGCGGATCGGGAGTGAGGGTAGCAGCGTTGTCCTTGTAGAGCTTCACGAGCGCGCGCACGAGATCGGCGGCGCTCGCATGTTCGGCCGCGTACGCGTCCGCCTCGTACTCGTGGCGCCGCGAGTAGAGGCTCGCGAGCGGCTGGAGCAGGAAGGTGAAGACCGGCGCGACGAGGAAGAACAGCACGAGCGCGATCGCCGTGCCCGGAGTCTCGACGCCGAGCGCTGAATAGAACCACGGCTTGTCGATGAGCCACCCGAGGATCGCGAGGAACGCGAGGCTGCCCGCGAACAGCCACGCGACGCGCTTCCAGACGTGCCGTCGCCGGAAGTGGCCCAGCTCGTGCGCGAGCACTGCTTCGATCTCCCCGGGAGCGAGCCGCGCGAGCAGCGTGTCGAAGAACACGATCCGCTTCGCGGCGCCGAAGCCAGTGAAATAGGCGTTACCGTGGCTGGAGCGCTTCGACCCGTCCATCACGAAGAGTCCCTTCGCACGGAAGCCGGTGCGGGCGAGGAGGGCGTCGACGCGCTCGCGCAGGCTGACGTCTTCGAGCGGCGAGAACTTGTTGAAGAGCGGGGCGATCAGTGCCGGGTAGAGGGCGAGGACGAGCAGGTTGAACGCTGCCCAGGCGAGCCAGACATAGAGCCACCAGAGGCCGCCCATGCGCGCCATGAGCCAGAGCACGACGAAGAGGAGCGGCAAGCCGAGCGCGGCCCCCACGAGCGTCTGCTTGGCGAGATCGGCGAAGTAGAGCCCGAGCGTCATCCGGTTGAAGCCGAAGCGCGCTTCGACGACGAAGATCCGGTAGAGCGAGACGGGCAACTCGACGAGCGCGCCGACGACGGCGACGCTCGCCACGAGCGCGATGCCGTACGCATAGCCGTTCGGTTCGAACACGCCGCCCCACCAGCGAGCCAGAGCCTGCAGCCCGCCGCCGAGCGTCAAGGCGAGAAGGAGCGCCGCCGCGATCGCGATGTCGATCATGCCGAGGCGGGTCTTCGCGACCGTGTAGTCCGCTGCCTTGCGGTGCGCGTCGAGCGAAATCGAATCGGCGAAGGCGGCAGGCACGGCACCGCGACGCGCGGCGACGTGTTGCACGTGGCGCCACGCGAGCCAGAACCGGATCGCAGTCGCGAGGGCCAGCGCGGCGAGGAAAACGGCGGCGAACGGATGCATTCGAGCGGTCTGCAGACCTGTTTATGAGAAAATCGAGATTCTACCGTTCAGCGAAGCCGCGCGACCGATGCCGCAGGATCAGAACAACCTCGTCTGGATCGATCTCGAGATGACCGGGCTCGACCCCGAGCGGGAGCGGATCATCGAGATCGCCGTCGTGGTCACCGACGCGCAGTTGCAGGAGGTCGCTACCGCACCGGTCCTCGCGGTGCATCAGCCCGATGCGCTGCTCGATGCCATGGACGAGTGGAACCGGACCACCCACGGGCGGTCGGGTCTTACGGCGCGCGTCCGTGCGTCGACCCTGTCGGAGGCCGACGCCGAGGACGCCATGCTCGCGTTCCTGCGCGAGCATGTGCCGCAGCGCACCTCCCCGATGTGCGGCAACTCGATTTGCCAGGATCGCCGGTTTCTCGCCCGCTACATGCCGCGCCTGGAAGCGTACTTCCACTATCGCAACCTCGACGTCTCGACGCTGAAGGAACTCGTGCGTCGCTGGAAACCCGATCTCGCCAAGGGGTTTTCCAAGAAGAATCGCCACGAGGCGCTCTCCGACATCCACGAGTCGATCGACGAACTGAAGTACTACCGCGAGCACTTCATCCGCGCGTGACGCATCCGCTCGCCACCGCGTCGGACGGGGCCTAGAATCCCCTCCCGGCCGTTCCACCTTGGAGTGTCGATGTCCCTTCGCCTGCCCGCCTGGATCCTCGTGGCCGCGAGCCTTGCCGCTGCGCCCGCTTATGCGACCATCGCCGTCGTCCTGAACTCGGGCGACGAGTCGATCAGCATCGTCGACACGGCGACCTTCAAAGAGGTCGCGCGGCGCCCGATCGGGAAGGAGCCGCATCACCTGATGAAGACACCCGACGACCGCTATCTGATCGTCGCGAACGCCGCCTCGAACGAGCTGGTGTTCCTCGATCCGGCGACGGGCAACGAGATCCGCCGGCTGCCGAACATCAGCGACCCGTACCAGATCGGCTTCTCGCCGGACCAGAAGTGGCTCGTATCGGCCTCGAATCGCCTCGACCGGATCGACCTCTACGACGCCAAGGAATTCAAGCTCGTGAAGCGCCTGCCGGCGCCGAAGGTACCGAGCCACATCGCGTTCGATCAGGCGAGCCGGTTCGCGTTCGTGACGCTGCAGGAGTCCGACGAGGTCGTCGCCATCGACCTCGCGACCCACGAGATCGTCTGGAAGATGAAGACCGGCAAGCAGCCTGCCGGCATCTGGATGACGCCCGACGACCGCCATCTCCTCGTCGGCATCACCGGGGAGAAGTACGTCGAAGTGATCGACTGGCGCGAGCGCAAGCTCGTCAAGAAGCTCATGACGGGGCAGGGCGCGCACAACTTCCTGCCGGTCGGCGACGGGCGGCACGTGCTCCTTTCCAACCGCATCGCGAACACGGTGTCGGTCATCGACCAGCAGACGCTCGACGTGAAAGAGTCGTTCACGGTGCCCGGCGGACCGGACTGCATGGAGATCTCGAAGGACGGCAAGCAGCTCTGGGTGACGTCGCGCTGGGCGCGGCAGGTCGTCGTGCTCGACCTCGGCACGAAGAAGATCATCACCACGATCCCGGTCGGCAAGTCGCCGCACGGCATTTTCCTCAAGGACCATGCGCCGCGCCGCTAGCGCCCTCGCCCTTGCAGCGGCCCTGGGCGCCGGCGCGTCGGCCGGCGCCGCGTCGGCCGGCGTCGCGCAATGCAAGGGCACGATCTACCTGACGTTCGACACGGGCAGCATGTCGCAGGCCGAGTACATCCGCGACACGCTCAGGAAGCACGGCGCGCGCGCGACGTTCTTCCTCGCCAACGAGAAGACCATCGACGGTGACGCCTCGCTCGATCCCGCGTGGGCGGCCTACTGGCGCTCGCTCGTCGCCGACGGGCACGCCTTCGGCAATCACACGTGGCGGCACTGGTATTTCCGCGGCGACACGCCCGACGGGCGGGTGACGTTCGCGAGCTACGACGGCAAGCTGCGCGAGTCGCTCGACCGCGCCGCGACCTGCACGGAATTCGAGCGCGTGAACGAAGCGTTCCGACGGATGACGGGACGCGCGCTCGATCCGATCTGGCGAGCGCCCGGCGGCAGGACCACCCCGCGCGCGCTGGAGTTCGCCGCGTCCTGCGGCTATCCGCGACACATCGGCTGGAGTCCGGCAGGGTTCATAGGCGACGAGCTGCCGAGCGACAACTACCCGGGCGACGCGCTGCTGAAGAAGGCCCTGCGCGACCTCAAGGACGGCGACATCACGATGATGCATCTCGGCATCTGGTCGCGTAAGGAGCCACTCGCCCCGATTCTCGACGACCTGCTCGCCGGGCTGAAGGCGAAGGGCTACTGCTTCGCGACCGTTCCCGAGCGGCGCGGATGATCGACTGGCTCGAGCGCACGTTCGGAGCGCTGCACCAGTGGACGTTCGAGTCGCTGGTGCTGCCCGCGGCGAGCGCGCTCGGGCTGTCCGGCTACGCCGAGCACCTCTTCGACGGCACGGAGCTCTTCCTCATCGGCGTGCTGCAGATCATCGTGCTGCTCGCGGTGCTGCGGCCGCTCGAGGCGTGGCGCCCGGTCGAACGCTGGGCAAGCCGAAAGCTCGTGCGCTCCGACGTGATCTACACGCTGCTGAACCGCCTGGGACTGGTGCCCCTCGCAGTGTTCTTTGCGCTGCGGCCGCTCGTGGATGGCTTCGACGGGTGGCTGCGCATGCAGGGCTTCATTCCGCCGAACCTCGAAGACTGGTTTCCCTGGTTGCGGGCGCACCCGTTCGCCGCATTCCTCGTCTACCTCGCCATCCTCGATCTCGCCGAGTACTGGCGCCATCGGTTGCAGCATCGCTTCGACTGGTGGTGGCAGCTGCATGCGCTGCACCACAGCCAGCGGCAGATGAGTTTCTGGACCGACGACCGCAATCATTTCCTCGACGACATCATCGCCCGCGGCTGGTTCGCGATCGTCGCGCTCGCCGTTGGCGTGCCGCCGGGACATTTCGTCGCGGCGCTCGTCGTCACGCAGCTGATCGAGAGCCTCTCGCACGCGAACATCGCGATCTCGTTCGGCCGCGTCGGCGAGCGGCTGCTCGTGAGCCCGCGGTTCCATCGCATGCACCACGCGATCGGCGCGGGGCACGAGGGGGCGGCGCGCGGCTGCAACTTCGCACAGCTCTTCCCGCTGTGGGACGTCGTCTTCGGCACCGCGCGATTCGATGCCGACTACCACCCCACCGGCATCCGCGACCAGCTCGACGGGCGCGACTACGGCGAGGGCGTGGTCCGCCAGCAGTGGCTCGGGTTGAAGCGGCTGTTCGGCCGCGATCGCGCTCTCGCGGCGCTTGCGCGGGCTTCCTGAAAACGAAACGCCCCGCGCGCAGGCGGGGCGTCCGCGGTGCGATCGGCGTCAGGGGTCCAGGCGGACCACCTTCCCGGGATTCATCAGGTTCTCCGGGTCGAACGTGCGCTTGATCGCGCGCATCAGGTCGACCGCCTCGCCGTGCTCCTTCTCGAGCGAGCGGATCTTGCCAGAGCCGATGCCGTGCTCGCCGGTGCAGGTGCCTTCCATCGCGAGCGCGCGGTTCACGAGCCGCTCGTTGAAGTCCTTGGCCTCGTCGAGGTCGGATTCGCTCTCGGGGCGGACAAGCACCATGCAGTGGAAGTTGCCGTCGCCGACGTGACCGAAGAGCGGGATCGGCATCGACGCTTTCGCGATGTCGGCGGAGGTCTCGACGATGCATTCGGTGAGGCGCGAGATCGGCACGCACACGTCGGTTGAAACGGCGCGCGCGCCGGCGCGAAGCTGAAGCCCCGCGAAATAGGCCTGATGGCGCGCCGACCAGAGGCGGTTGCGGTCTTCCGGCCGGGTCGCCCACTCGAAGTCTTCGCCGCCGTGCTCGCGCGCGATTTCCTGCACCAGCTCCGCCTGCTCCCGCACGCCTGCCTGGGTGCCGTGGAATTCCAGGAAGAGCGTCGGCTGCTCCTTGTACCCCGTCTTGTTGTAGGCGTTGATGGCCTTCATGGTGAGGCCGCAGAGCGCTTCGCTGCGCGCGATCGGAATTCCGTGCTGCAGGGTCGCGATCACCGTGTCCACCGCCCCTTTCATGTCGCGGAACGAGCAGACCGCCGCCGACATCGCCTCGGGGACGGCGTACAGGCGCACCGTCACCTCCGTGATGATGCCGAGGGTCCCTTCGGAGCCCACGAAGAGCCGGGTGAGGTCGTAGCCTGCGGCCGACTTCCGCGGACGGCGTGCCGTGCGGACGATGCGCCCGTCGGCGGTGACGACCGTCAGGGCGAGCACGTTCTCGCGCATCGTGCCGTAGCGCACGGCGTTCGTGCCCGAGGCGCGCGTGGCCGCCATGCCGCCGATCGTGGCATCGGCGCCGGGATCGACCGGGAACATGAGGCCCGCGTGGCGGATCTCCTCGTTCAGTTGCTTCCGCGTGACGCCTGCCTGCACCGTGGCGTCGAGATCGTGGGCGTGCACCGCCAGGACCTTGTTCATCTGCGAGAGGTCGATGCAGATGCCGCCCGACGTG
>JALOSW010000078.1 GCA_025458245.1 Burkholderiales bacterium
GCTGGGACGCCCGCGAGTGTACCCGGGCCTGCGCCCCGGCTACCCGGCGAGCCGCTGGCCGTGCTCGCGCGTGGTGTGGAACCGCACCTGCGGCCAGCGCTCCATGGTGACCGCGAGCTCGTACTTGCTCGCCGAGAGATACACCGGGTTGTCGTCGATGTCGCGGGCCATGCGCGCGGCGAGTTCGCGCTCGAAGCGGCGCCGCGTGTCTTCGTCGGGGAACGTCACCCACCGCGCCGTGTGGATCGCGGGCGTGTCGTAGACGGCGTCGACCTTGTACTCGGTCGAGAGCCGCTGCGCGACGATCTCGAACTGGAGCGGTCCGACGGCGCCGAGGAGCGACGTGTTCCCCACGGGCAGCGTCAGCACCTGGATCGCGCCTTCCTCGCCGAGCTCCTGCAGCCCCTTCGCGAGCTGCTTCGCCTTGAACGGATCGCGCGGCCGCGCCTCGCGGAAGAGGTCGGGCGCGAAGTACGGGATGCCCTTGAAGGCGAGGCTCTCGCCTTCGGTGAGCGTGTCGCCGATCTGCAGCTGCCCGTGGTTGTGGATGCCGATGATGTCGCCGGCGACCGCATCCTCGCTCGCGACGCGCTCGCTCGCCATGAACGTGAGCGCGGTGCCGATTTTCATCTCGCGGCCGGCGCGCACGTGGCGCACTTTCATGCCCGGGCGGTAGCGCCCCGAGCACACCCTGAAGAACGCGATGCGGTCGCGATGCTTCGGGTCCATGTTCGCCTGGATCTTGAAGACGAACCCGGTGAACGGCGCCTCGGCCGGCGCGACCATGCGCACGGTGGCGTCGCGCGGCTGCGGCGGCGGCGCCCACTCCACCAGCGCCTGCAGGATCTCCTGCACGCCGAAGTTGTTGATGCCGGACCCGAAGAACACCGGCGTCTGCGCTCCCGCCAGGAATCGCTCGAGGTCGAACGGCGTGCTCGCGCTGCGGATGAGATCGACGTCGTGGCGCAGCGCCCCGACTTCGTCGGGATAGAGCGCGTCGAGCTTCGCGTTCGCGAGCCCCTCGATCAGTTCGGCATCGCGGGTCGCGCGCTCCTCGCCGGGAGCGAAGCGCATCAGGCGGTCGTTGAGGAGGTGGAACACGCCGCGGAAGTTCTTGCCCATGCCGATCGGCCAGGTGACGGGCGCACAGTCGATTCTCAGGACCGACTCGATCTCCTCGAGCAGCTCGATCGGCGGGCGCACTTCGCGGTCGAGCTTGTTCACGAACGTGATGATCGGCGTCGCGCGCAGCCGGCACACTTCGAGGAGCTTGATCGTCTGCGCCTCGACGCCCTTGGCGGCGTCGATCACCATCACCGCGGCGTCGACGGCGGTGAGCACGCGATAGGTGTCTTCCGAGAAATCCTCGTGGCCGGGCGTGTCGAGCAGGTTGATGGTGTGGCCGGCGTAGTCGAACTGCATCACCGAGCTCGTCACCGAGATGCCGCGCTGCTTCTCGACTTCCATCCAGTCCGAGGTGGCGTGGCGGGCGCTCTTGCGCGCCTTCACCGTGCCGGCGAGCTGAATCGCGCCGCCGAAAAGAAGCAGCTTCTCGGTGAGCGTGGTCTTGCCGGCGTCGGGGTGCGAGATGATCGCGAAAGTGCGGCGCCGCGCGACGTCGCGCAGGAGGTCGGCGGGATACGGCGGAGTGTTCATCGTCGACGGGTGGGGATGCGGCCGCGCCGGCGTGCCTGGCCGGCGGCGAGGCGCGGATGATACCAAGCCGCGCGTCGGATCAGGCCCGCAGACGGCGCGCGCACCACTCGGCGATCGCGCGGCGGACGTCCGCCGGGCGCTCGGTGAGCGGCCAATGCTCGGCGTCGACGATCACGATCTCCGCGTCGAGGAATCCGGCAGCGACCCGCTGGGTGCGCGCCGGATCCGCGAACGTACCGCCGCGCGAAAGCAGCAGCAGCACGGGCGCCCTGATCGACTCCGGCGGCGGCGTACGCCGGAACATCTCGGCGAGCTCCTGCAGATAGTGCGCGGTCCGGAAATAGCGCAAGTCCGCGCGCGGCGAGCTGTAGTGCCGGACGAACGCCTCCTTGCTCTCGGCCGAAGCCAGCGCCTTGCGCGCCTCGCGGTCGAGCGCGGCGAGGTCGAGCGGCGGCAGGCTCTTGCGGCCGAGCCCGACCGCATCCGCCCGGCGCGCGAGCGCCGCCCCGGCGCGGAAGAGCGGCCCGCCGCGGGCGATGAAGGCGGCCCGTCCGCGCAGCGCCTCGCGGAATAGCGGATCGACGAGCACCAGGCCGGCGGTGCGCTCCGGGTGGCGCGCTGCGAAGACGAGCGCGACCTGCGCGCCCAGGCTGTGCCCGACGAGCACCGCGCGGGGATGGCCCTCGCGGTCGAGCATTGCGGCGATGTCCTCGGCCCACTGCTCGAGGCTGAGCGGGCCCGGCGCCGTCGACCCGCCATGCCCGCGCAGGTCGATGCGGATGAGATCCCAGCGCGCCGCGAGCGAGGACTGCGCGACGAACTCCGACCAGCGCGTCAGGTTGCTCGCGAGCCCGTGCAGCAGCACGAGTGCACGCCCGGGCCGGCGTGCCTCGGCCCGAGTGACGCGGTAGGCAAGCGTCGCGCCGTCCGGGAGCTTCAGCGTGCGCGGGATTTCCATGGCGGCTCGCCACGCTGCGCGCGGGCAAGGCAACTCGGCCGCACCCCCTCGTTCTCTCCCGAAATCGGGGAAAGCGACGCCTGCGTCATCGGTTCGATTTCACGTTCTCCGCTTTCGCGCGTTTTCGCGCATCATCTCATCAGTCGCGTCATGCGTTCGGGGTGCACCGTGAAAGCCGCGTATTACGAGTCGAAGGGGCCGGCGAAGGACGTGCTGCGGATCGGCGAGCGTCCGACACCCGAGCCGGCGCCGAACGAGGTGCGGGTGCGGATCCGCCTGTCCGCGGTAAATCCGTCCGACACCAAGGCGCGCGGCGGCTACCGCGGCAACGTCGCCATGCCGTTCCCCGTGGTCGTGCCGCACCAGGACGGCGCCGGAGTGATCGACAAGGTGGGCGAAGGCGTCGACCCGGCGCGCGTCGGCGAGCGCGTGTGGGTCTACGAAGCGAATCTCGGCCGGCCGTCGGGCACCGCCGCGGAGTTCACGACCGTGCCCGCGCACAAGGCGGTGCCGCTGCCGAAGGGCGTCCCGTTCGAGGCCGGCGCGTGCATGGGCATTCCCGCCATGACCGCGCACCGCTGCGTCTTCGCCGACGGCCCGGTCGCGGGCAAGACCGTGCTCGTGCAGGGCGGCGCCGGCGCGGTGGGCTACTACGCAGTGCAGATGGCGAAGCTCGGCCGCGCACGCGTGATCGCGACCGTGAGCCGCGACGAGCAGGCCGCGCGCGCGCGCGAGGCCGGGGCCGACGCAGTGATCAACTACCGGACCGAGGACGTCGCGGCGCGCATGAAGGCGATCACCGGCGCCGAACCCTCGGTCGATCGCGTGATCGAAGTGGCGTTCGGCGTGAACGTGCGCACCGACGCCGCCCTGCTGAAACCCAATGGCGTGATCGCCACGTACGCGTCGGACGCGGTCCACGAACCGCAGATCCCGTTCTGGCCGATGCTGGCGAAGGATCTCACAGTGCGTTTCGTGCTCGTGTACGTCATGCCGCGGCAGGCGCACGACGAGGCGGCGGCATTCGTCACCGACGCGCTGGCGCGCGGGCTGCTCAAGCACCAGGTCCATCGCGTGTTTGCCTTCGACGAGATCGTCGCGGCGCACGAGGCTACCGAGGCGATGAAGAACGTCGGCAAGGTGCTGGTGCAGATCGACCGAGGGCCCGAGTAAGATATGCGCCGTGCAAGAGGGCCTTCGGCACGGCGGCCGCGGACGAGCTGCGGGAGCCCCGGACGGCGCGTGCGCCGTGCGGCGTCCCGCTCAAAATCCTGAGTCCCGAATCCTGAGTCCCGAATCCTGAACCCCCGAATCCCGAGTCCCGATCTCCGACCCCATGCTCACCACGCTCCGCGATTTTTTCGAGAAGACCGTCGGCACGGAGGCGGGCGCGCGCCGCGATGAGTCGGACATTTCGCTCGCCGCCGCGGTGCTGCTCGTCGAAATGGGGCGGGCTGGCGGCGAAGCGACCGACGCCGAACGCGACACCATGCTCGCAGCAGTGCGCACGAAATTCGGGCTCGGGCAGGAGGCCGCCGAGAGGCTGATCCGATCCGCGGAGGACGAGGCGCGCGAGGCGACCGGCCTCTATCCGTTCACTTCGCTCATCAACCAGGAGTTCTCGGCCGAGCAGAAAGAGCGGCTGATCGAACTCATCTGGCGCGTGGCCTACGCAGACGATCACCTGAACGACCACGAGCTGCATCTCGTGCGCAAGATCGCCAACTTGCTGCACCTCCCGCATAGCACCTACATCGCTGCGAAAATGCGGGCGAAGGACGCGCAGTGACCCCGTCGACTCGAGCCCGGCGGCGCGGGCGCGCCCGATGACCCCGCGAGCCCCGCACCGGTTCTTTTCGCCGACCTACGCCGCCGCCCGCGCCGGATTCCTGGACGCGGTGCGCCGGCTCGGGGTCGCGCCGGAGTCGCATGTCCATCCGTTCGCGCGCGGGGCGCAGGATGAAGCGCTCGCGATGGACGCGGCGCTCGTGGGCGACCCGCACGGCGCCTCGCTGCTCGTGGTCACCTCCGCCACGCACGGGGTCGAGGGGTTCTGCGGCTCGGGGTGTCAGCGCGCCTTGCTCGACGACGAGGATCTGCTGCGCCGGGCGGCGGCGGGCAACGTGGCGATCCTGCTCGTGCATGCCGTCAATCCCTACGGCTTTTCGCATCTGCGCCGCGCGAACGAGGACAACGTCGACCCCAACCGCAACTTCGTCGATTTCGCCGCGCCGCGCGCGCTGAACGAGGCGTACGCCGGGATCCACGCGCTGCTGGTCCCGGACGACTGGCCGCCGACGGAGGCGAACCGCGTCGCGCTCGCGGCCCGCGAGACGGAAATGGGAACGCCCGCGTTCCGCGCCCTGGTCACCTCCGGACAGGCGGTGCAGCCCGCTGGGCTCTTCTATTCCGGCACGCAGCCGACCTGGAGCAACGTCACGCTGCGCGACATCGTTCGGCGCTACGGGCGCGGGCGCGAGCGCATCGGCTGGATCGACGTGCACACGGGACTCGGCCCGAGCGGCCACGGCGAGAAGATCTTCGCCGGCCGGAACGATCCCGCGGAACTCGCCCGTGCGCGTGCCTGGTATGGCGCCGACGTGATGTCGTACTACGACGGCGGCTCGGCCTCTGCCGAGGTGAAAGGGCCGATCACGGGGTGCGTGTACGACCAATGCCCCGACGCCGAGCCGACCAGCATCGCGCTCGAATACGGTACGCGCCCGATGGAAGACGTACTCGGCGCGATTCGCGGCGACCATTGGCTCCAGGCCCACCCCGACGCGCCGGCGGCGAAGCGCGAAGCGATCAAGAGGGCGATGCGCGAGGCGTTTTACGTCGATACCGAGGAATGGCGAGGCATGGTGCTCGGGCAGGCGCGCGCCGCCTTCCTGCAAGCCGTGATGGCGCTCTCCGTGGCGCCGTCGCGGCACTGACCCGGCGGGGCCCGCGGAGCTGCGTCCGGACGGCCGCGTCGCGCGTATAGAGGATGACGCCGACGAAGGAGACGCCCCGATGAGACGACGCACCGTGTTGAGGACGCTGGCCGCCGTGCCGCTCGGCGTGCTCGCGCTGCGCGCGGTTGCGCGCCCCGAAGAAGTGAAAGGAGCGAACGTGGAAGAGTTGCAGAAGAACTGGAAGCAGTTTCTGGCCGATGGCGCCGAGGTGCCTTCGCCGGATCAGCCGATGGCGCTCTCGCGGGACGAGTGGCGCAAGCGTCTGCCGCCCGAGGCATTCGACGTGCTGCGTCAGGAGGGGACGGAGCGCGCCGGCACGAGCCCGCTCAACCGCGAAAAGCGCGAGGGCGTGTTCGTCTGCGCCGGTTGCGGTCTGCCGCTCTTCACCTCGGCGATGAAATTCGAGAGCGGAACCGGCTGGCCGAGCTTCTTCACCACCATCCCCGGCGCGTTCAAGACCAAGCGCGACTTCAAGCTCTTCCTGCCGCGCACCGAGTATCACTGCGCGCGCTGCGGCGGCCACCACGGTCACGTGTTCGACGACGGCCCGGCGCCGACCGGTCAGCGCTGGTGCAACAACGGCGTGGCGCTGAAGTTCGTGCCGAAATCCGAGAAGAGCTAGCCCGAATCACCGGCGCACCGCGCCGGCCGCCACCTGCGCGCGGACCTCGCGGAGCTTCGCCTTGAGCCGCGCCGCGTTGTCGGGCCCGACCCGTATCAAGATCTTGTGCCCGGCCGAGCGGGCCTCGAGCGCGGGGTCTGCGAAGCGGTAATAGACCCAGGGCTTCGGCAACGGGACCGGGCCCTTCACGTCGGGTGGGACGAGCCGGATCGGCCCGGCGACGTCCGGCGCACCGAGCAGGTGGTCGATCACCTCGACGAGCCGATCGTTGAAGTACCGGTTCGGATAGCCGAGCTCTTCGTATGCGCGCTGAAAGAGCGGGTAGAGCCGGACATAGAGCGCGACGGCCCTGGCCGTATCGACGCTCTCGACGAGGCGCACGATCGGCGCGTACCGCGAGGCGTTCTTCGCGGAAAGCATCGCGTCCGCGCCCTGCCCTTCCAGGACCAGCCGTCCGGGCGTCGGCTGGACGGGCCACAGCCGCGCCGCCGCGCGCTCGCGGGGAAGGTTGTCGACCGTCGCGACGACGTGCCGGACGAACTCGCTCGGGTTCACGAACGTGCGCACGGCCTCGCTGCCCAGGAGTTCCGCGAGCGCATCCATGACGAGCTTGTCGCTCTCGCCGAGGGCGGGCAGCGCCTCGGCGTCGACGCCTTGCGCGAGCGGATAGCGGATCGGCGGCTCCGCGGGTGGCGATGCAGGCTCCGCCGCGGGCGCCTCGACTCGCGGCGCGGGCGCGGGCGGCTTCTCCCGCGACTGCTGCCACCAGTAGACGATGCCCGCGCCGAGCGCGGCCACGGCGACGAGAACTGCGAGGATGCGGGTCTTTTCGTTCATCGAACCTCCGCAATGCGATCCGGGCGCGACACCGGAGCCGCCGTTACGCGTGGACAGCGCGGCTGCAAGAACGTTCGGCCGATACGCTCGTCCCGTTCCCGACGACGCGGCGATGGGTCAGCGCGCCGCGCCGGCGCCCGCTGCCTGTCAGCGCGGCTTCTGCGGCGCAGGGAAGTGCGCGAGGAAATGCGCGACATCGGCGAGGTCGGCATCGGCGAGCGGCACCAGCGTCTCCTCCATGCCGCGGCTGTAGCCGACACGCGCGCCGCTCTTGTAGTCGCGCATCGACTTGAGGAGATAGTCCTCACGCTGGTTCGCGAGCCGCGGCATCTGCTCGCGCCCTGTGAAGTCGGGGTTGTGGCAGGAGGCGCAGTGATGCTGCTGCGCCACGGCGCGGCCCCTCGCGAAGCGCGCCGCGTCGGGTGCCGGAGCGGGAACGGGCGGCGGCGCGAGCTTGGCGAAGTAGTCGGCGTACGCGCGCAAGTCCTCGTTCGACATGCCCTTGGCGATCTCGTACATGGGCGTGGGCGTCTTGCCGCGGCGGTTGTCGCGAAAGAGAAAGAGCTGCGCGACCGTGAAGAACGCGGGCTGTGCGGCGATCGAAGGCGTCAGCGCCGTCTGCGAGTGTCCGCCCGCGCCGTGGCACGCGAAACACGCCTCCGCCCGCTTGGCGATCGGCTCCGCAGCGAGCGCGTCGGCACCGGCGAGGAGCGCGAGGGCGGCCAACGCCGCCCTCGCACGGCCCGTACTCGTCACTTCCCGTAGCTGACGCGGTAGATCGCGCCGTTGTGGTCGTCGGAGACGAGCAGCGAGCCGTCCTTGAGCACCAGCACGTCGGCGGGACGCCCGAGGTACTGGTTGTTCTCGACCAGCCCGGTGAGGAACGGCTCCATCCTCGCGTTGCCCTTGTCGTCGACGAAGACCGCGACCACGTCCGCCGCGAACTTCTGCGACTTGTTCCAGGGACCGTGCCGGGCGAGGAAGATCGCATTCTGGTACTTCGCCGGGAACATCTTGCCGGTGTAGAAGCGCATGCCGAGCGGGGCGGCGTGCGGCCCGAGCAGCAGCGCCGGCGTCGCGTAGTCGGCGCAGGACTTGCCCCATCCGTACTGCGGGTCGGTCATCATGCCCGAGTGGCAGAACGGGAAGCCGAAGTGCTGGCCCTGCTTCGTCACCCGGTTCAGCTCGTCGAGCGGCATGTCCTCCGCGAGCCAGTCGCGCTGGTTGTCGCCGAACCAGAGCTCCTTGGTCTTCGGGTGCCAGTCGAAGCCGACCGTGTTGCGCATGCCTTTCACGACCGACTCGACGCCGGTGCCGTCGAGATTCATGCGGAAGATCTGCGAATACTTGTCGGACGGATCGCAGATGTTGCACGGCGCGCCCACCGGCACGTAGAGCTTGCCGTCCGGACCGATCTTGATGAACTTCCAGCCGTGCGGCACGTCGCCGGGCAGCTTGTCGTAAACCATCACCGGTTTGGGCGGGTTGTCGAGGCTCGCCTCGATGTTGTCGTAGCGCGTGATGTCTTTCGGCGTGGCGACGTAGAGCGAGCCCTTGTGGAACTCGATGCCGTTCGGCAGGAAGAGCTTCTCGGCGATCGTCTTCACCTCGCGCTTGCCGCCCTTGTCGGTGATCGCGTAGATCTTGCCTGCGCCGAAGAGCGAGCTCACGAACACGGTACCTTTATCGCCCTGCCGCATGCCGCGCGCGTCGAACACGTCCGAGGCCCAGACTTCGATCTTGAAGCCCGGCGGGAGCTTGATCTTGCCGATCGGCAGCTTGTCGGCGGGCGTCGGAATCGGGAACGCCGGCACCGGCGCCATCTTCGCCGTGACCTCGCCGGCGGGCCGGCCGATGGCCCAGAAGGGCTCTTCCTCTTTCGCCGCCGGCTTGGGCGGTTCGGCCGGCTTCTGCTGCGCTGCCGCAGGGCCGGCGGCGAGTGCGAACGCGACGGCCAAGAGCAGCCCGCTTCGCCGGAGTTGTGCGCGGTCCATATCTCCTCCTTCGTGTCGTTAGAGGTGGGACGGCAAGCTTAGCGCCACTCGCGGGCGCGCGCATCGCGCCGGTCTACACTAGCGGCGACCCGCAACCCGTCCGCTCGGAGGATCGATGTTCGAAACCACCATCGCCGGCAGCCTGCCGAAACCCGCCTGGCTCGCGGAGACGCACAAGCTGTGGCCGCGCTGGAAGCTCGAGGGCGACGCGCTCGCGGAGGCCAAGGGCGACGCGACGATCCTCTGGATCAAGCAGCAGGAGGACGCGGGCATCGACATGGTGACCGACGGCGAGCAGTCGCGGCAGCATTTCGTGCACGGGTTTCTCGAGCGCGTCGAAGGCATCGACTTCGACCTGAAAGTCGAGCTCGGCATCCGCAACAACCGCTACAAGGCGATGGTGCCGACGGTCGTGGGCCCGCTCCGCCTCAAGGGGCGCGTCCACGCAGCCGAGGCGCGCCTTGCCCGCGCCCATGCAAATGGGAAGCTCAAGTTCACCCTGCCCGGCCCGATGACCATCGTCGACACGATCGCGGACAACCACTATGGCGATCGCACGAAGCTCGCGATGGCGTTCGCCGAAGCGCTCAACGAGGAGGCGCGTGCGCTCGCCGCCGACGGCGTGGACATGGTCCAGTTCGACGAGCCCGCGTTCAACGTCTACATGGACGACGTGAAGCGCTGGGGCATCGACGCGCTGCACCGGGCGGCGGAGGGGGTCACCTGTCGCACCGGCGTGCACATCTGCTACGGCTACGGCATCAAGGCGAATCTCGACTGGAAGGACAGTCTCGGCTCCGAATGGCGGCAGTACGAGGAGATCTTCCCCGCGCTCGCTCAGAGCCGCATCGACGCGGTCTCGGTCGAGTGCATCCACTCGCGGGTCCCGGTGCGCCTGCTCGAACTGCTCGCGGGAAAGGACGTGATGCTCGGCGTGATCGACGTCGCGTCCGACAAGGTCGAGACGCCCGAAGAGGTGGCGGGCGTGATCGAAGCGGCGATGAAACATGTACCCAAGGAGCGCATCCTGCCCTGCACCAACTGCGGCATGGCGCCGATGGATCGCGGCATCGCGCTCGCCAAGCTCGAAGCGCTCGGCGCCGGCGCGCGGCTCGCACGCGAGCGGTTCGGCTAAAGGCGCCGGCCCCTTACCAGCGCAGCACGCGCGGGCCGACGACGGCCCCGAACGCGGCGGGAATCAGGATCCCGAGCACGTACCAGACGCCGAGAAACGGCGCGGCCAGTTCAGGACAATGCAGCGTGTAGACGAGCGCGCCGAGCGCGCCCGCGAGCAGCCCTGCGCCCGCGCCCGCGAGGCGCAGGCGCGTCGGCGCGAGACCTTTCATCGCCCAGAGAACGGCGACGAACGCCGGCACCGACAGCATCGCGATGTTGAACGGGCAGGCTGTCCACGTCGCGCCGAAAAAGAGCGCGGCCCGCTCACCCGGAGCGGCCGCCACCAAGGCGACGGCCGCGAGGGCCCAGAGCGCGACGACCGGAGCGGCAAGGGCCGCGGGAACGCGCGCGAGCGGCGCCCCGGGCCGCGACAGCCGTGCCACGGCGAGCAGCGCGCCTGCCGCGACGAGCGCGGGAAACGCCACCTTCACCCAGAACATCGGTCGCGACGCGAACCGCGCGAGCTCGGGATTCGCGCCGAGCAGCACGCCCATCAGCACGATGCTCGCGGCGAGCCCGGCCGCGACGGACGCGGCGTATCGGCGCGCCGGCAAGCGCGCGTCGGCCGGCGCGGCACCGGTCGCGAGCATCTTGACCAGGTCGTCGGTGTTCACGAACTCCCCCGAATCTTCGCGGCGAGCGCTTTGAGGCCGCGGTGCACGCCGATCTTCACCGCCGATTCCGACATCCCGGTGCGCTGCGCCGTCTCCGCCACCGACAGGCCCTCGATCTTGACGTGCACGATCGGCAGCCGGTGCCGATCGGGGAGCTCGGCGAGAAGCTTCGCGAGGTCGCGGCGCGCTTCCGCCGCGTCGGA
>JALOSW010000224.1 GCA_025458245.1 Burkholderiales bacterium
GGCCCCATGACCGGGACACGCGCGGGCGGCGATTGGGCGCGGGCCGCGCCCGGGCTCTTCGTGGTGCTGTGGTCGACCGGCTTCATCGGTGCGAAGTACGGCTTGCCGTATGCCGGGCCCGCGACCTTCCTGGCGCTGCGCTTCGTGCTCGTCATCGCGCTGATGCTCGCGATCGCGCTCGCCGTCCGGGCGCCCTGGCCTGCGCCGCGCCAGGTCGCGCACATCGCCGTGGTCGGCGTGCTCCTGCAGGCCGGCTATCTTGGCGGCGTGTTCGCCGCGATTCATCTCGGCATGTCGGCGGGCGTCTCGTCCCTGATCGTCGGCTTGCAGCCGGTCCTCACCGCGGTTCTCGCCGCGCCGATGGTCGGCGAGCGGCTCGGCGCGCGGCAGTGGCTGGGCCTCGCCCTCGGACTCGCCGGCGTCGCGCTCGTAGTCGGAGCGAAGACTTCGCTCGCGGGGCTTTCGTGGGGCAGCGTCGGCATGTCGGTGCTCGCGCTCGGGTCGATCACTTTCGGCACGCTCTACCAGAAGCGATTCTGCGGGCCTTTCGACTTGCGCACGGGCAGCGTCATCCAGTTCGTCGCGGCGCTCGCCGTCATGGCGCCGTTCGCGATCGTGCTCGAGCGCCTCGAGATCCGGTGGACCGGCGAGTTCCTGTTCGCGCTCGGCTGGCTGGTCGTGGTGCTGTCGATCGGCGCCATTTCGCTCCTCATGCTGCTCATCCGACGCGGCGCGGCGACCAAGGTCGCGAGCCTGTTCTATCTCGTTCCGCCGGTGACGGCCCTCGTCGCGTACTTCGTCTTCGGCGAGACGCTCTCGTGGTCCGCGCTCGCCGGCATGGCGATCGCCGTCGTCGGCGTCGCGATGGTGGTGCGTAGCTAACAGGTAAAATCGGGCGATCCTTGCACCGCCAGACCGATGACCAAGCCCAGCCCCGACTCGCGCGACCGCTATCGCCACTTCCGTCTCATCACCACCCGCTGGATGGACAACGACGCCTACCAGCACGTCAATAACGTCGTGTACTACTCGTACTTCGACACCGTGGTGAACCACTACCTGATCGAGAAGGGCGCGCTCGACATCGCAGCGAGCCCGGTAATCGGGCTCGTCGTCGAAACGAAGTGCAACTACTTCAGCCCGATCACGTTCCCGGAGGCGGTGCACGCGGGGCTGCGCGTGGCGAAGCTCGGCACGTCGAGCGTCCGCTACGAGGTGGGGCTCTTCCGGGACGACGACCCGCTCGCGGCCGCGCAGGGGCACTTCGTACACGTCTACGTCGAGCGCGCCACGAACCGGCCCGCCGCGCTGCCCGCACCGCTGCGCGCCGCGCTCGCGCCGCTCGTCGTCTGATCGCGCAGTTCGCGCGCACCCGCTTCGCCCGCCGTCCTCGCCGAGGGCTCTCCATGATCGAGTTCAGGATCGAGAAGAAGCGCGCTCGCCTCCACGACCCGCGCAAGGACTTCGCGCTCGCTGAGATCGAGAGCGAGGTGCGCTACGACCCCCTCACCGGCGAGTCGGCGCGCATCTGCCATTTCGCACTGAAGGCGCCGCCTCCGACCGAGATCGGCGCGATCGTGGAGCTCTCGCACGGGCACTGCCCGTTCTGTCCGGAGCGGGTCGAGACGGTCACGCCGCGCTTTCCCGAAGACCTCGTTCCCGGTGGTCGCCTGCGCCGCGGCGCTGCGCTCGTTGCGCCGAACCTCTTCCCCTACGACGACGTTTCGGCGATCGCGGTGCTCGGCCGCGACCATTTCGTGCCGATGGACCGGGTGCCCGCGCAACTCGTCATCGACGGCCTCACCGCGGCGCGCGATTTCATGCGCCTCGCGCAGAAGCAGGTCGAGGGCGGCGAGGGGTTCGGGATCCTGACCTGGAACTACATGCCTCCGGCGGGCGCGACGCAGGTGCATCCGCACATGCAGGTGATCGTTTCGCGCAACCCCGGCAACGCGCTGCGCCGCGCGCTCGAATCGGCCGCGCGCTATCGCGATCGCTTCGGCCGTTGCTTCCACGCGGAGCTGCTCCATGCCGAGCGCACGCGGGGCGAGCGCTGGATCGGCGAGGCGGGCGCCGTCGCGTGGCTCGCGCCGTTCACGCCCACCGGGCTGTTGGGGGACGTGGCCGCGGTCTTCCGCGAGCGCGCCACCGTGGTGGATCTGTCCGACGCGGATATCGCGGATTTCGCGCACTCGCTCGTGCGCATCCTCGCCGCGCTCGCAGAGCGGTCTCTCTGGAGCTTCAATCTCTGTCTGATGCCTGCGCCGTTCGGAGAGCGCCCCGAGCGCCACTGGCTCACGGCGAAGCTGTTGCCGCGGATCTATCTCAACCCGAAGCTGCACGTCTCCGACGTCGCGTACCTGCATCTCCTCCTCGAGGAGCGGTTCGCGATGCTCTATCCGGAAGAGGTCGCCGCCGCCCTTCGCCCGGCACTGGGCGGGCATCCCGCGTGAGCGCCTCGACACCCGCGACCGCGCACACCTTCCCGCGCGAGGCCGTCTGGCTGCTGACCGCGCTCACCCTCGGCTGGGGGTTCAACTGGCCGGTGATGAAAATCGTCCTGACGGAGATGGCGCCACTGCACTTCCGCACATGGTGCCTCTTCTTCGGCGCCGCCGGCGTGTTCCTGATCGCGCGCGCTAACCGGCTTCCCATCGGTGTGCCCGAGGGGGCTTGGGGCAAGCTCGTCGTGATCTCGCTATTCAACATGACGGGCTGGAACATCCTCGCCATCTACGGCATTCCGCTGCTCGAGTCCGGCCGTGCGGCGATCCTCGGCTACACCATGCCGGTGTGGAGCGTGGTGCTCGGCACGATGTTCCTCGGCGAGCGGTTCACGGCGCGCCGCGCGCTTGGCGTCGCCCTCGGCATGGCCGGAATGGCGCTCCTCTTCGGCGGAGAGGTCGCTGCGCTCGGCCGCTCTCCGCTCGGCGCCACGCTGATGGTGGCGGCCGCCATCTCATGGGCCATCGGCACGGTGCTGATGAAGCGCTGGAAGCTCGCCATGCCGGCCTCCACCCTTACCGCCTGGCAGATGCTGATCGGCGGCGTCCCGATCGTGCTGCTCGCGCTGTTCGTGGAGAAAGGCTCGTTCCGGTTCTGGGAGCTGTCGCTCTGGCCCGCGCTCGGCGTGGTCTACAACCTGACCGTCGCGTTCGTGTTCGCGCAGTGGGCGTGGATCAAGATCGCGCTGCTCGCGCCGATCGGCGTGTCGACGCTCTCGACCCTGATGATCCCGGTGGTCGGCGTGTTCAGCGGCATGCTCGTTCTCGGCGAGCGGCCGCACTGGACCGACTTCGCGGCGCTCGCGCTGGTGGTCGCGTCGCTCGCGACGGTGATGCCGCTGCCGGCGTTCCTCCAGCGGACCCGGCGTTGATTGCTACGCAGCCGTGACGGCGAGCGCGCGCACCCGCGGCACGCGGTCGCGCGCCCAGTTCGCGACCGCCCAGGCAACGATCGTGCGCGGGTCGGCGTGCGCCAGCGCCGCAGGCGGTGCCTGGCCGAGGAATGCGAGCGCCGCAACGAGTGCGTGCGATGGGTGCGCAGGATCGATCGGTGCCGCGAGCGTCTGCTTCGAAAGCTTCTCGCCGGCCGGGTTCACCGCGACCGGCAGGTGTGCGTAGCGCGGTGTCGGGAGCCCGAGCAGCC